>JBDTZF010000106.1:0-9768 GCA_040005265.1 Verrucomicrobiota bacterium
CATCAGCCATCCGCGATGCTTGCGAAGAAACCTCATCATAGGACGGCAACTGTAGAGGCGAGGAGCACTAGCTGCAAATCCGCAGACGCCCTTTGGGGCGCCGACAAAGCTGCACCAGGATGATCTGAATTCGACCTTCTCCAGCAGCGGCAGCCTAATCGCCAAGACAAGGCCCCGCCTCAAAAGGCAAAGCCGAAACTGAAATGGAATGCGCCGAAATCCTCGGTAGGGCGACGGTCCGGATTGATCCCGTAATCGACCCGGATCGGCCCAATGGGTAACTTGTAGCGCAAGCCTGCGCCGACTCCATAACGCATGTCATTCAGCCCCGGCTCTTCGGAACTGGGCAGGAGATTCCCGGCATCGGCAAAAAATGCTCCCTGTAACTCGCCGAAAATCGGAAATGTGTATTCGACATTAAACACGGTGAAAAATTCGCCGCCGATTGGATTGCCTTTGCGATCGTGCGGGCCGAGATCGCGCTCCGAAAAACTGCGCACAGTTGTGTTACCGCCGTTAAAGAAGCGCTCGTCGATCGGGATCTCAGTCGTCTCGTTGGAACCGCTCGACGTTAACGAATGGATGGTCCCCGCGCGCGCGCCAAACGCCAGCAAAGATTGCCGGAACCAGCGCTGCAGCGGCGGACCACCCCCGGTCTCGACTCCGATCGACCCCGGGTCCAGCGATTTCGGCGCAAACGGAATGTAGTAACCCACGCGCATCGTGCTGCGGATGAACTCAATGTCGCTGCCGAATTCAGCCACCGCCAGATCGATCGTATTATTAACGAGCAAACCGCGTGGTGTCACTAGCGGGCTGTCTCGCAAATCAAACGTGTTCGCAAAACCCAGCGTGTTTACGAAATAAGACGTTTGCCCGAGCAGCGACCGTGGCTTGATACTCGCGCCGGTCACGTCAACGTGACGGACGGCGAAAGTCACGCCAGCTTCATCCTGTTTCGTGATCTTCTTGATAATCTCAAATTGTCCACCGATCTCAAACTTGGAGTAACCGTCGAAGTCAAAGGTCAATGCCCCGAGACGCACTTTGAAGTCGAGGTCCGTATCGAAGAAAAACGGGTCCTCATATGCGATCTCGCCTTTGTAACCGCGTTGCGACAACTCGACTGACGTTGTGACCGGACGGCCGTAACCCAGGAAATTGCCGTCTCGATATTGGGCGCCGACGATGCCTCCTGGGTAGGTCCCGTAACCGAGGGAAAAGCCGAGCTGTTTGCTCTTGGCTTCCTCGGCCGTGATGTTCAGCCGCAACACGTCGTTGCCAACTGGCTCAGGTTTTATCGTCAGCAAACTGAACAGGCCCGTTTTCATCAGGGTGCGAAATCTTTCGTCCAGTACATCCGGGCTGTAGGTCTTGCCGCTTAAGCCGCTGAAACGTTTGGTGACGAAACTGGATCGCAACCGAATCAATCCGCTTACCGTCACCTCTCCGAATCGATATACCGGTCCCGAAGCAACTGTGATCTGTACTGGAACGCTTCCGCTTTTTGTCTGCTCCGGCAGCCCGGTTGCGACGACCTTCACGTCATAGTAGCCACGCGTTTTGAAATAGGTTTGAAGCCGGCGACGAATATCGTCTACCCGCGCGTCGGTGTAGGGCCGCTTCAGAAGATCGGCAATTTGCCCGCGCAATGTTTCGGCCTCATAAACGTTCTGGCCGGTAAAAGTTACAGTGCCGAAAAAGTATTGCCGGTTCTCGTGAATCGGCACGGTCACATCGACCTTGTTATTATCGCGATAGGTATATCGCGGAGGATCGGCAACCGCATCGAGAAAACCTTCCGCAACGTAGAAACGATGCACCAACTCCGCGCCTTCACGGAGATCGGCGGCCACGAAAGGAATGGTCCGCTGCAATCTTGAGTACCGCTCGCGAGTCGGGCCCACCACATAATCGAAAAGCTTATCGGTGGGCTCCTTGACGTTGCCGTCGAAGGTCACAAGCCCCAGGGTGAATAGCGGACCTTCGTTGATTTCAAGGCGCAGGCGGGTGCCCCCTTCGATTGTGTAATGCACACTCACCTTGGCGTAGCCATGTTTGCGATAGATGAGCTCCAGGAAAAATGCGAGGTCGTCTCCCTGAGCCGCGCTTAATCCATATTGATCGAGCGCGGAGATTTGCTCTTTCAGCTGCGACCGCAACTGCTTGTCAGTAAAAGCCTGCTGCCCGTGAAACTCGATCTCGGTCGCTTTTTGCGCGCGTTTTTCCTGCGCTTTCTTTACTGCATGCTCGGCCTCGGCCTTTCTTTCCGACGGCGGCGTATCCACCGCGGTCTGGGCAGCAAGGCTCCCGGCGAACCCCATGCAGCAACAAAAGCAAAAAATCTTGCGACCCATTTTAGCGAAAGCGAATCAGATACCTCAATTTTACCCGAAAGTCGCCTCCGACTTCCACGTCGCCGATGACCATGAACTGTTTGTTAATTCTATACCGGGCGGTGGCCTGCCGCTGGCCGGTCCGCTGATCGATCTGCCCGACATCCAGATCGAGGCGATCAAAGACGTTGTTGCTCTCCATCTGCTCCCCTTTCTTGAACACTTTCCGGTAAACCTGTTGCACAAGGAGCATCGCAGCGCGACCTGCCAAAGCGTTGTTGTTTCCGGTTAATTGATCTCGCGTCGTGCCGGTGGCGAGCAGGGATATGATCTCCTCCTGCGGCAATGGCGGTTCGCTCGTGAAAATTGCCTGCGGAGAGAGCACCGTGCCATAAACGTAAACGTGAACGGTATAATCCTGAATCACCGACGTGCCATTCAAATCGATTTTAGGATTCAGCGAATCGCTGGGATCGAAATAAAGAAATCCGTAGGAGATCGACATCCTGCTGAAAGGCAAAGTCGCGTCCACATTCCGCAGACGCAGAACGCCGCTCAATCCCGGGGCCAATCCCGTTCCGGTCAACTGCAATTCGCACGTCGCATCCCCCGTCGCGAGATTGCCGCGGAGCAACACCGGATCTTTGGTCTTGATGGCCACGTTGAATTTCCAATCGCGAAACGGCAATTGGGGAATTGAAAAATCCGGTTGCGACGATGGCGGCTGCGGTGCCGGCCTTCCCGGCAACCCGATCGGGATCAGATCGATGTTCTTGAGAAACCGGCTGTTTGTAATCGCGAGATTGCCCGACACGTTCGCACTGGTCACCGGGCCGACGACGCTCAAATCCGCATCGGCTCGCATCGTCATCGTATCATTGCGCGCGACGAGCACGCTGTCCGCTTTCAAATGTAGATCGAGATTGGCCGAGGCGATCGTGGGAAAGTTAACGCCACCCGTTGTTGTAAATCGGCCGCCGGCGAGCTCCCCCGCAAAATGTTCCAGCTTCAGGTTGTCATTCGAGAACACCAGCCTGGCCTTGAAATCCCGCAGCGCTGGAAGGGTCGCATTCTTGAAACGAAGCAGGTTAACCGTCATGTCCGCGTTGCCGTTCAACATCGGCTGCCCGAATTTCCCTTTCACATCCACATCCAGCGCGAGGTCTCCATCCACAATTTCCACTTCCGGCAAAAGTTGCCGAAGCAAATTTACCGAGCTTCGCGGCTGATGGATCTTTCCCGTAATCGGCGTGTCGTCAGGGATTTTCAGTTGCCGGACAATTCTGGGAATGTCGAACGGCATTTTACCGCTCAACTCCAGAGGTTGGATTTGTCGTTGCTGGAGCTTTCCGGCCACAGTGAGCTGATCATGCTCGACCTGCGCAGTGAGATCGAATATCGCCGGCTCGAGCTTTGGAGTTTGCGCGCTCCGCAAATCGCGAATCTGCATGTCGAGTCGCGCGTTCAAGTCCTCGACGGTTCCTCCGGCGTCGAGTTTGACAGTGAACACACCTGTCACGGGCGACGCCCCGCCGAGATCCTTGAAGAGCTTGGCGATGTCGATGTTCTCGGATTGAAAGCTGGCCACCACCTTACCGCTTGAAGGAACGACCGGCGCGTTCTTCCAGATATTTTTCCAAACAAACGGAATGGAGATATAGCCGGTCGCGTATTTGGCTTCTCCCTGATTGAGCGCGATCTTCGTTACTTCGAGAGTTTCTTCTTTCGATTGAACGATCGTTTCGAAGTTCATCTTGTCGGTGGCCAGAAAAAATATCGGAACCTCGAGAGCATCCCGCGTATAGGTCGCGTCGATGTTCGCTTGCAGCTTCTGCAAGTCGCCGTAACGGGCGTGTTCCATGACGAGTTTCAATTTTCCGAGGTTCTTGAGCGTGTGTGGCTCGCCGCTTCCCTCCCAGTCAATCTTGAGAGAGCCGCTCAACTCCTTTTTGTTGCCGGAAGCGCGCAACCACGGCTCCAGAGCCGCGAGATTCGGAACGTTCGCAGCAAGTTTACCGCTGTAGTGAAGAGGCGGGCGAAGATCGATGATCCCGGTTGCGTTCACAAAACCGGGCTCCTTTAGCCTTGCAGTAAGATCGTTTACATAAACGACGTTGTTTGCGATCGTGCCTTGTAACCCAAGCTGCTGGAAAGCGAGGCCACGCATCTGAAGATTCGCGCCGAAGAGCGACACACCGCCGCTCGCTTTTTGTTCCTTCCACTGGATTTGCCCGGTCATTTCCATAGGACCGCTGATCTTCTCCTTCGAATCAGCTGCCCAAAAATCGCCGAGCTGGGGCGCCTTTAATACGCCGGCGATGTCAGCAGTTGTGGCAGCAAAATCGTCAATATCCGGAGGCAAATGATAATGCCCGTGAAGACTTAAATCGTTTTGATTTCGCCGCAGATTCAAGTGTTCGAACGTAACAAGGTCGTCGCCGCTTTTCACCGACGCTTTCAACGAATCGAAAATGCAGGCGCGATATCGGATGTTTGACATCTCGATTTGCCCGGTCGTTTGAAGACCGGCAAACCAGGGTTTTTCGGAATATCGCTCCGGCAGAATTTTCGACGCATGAATAGTTGAGAGCGCCTTTTCGATCGTGCCGTCCTTGAAAACCACTTTTCCCGCGGAAGCGAGAAAGTTTCCCTCCGCCTTTCCGTTGCTTAACTCGATTTTGCCGTTGATCTGAGCCGAGCCAGTGAGCGGCTCCGGCAGCTCGGACGTCAACTTCCCAAGATCCACGGCGGCCCCTACGATGTCCACGGTAGCCACACTTCGCCTGAGATCTTCAATGCGATCGGGCAACCGGGCTGATCCATTCAGATAAATGTGATTCTCCTTCTGAACGAGATCGGCCGATTCCAGCGCAGCCTGGCCGTCCTTCACCCAGGCGCTGAAAATCCAACTGTTAAAGCCGATGGGGCCGATGTAAAAATTTCGCAGCGTCGCGTTCACGACGCCATTCCAACTACTCGGTGAGATCAAACTGCCGGTAAGATCGACATCTAACTTTTCAACCTGGCCGCGTAAAAGACGTTCCGGCAGGTCTATGTATTTGTTCAATGCGTCAGCCGAAACATTCTCCAAGTGGAGATGGATCGATCGCCAGACAGTTGATCGTTGTTTGATCCACTGCATCGAACCCGCGACTTTGCCGCTTCCTACCTTGGCCTTAAGCTTGAGCTCGAGCTTCTTACTGTCGATGGCCGACGCGTCTAGGTTCAGCAGATCGATGCGGTCCTGGTCGTTCAGAATAACATCACGAATAACGAGGTTCTTGCTCGCATACGATGTCGCTCCCGAAATTTTCGTCCAACTTTGTCCGTTCGTGAGTTGCATTCTGTCGATCTGGAGTTTGCCCGGGACACTCGGGTCCAGCTCAACGTCCACATGTTGCAGAAAGAAATCGTGCGGCTTGTCTCGCACGACGAGACTGACATCGGACAGCCTGAGACGATCCGGGAATAAGGTAGTGGGCAGCCCCGCACTTTTCTTTCGCGCCCTCACCCCGGGCGGCAATCGGGGCCGCTTGGCTGGATTCAGCGCTATCCGCGCCGACCACACCTGAAGATTTTTGAGAAGTCCCGCGCGCCCGTGCCGCAGAAATCCAAACAAGCTATAATCCACGCGCACGAGTTCGGCATCGATGGATTCGATATCAGTCGGACCGGTGGGACTAATATGCAGATTCCGCACGCTCAGGTTCGTGAGCACGTTGCCCTCGAGCCAAAAATCGATATTGAGATTTTCCTTGGCGGCGTAATGACGCGCCACCTGCCGGACGAGGACCGATAAAATCGGCCGATGGAAGACGATCAGAAGCGTAAGAAATAGAGCAGTCCCCACCGCAGCGCGACGCCACCAAAGTCGACGAGGCGTCGTCGCCCCTACATAGCCATGTTTTCCCACGAGAAGTTTATTCTATTTCCCATACACCACGGGAGCAAACGGAGAGCCGCGAGGCCGTTGAGCGGGAGGATCGTTGAACTATCCGGGTGTTTATGCGTTGCGCCAAACCGCGTCTCGCGTCACGCTTTCCCTGTCCCAAATGAATCCCGACAAACTATTCGATTATCTCGATGGCAGATTGGCTCCAAGCGAGCGCGCCGATTTCGAAGGCCGATTGATCTCGGATGCGCAGTTGCAACGTGAGCTGGCGGTGGCGCGCCGGATTCATTCCGGGATGCGCGGTGAGTCACGGGAAGTGGAGCTACCGGACACCGCCATCACGGAGCGGGGCCGCAAGATGGCGCTTCGTGTGGGAGGCGCCTTTATTATTCTTATGGCCGTCAACGTTGGCGCCGGTCTTTGGATCATTGCTCACAAGGAAAGCAAGAATCCGAATCACGCATTGCTTGAGAAACAAACGCGCGATCAAATTAAAAAATCGCTCGAGCACGCTGCGGTGTCGGAGCTCGCCCCAGCGGCATCGTTAGGCGTGAGCGAGCTCACAATCTCAGCCTCACCCGGCAAGCTGAACTCCGTCGCCGACGACGTGGTTGCCGCGGCCAGCCGGGCTGGTGGCTCGGCCACTAAAGGAATTCCCGATCAGCATCGCGTCAGTGTGCTGGCAGATGTTCCGGCCAATCGGGAGCCTGAGTTCCGCGGCGCTATTTCGGCGATTGCCGGAGGCGCCGCGACAACACCTGTGCCTGGTGATGCGTCTGCGCCAGCCGCGGAGAAAAAAAGCTTCGTTATTCAAATCGTCGAACCGGCCGCAACAACGCCAAAGTGATCCCGAGAAGTTTTTCCAAAACTGGAGGGCGCCCGCGCGGTCGGCGCCCAAATATTTCGGACACGACCGAGCGTGTCCCTCCAATCAAACGAGAGTGATCGCGGTCACGTTCGCTTTGCCGGCGGAAAGCTCGCACTTTGTGCGGCTTCTCCGAGATAAAACCGATCACGTTCAGAACGGCGTTTCGACGATCTCCGGTAAAATCGACAATGTTGCGGTTGAAATCCTTCACACCGGCGTGGGAGAAAAAATCTGCACGCGACGTCTGGAGCGCTTCCTTCAGGATCGACAATTCGAATTTCTGATCAGCGCCGGTTTTGCGGGCGCGCTGACCGATCGATTAGCCGCAGGGGAACTCGTGTTCGCGAAGAACTTCTCGACGATCGCATTTGCTCAACCCGCTTCAAAACCGACAATCCACTTTGCCGATCTTCATACGGCGGCGGCGATGATCGATAGCGCGGACGCGCGAAAAGAGATGGCGCGAACAACCGGCGCTGTGGCCGTGGACATGGAAACACAATTCATTGCCCGCATCTGCTCCGAGCATGCTTTGCCCATGCTCTCGCTGCGCGCCATTAGCGATACGCCAAGCGATCCGTTTCCGGCGCCGCCGGACGTATTATTCAATATCACGGCTCAGCGAACCGATATGCTCAAGCTCGCGGCGTTTTTTCTAGCGCATCCAAATCGCATACCCCGGTTGATTCAATTCGCGCGAAGGATCGGTCGCGCGAAAGAAGTCCTGGCGAAAGCAGTGGCTGAAGGGATAAGCCGCCAGCAGGTCTAGAGAACGACGTGGTCATTTGGGTAAGCCGTCAGCTTCCCCCGCAGACTAGTGAGAAGCCGGCTCGATGTGCACCAGCACATCGGCGATACGCTGATCGGTTTGCTGAATTGCGCGTTTCACTTCATGCGCGATATCGTGGCCCTCTCGAACCGAGATGCTGGCATTTACGCCGACGTGAAGATCGACATAGAAACGTAAACCCATTTTCCGGACGAAACATTTTTCGACGTTAACAACGCCGGGAACAGAACCCGCCGCGGTTTGCACGGCACCAACAATTGGCCCGCGCGGCGCGGTATCCAGGATTTCATGTAACGCCGGCGAAAGGATCCGGTAGCCGTTCGCGCCGATCAACGCACAGGCAAAGAGCGCGGCCCAATTATCCGCGCTCTGCCATCGCTCGCCGCCAATGAGCGACACCGAAATACCGATAAAGGCCGCAACTGAAGTCATGGCATCCGTGCGATGATGCCAGGCATCAGTTTGAATAGCCGTGCTCTGCACGCTGCGACCGAATTGATTCACGTATCGATACAGCGTCTCCTTTGCAACCACCGCCACGATGAGCACGATCAGCGTGTAAGGCGCCGGCGCGTGGTGTGGCAGAGAGATTTCGTGAACGCTTTCAATGGCAAGACCGAGCGAGGCGGCAATGACTCCCACCGCGACCACGGCAGCGGCAACCGGTTCGGCTTTGCCGTGACCATAGGGGTGCGTCGCATCGGGCGGGCGCGCGGCAAATTTCAAACCACCCCAGATCACAATCGAACCACCCACATCAAGCGCGGATTCAATGCCATCAGCAATCAGGACGTAGGCGTTGCCGAAAAGCCCGGCGGCGATCTTGGCAATCGCCAACGCAACATTAATGGCGAGGCCGAGCAGCGCGACCCGCGCGCCGGTTTGCAGATTCTTCTCCGCGGCGTGAATTTGCGCTGGCATCGATGAAGGAAACCATACACGCAGTCGTTTACGCAGCGCACGGAAATCCGGCGGACGTTTTGCGGGTCGAACAGGAGCCCTGGCCAACAGCCGGCCCGGACGAGGCAATCGTGCAAATGTGCGCGGCGCCTATCAATCCGGCGGACCTGAACGCGATTGAAGGAAAATATCCCGGCCGCCGCGAAGTGCCGGCGACTCCGGGGTTCGAAGGCGCAGGCGTCGTTGTCGAACTTGGGTCCGATGCCGCCAATGTCGTGGTTGGCGATTTGGTAATCTTACCGCACAACCTTGGCACCTGGCGCGACGCCGTCGCGGTCAAAGCGGACGACCTGGTTGTCGTTCCATCGGGGATCGATCCCGTGCACGCCGCCATGTTGAAGATCAATCCAATGACCGCATGGCGATTGCTGCACGACTATGTCGATCTTAAACAAGGCGACTGGCTGATACAAAACGCCGCGAACTCGGCCGCCGGACGTGCCGTGATCGAAATCGCCCACGATCTCGGCTATAAAACGGTCAACGTCGTTCGCCGCAAGGAATTGATCGGCGAACTCCGCGCAGAAGGAGGCGACGTTGTCCTGCTCGACGGCGAGAATCTTCGCGATGAAGTGAAGTCCACAACGTCCGGCGCGCCAATTAGACTCGCACTGAATGCGGTCGGCGGTGAGAGCGCACTGCGTCTGGCCAATTGTCTGGCACCAGAATCGACAATGGTCACATTTGGCGCGATGAGCCTGCAGCCCCTGAAAATTCCGAATGGACTGCTCATTTTCAAAGATCTGCGTTTCCGTGGAATCTGGATTAACAAATGGTACGACAACGCAACTCTGGCGGAACGAATGAAAGCGTTCAGGCCGCTTTTTGAAATGGCAAAGCGAGGCCTGCTGAAAACGAAAGTGGAAAAGGCCTACCCGCTGGTACTGGGGCTGGCCTTCATCACCGGGCGCAACCATCGCGC
>JBDTZF010000020.1:0-30720 GCA_040005265.1 Verrucomicrobiota bacterium
AACGCTTTATGCGCATGCTCTGGGAGTTTTGCTGGTTCGTCTTTTGCGCATGGACGCCGAAGCCGTTCAACGAGTGGCGCCTTTTTTGGTTGCGCGTGTTCGACGCCAAGATCCACGGCAAACCCTTCGTGCATCAACGGGCCCGCATCGCCATTCCGTGGAACCTGACTTTGCACGATCATGCCTGCCTGGGCGATCGCGCGAACGCATATAGCCTCGGCGAGATTGAGATCGGCGCCGGCGCCACCATTGCCCAGGAAGCGTATCTGAGCACCGGCAGTCACGACTTCGAAAAGCCAGGCATGCCGCTCGTTACCGCGAAGATCACTATCGGCGAAGATGCTTTCGTCGGCGCCCGAGCGTTTGTTCTTCCGGGAGTGACGATCGGTGCACGAAGCATAATCGGCGCATGCTCGGTCGTCACGAAAGACGTACCGTCCGATACCGTTGCCGTTGGAAGTCCGTGCAAGGTCATCCGAACGCGAACAGCCGCCTCGTCTTTTCAGTAGAAGAAAATATCGGTCGAAGTAACTCCAGGCCGACAAGGACCGGCGCTCTTGAACGTTCGATACCGCCTGGCGCGATTCAAACGCCGCAGATCGGGGTAGCACCATGAATCATCCACGACAATTATTCCGCCCGGTCTAATAAATTTCTCTGCATGACGAAAGCAGATCGGCCGGACCTGCATCGCGTCTCTCTGACCGAAGAATTCCTCCGTGCCATCCACCACGATCATATCGAATTGCCTCGACGGTATCGAATGCAGATAACCTGAGCTTTCAAAGTTAACCGGATTCTTTGAGTCAAATTGCCGGTGCTGCAGCACGACGTTGCTCAGCCCAGTCTGCCTTAATCGCTCTTCGATTTTCTGCAGCCAAACGACGTTGTCTTCAATGCTGGTCACTGTTCGAACCTTCCTCGCAAGAAAAAGAGTCGATCCGCCTGTGCCATACTCGAAAACGCACATCTCGGGCCGAAGAAATGCTGCCAGAAAATCAATGGCCGCATATGAAAACCAAGGCAATTCGAGATCCAGTGGAGTCCTTTTCGAAAAGTTCGTCGACAGGTACCCCGGGACGTATTTGGGATTGCCGAGCAAATCGCCGACCAGCCTCGTAACTTTTGCTAGCTTAGTCCCGTACATCCATCAGCTTCCGACGTAACATCATTGTCGCCTTGATCGGTTCTAGCAAGATGTAATTCTTGCTGTGCTGTCAACGTGCGCACGATGTTTACAGCAGCCGTGACCAATGCAGCCAAGTTACACAAGAACATGAATCGCAACGACCCCCGCAGCGTGCCGATGTCGGTTCTTGTTCCGATGAAGAACGAAGCCACGAATCTGCCGCGTTGTCTCGGCTCCGTGCAATGGGCGAACGAGATTTTCGTTGTCGATTCGCAGAGCAAGGATGGCTCGATCGAGATCGCCGAGAAACACGGGGCAAAAGTTGTGCAGTTCGATTTCAATGGCGCCTGGCCAAAAAAGAAGAATTGGGCGCTCGAGAATCTTCCGTTCAAGAACGAGTGGGTCTTTATCCTCGATGCCGACGAAGTTCTACCGGTCGAAGCGGAAGCGGAATTTGCGAGCGCCATTGCGAACGCAGGCGCGATCGCGGGATACTGGATCAATCGTCATTTCGTTTTCCTCGGTAGAAAATTACGGCATGCCTATTATCCCAACTGGAATCTTCGCCTGTTCCGCCATGCGCTCGGCCGCTATGAGCAGTTAGCAGCCGCAGCAACCGACAGTGGCGACAATGAAGTGCACGAGCACGTTATCGTGCGCGGACCTACTGCCCGACTGCAGTGCGAGATGGAGCATCATGCTTTTCCATCCATCGACGTTTTCATCGAAAAACATAATCGCTATTCAAACTGGGAGGCGCGCGTCGCAACCGGAGGACAACTGGAAGACGCCAAAGATTTCGCGCACGAGCATGTCGATCTTAAGCGACGATTGAAGAGGTTTTCGCAGCGCCTGCCCTTTCGTCCGCTCCTGCGGTTCCTTTATATCTACATTTGGCAAAAAGGTTTCCTCGATGGCCGCGACGGCTATTATTTTGCGCGCCTCCACGCCGTTTATGAATTTCTTTCCGTCGCGAAGACCTACGAGTTGCGGCGGCGAGCCGGGCGCGACTGATGCGAGTTGTCGTTTGGGGGATTAATTACGCACCCGAGGTGACGGGGATTGCCCCTCATAATATCGCGCTCTGCGAGTTCTTGCGCGGACGCGGCGATGAAGTCGAGATGGTAACGACGTTCGCGTATTATCCCGCCTGGCGTAAAAAGGACGAAGATCGACATCTTCTCTTTCGCACGGACCTAATCAACGGCGTGCCCGTTCATCGCTGCTGGCATTTTGTTCCAAGGCGTGTTTCGGCCTGGAAACGGATCTTGCACGAAGCGACTTTCGTCGCGACGTCAATTCTTCGTGTCCTATCGCTTAAGCAGCCGGATGTTTACATCGTCGTGTCGCCGCCTCTGCTGCTCGGCGCTGCCGCATGGTTTGTCACCAAAATTACGCGCGCGCCGTTTGTATTTCACGTCCAGGACCTGCAGCCCGATGCCGCTGTCGGCCTCGGAATGCTAAAGCCCGGCTGGTTCACGCGCGCTCTCTATTGGCTCGAATCCTTCGCCTATCAAAAAGCCAGGCGTGTTTCCGGAATCAGCGAAGAAATTGTCGATACCTTTCGGCGAAAAGGCGTGCCGCAGGAAAAACTGATTCTGTTTCCAAACGGCGTCGCCCTTCCGGCTCCAGGGCAAATCCCGGACCGTGGCAGATTTCGCCAAAAAAATGGATTTTCACCCGATGAATTTCTCGCGATCTATGCCGGCAATCTGGGGGTAAAGCAGGGTCTGGATATCCTGCTCGCCACGGCCGAACTGATTAAGGCCGAGCGAATTCGAATTGTGCTTTGCGGGGATGGCGCGGAGCGCGCTACGCTTGAAAAAAGTCTGAAGGATCGACATCTCACAAACGTGACGATGCTTCCGCTTCATTTCGGCCAGGATTACCACGAATTGCTTGTGGACGCGGACGTTTCCCTTATTACGCAGCAAAGCGGCTCCGGGAACTCGTTTTTTCCGAGCAAGCTTCTGGTCACACTCGCATATTCGAGCCCGGTTGTGACCGTAGCCGACGAAGAAAGCGCCCTCGCCCGTGCTGTGGCTCACGGCGGATTTGGCACGAATGTACTTCCGGGAAAACCGGCGGAGCTTGGGAAGATATTCCGCGATTTGGCGCATGATCGACAACGGCTCCGTGAATGGAGCCAGGCCGGCCGTTTTTACGTCGAACAGTTCGAGCAGAAGCGATTAATCGAAAAGTTCGCCGTCCAGCTAAAATCGTTGGCGGCGTCTTAGTACGCCGTTCGAGGCGGAGCGATCAATTGGGCGAAGGTCCGGAGGATAATTCCGCATTCGAGGGAAAGATTCCAGTTTTCCAGATATTCAAGATCACACGCAACCCGGTTCTCGATGTCGGCACTATTCCGTGCTTCGCCGCGAAATCCGCGCACCTGAGCGAGGCCGGTGATCCCCGGTTTTACAAAAGCCCGGACGTGATAGTTCGCCAGCAATCTCGAAAATTGGTTGTTGTGTTCGATCAAATGCGGACGCGGGCCGACAATGCTCATATCGCCGCAGAGCACGTTCCAAAATTGCGGAACCTCATCGATGCTGAGTTTTCGGAACCATTTCCCGATTGGATAAACGCGCTCGTCATTATCACTGGCCTGCCTTGCGACTTCAGTGTGGTCGGGTCGCATTGTGCGAAACTTGAAGATGGTGAATTGGCGATTTTGCATGCCGGCACGGATTTGCTTGTGAAAAAGGGGACCGGGCGATTGCAGCCGCTGCACGATCCAGACCACAGCCGCAAGCAGGGGAAAGATAAAAAGTATGACAGGGAGAGCGATTGCCAGGTCAATTGTCCGTTTAAAAAACCGATTGAGCGGGTTTTCAAGCGGTTCTTCGCGAAGACCGATAAAACGGAAACCGTCATCTTCAAAATGAGTGACCGCATGTCGCAGTTTTTCTTCAAGATCGCTGACGATAAGCAGCCGGATGCCGAGCTGATCGCAGATGTGAATTACGCTCCGATCGGTTTCGGTGAAGAGCGGAAACTCAAGCAGTATTATCTGCGTGATACCGTGGTCGTGAACGATCTTTTCCAAATTACCCGGCAACCCAAGCACAGGAATCCCGGTCTCGGTCTCCTTTGTTTCTTCATCGCAAACCAAACCGACGGTGCGCAATCCAATTGCCGCTTTGCGGCGAAGCCACTCGCGCAGTTGGGCGGCCTTGCGCGTGGAGCCGACCAGCAAGGTCTTTTCTTCGCGCTTGAAAAATCCGCGCGCCAGCGCCGATGGAAGATAATAATGCGAAAAAAGCAGCGCGACGTAAAGCCACGGGATGAAGTTGAAGAAAAACACTCGCGAAATAAACGCGTCCTTGGTTGCGATTAGATATAGGACAAGCGTTCCAGCGCTGGCGATCACCTGACGCAAACTGAGACGGTGCTGCCGGAGCAGTTCGTTTTGCAGAAAATAACTTTTCGATCCGTCGCGGGTAAGCGATTCCAAAAACACGCCGAGCATCAGCATGGAGCAGTAAATGCTGTAACGCCGCCAGGTCAGCTCCGCGCCAGGCGAATAGAAAGTGACCATGATCCAGACGCCAAACCAGAAAAGCAGTGCAACAAGAACGATCTGGCAGAGCAGGAAAAGGCGGTACAGACCTTCCGTGCGGTTCGTAACCATGGCTATTTTTCAGCGAGCGAATTGAGGGTACGCGATGGTGGCGCAGCTTCAACTCGTGCTAAATTTGACCCGAACATGATACACGCACATCGGGAATCGATGGGCGACGGCATAATCAGCTATTCCCATACCATTATAATCCTCTTCGGCTAATGCGCGATTCCGTTAACGATTCTAAACTTGTGCGAAGGCGAGCGATCTCGGCAGGTCAGCGGGCCGGGAACGGTATTATTGCCTTCTTGCCGGTCCTGGCGGCCTTTCTCGGGGGCGGCTCACAAAAATGGGCCGAGGGATTGGTGCTCGGTTTATTGGGATTACTCCTACTCGCCCGGCCGCCGCGGGCTTCGCTAGGTCTGGCCACAAATTGTGTTCTGATTTGTTTGGTCGGACTGGCGGCCGTTGCTTTTCTGCCGGCTGATTGGTTCTTCCTGCCCGCTTGGCGAGGCGCGGTGGTTAACGATCTCAATATTGTTTTGCCATCGACTGTAACGCCCCAGCCATGGCTTACGGCGGGTTGCCTCATTAGTTTAATCGCGGGGGTCATTTGGGTTTATGTCGTTTGCACACAAGAGATTGGCGTTCGCTCGGCCCGTTTTCAACTTCGTCTCTTTGTAATTGGCGTCGTAGTCCTGGCGGCCGTTTGTATAGCCCTTTATTGGGCGCACTGGACATTGCCTTTCTGGAAAAGTGAGCGCGGCTTCGGACCGTTTCCGAATCGCAACCACACAGCCGATCTCTTCGGCGTCACCGCCATTGTGCTACTGGCTTGTGGACAGGACGACCTCCGCTACGGACGCAAGACCTGGTTATTCTGGCTAATCGGGCTGGCAGTCTTGATCACAGCAATCGTTCTAGACTTTTCCCGCGCTGGAATTGCTATTCTGGTCAGCGGCAGTGCTCTTTGGATCGGTGTCGTGGCGATGCGGCAACGTTCACCCGCCCGGTTGGCGCTCGGTTTTTCTTTCCTGCTGCTACTGGCCACCACGCTACTGATTTTCGGAGGCCAAACTTTGGAGCGATTTCATCTTCGTGGATTGGAAGGCCCCGGTTTATCGACGGATTTTCGATGGCGGATATTCCACGACGCCTTTCAACTGATTCGCGCCTCGCCGTGGTGCGGAATCGGCTTGGGAAATTTCGAAGCCGTATTTGCTATCTTCCGGGCTGAATCCATCGGCAACACGCGTGCGCTACATCCGGAGAGTGACTGGCTCTGGTTGTGGGCGGAACTCGGATGGCCGGCGATTGTGCTGGCTTTGATCGCCGCAACGCTCTTGATTCGTCGCGTTTTTCCGCTGCAAGAAGGAACCAACCAGCGGTTCCGCCTGGCCGCGTTAATCGGCGCGCTTATCGTCGCCGCCCACGGACTTGTCGATGTTCCCGGACATAAAATTGGAACGGCGTTTGCAGGCATTTTTCTGCTGGGCTTGTCCTTGCGGCGCCCCCTCGGCCTAAAACCTAGCCGGGTAGCGCCATTGTTTTTTCGCGTGATCGGACTGCTTCTAATTGCCAGCGGTCTCATCTGGACATTTGCGGGGCGAAAAGCATTACTTCCCGGATCTTCTGGCGTCGATCTCGCGAGACGACAGGCTGAGATGGCGACCCGTGGCCGCAATTTTCCCGAGACGGTTTCCCTAACGACGCATGCGTTGGAATGGGCGCCACTCGATTGGCAGCTCTATTTTTTGCGAGCCATTGGCGAAGTGGGGGCATCGCAACCCGCTGAGGCTCTCGAAGATTTTCAGCGTGCCCGTTTTCTCGAGCCGAATTCCTATGACGTCCCGTTGGCCGAGGGGAATATCTGGATTGCGGTGAACCCGACGTTGGCGACAACGGCCTGGCGCGAAGCGCTACGTAGGGCCGGCAAGGACAGTCCGGGTGTTTACGGCGTAATTCTGCGGAACGCCTTGAAGGATAATCCGGTCACCACGCGCCTTCTGGAAGAGATGGCATTGCGTCAGCCCGAACTGACCCTCGCTTATCTCGGCGAGGTTGCCGGCGCACCCTTTAACCAAACTCTCACACGATTCTTGATTGCCGATCCGGATTTGAAATCGCTCAGCGAACCCCAAAAATTGGCCCTCTTTACGATGTGGTCAGACCGCGGCGATCAAGAGGCTCTGGCAGGGGCCGTTGCCGAGCATCGTGGTTGGCTTCAGTATGCCTGGTTCGGCATGGCCAAATACCATTCCCGAAAGAACGACTTTCGAACGGCTTACGAGTTGACCAAGCGATTCGGGGAACCTGCCGCATTGCCACGTCCCGGCGAAACGGCATCGCTCGAAGAATTAAAAAAACGATTTAGCGTCGCACCCGACAACTACGCCATAGGTTACACGCTTTATCGCAAACAAATCGAAAGTGGTCAGCTTGATGAAGCGCTCCAGACAGTGCGGCATTTTTCCGAACGGCAGGATTCGCCCTCTTACTTCCGCTTTCTCGAAGCCGAAGGTTGGGCCGCCAAGGAAAACTGGGAACGCGCCTGGAAGGCATGGGAGGCCTTCTGGCTGGCAAAAACCCGACAAAAAAGCTAGTCGCTAGCCCGCGATCGCTGCTTGCGCTGCGGCCAATCGGGCAATCGGAACCCGGTAAGGGCTGCAGCTGACGTAATCCAAACCGAGCCGGTGGCAGAACTTCACACTCTCGGGATCGCCGCCATGCTCGCCGCAAATGCCTAGTTTGATGTTCGGGCGACTGCTGCGGCCTTTCTCGACGGCGATTCGCATGAGCTGCCCCACCCCGGTTTGATCAAGGGTGGCGAACGGATTTTTCTTAAAGATCTCGTTTTCGACGTACGGCATGAGGAAATTCCCCATGTCGTCGCGACTGATGCCAAGTGCCATCTGGGTGAGATCGTTCGTGCCGAAGCTAAAGAACTCCGCGCTCCTGGCGACTTCGTCCGCGGTGAGGGCACCGCGCGGCACTTCGATCATGGTGCCGACCAGATAATCGAATTTTACTTTCTTCTGAGACATTACTTCCTTCGCGACGCGATGGACGATCTCCGCCTGGAGATCGAACTCTTTCTTAAAGCCAACGAGTGGAATCATTATCTCCGGTTTTACTTTAATCTTCTTTTTCGCGACATCGGCGGCTGCTTCAAAGACGGCTCGGGCCTGCATCTCGGTGATTTCCGGATACGCAATGCCGAGACGACAGCCGCGATGGCCGAGCATCGGATTGAACTCGTGAAGATACTCGACGCGGTGCGCAATTTTCTCGGCGGAGACTCCCATCTTCTTGGCGAGTTCCGCCTGTGATTCGGGATCATGTGGAAGGAACTCGTGCAGCGGCGGATCGAGAAAACGGATCGTGGCGGGATAACCTTTGAGCGCCTTGAAAATACCGGCGAAATCGTCGCGCTGATACGGAAGCAATTTGGCCAGCGCGGCTTTTCGGTCTTCCACGTTATCGGCAAGAATCATTTCACGCATCGCGTCGATCCGATCGCCTTCGAAAAACATATGCTCGGTTCGGGTTAGGCCGATGCCGACCGCGCCAAATGCAAGGGCGTTCTCAGTCTGCTCGGGGTTATCGGCGTTGCAACGGACGGCGAGGCGCGCGGCCTTTGAGCACCACGCCATGAGCTGATTGAAGGACTTGAACTTCTCCGTTTTCTGCGCCGCTTTGTCGCCGTTCAGCATTCCGGTGATAATTTCACTCGGCGCGGTGGCGAGTTGCCCGGCATACACCGTGCCGGCCGTTCCATCAATGGAAAGGAAATCTCCTTCCTTAAATGTCTGACCCTGCACGGTTACAGTTTTCTTTCCGTAGTCGATCTGCAAGGCCGAGGCGCCGCAGATGCAGACCTTGCCCATTTGTCGCGCAACGAGCGCGGCGTGCGATGAGACGCCGCCTTTCGCGGTGAGAATTCCTTCCGCCGCGATCATGCCACGTAAATCTTCCGGGCTCGTTTCGTTCCGCACCAGCAGAACTTTTTCTCCTTTTTCCGCCGCGGCCGCAGCGCGATCCGCGTTTAAATAAATTTTGCCGGAAGCAGCGCCGGGACCTGCGGGCAGACCGCTGGCAACGGCTTTCGCCTTCTTCACTTCAGCGACGTCGAAGATTGGTGCGAGTAGTTGGTCCAGTTGATCAGCCGGATTGCGCATCACCACGGTCTTCCAGTCGATGAGTTTCTCCTTAAACATGTCCATGGAGAATTTCAGCGCAGCAGCCGCAGTCCGCTTGCCGTTACGCGTCTGGAGCATGAAAAGCTTTCCATCCTGGATGGTGAACTCAACGTCCTGCACATCCTTGAAATGCTTCTCGAGCGTGGCGCGGACCTTGAGCAATTCCGCGTAGCACTTCGGCATCACCTTCTTCAACTCGAGGACCGGTTGCGGTGTGCGCACGCCGGCCACAACATCCTCGCCCTGCGCGTCAATCAGGAACTCACCGTAAAACTCGTTCACGCCATTGGCCGGGTTGCGCGTGAATGCGACGCCGGAACCGGAATTCACGCCGGTATTGCCATAAACCATTGCCTGAACGTTCACCGCCGTGCCCCAATCCTGCGGGATGTTGTATTTCCGGCGATAAACGATCGCGCGATCGTTCATCCAGGAACCGAATACCGCTCCGGCCGCGCCTTTAAGCTGGTCCCAGGGATTGTTTGGGAATGCCTCGCCGGTGCGCTGTTTCACCAATTTCTTAAAGCGGATCACCAGCTCCTGATAATCAGAGGCGGTGAGCTTCGAGTCGTCGATATTATGCTGACCGTATTTCTCGTCTTTGTAGTGCTCGATGATCGATTCAAACGGATCGTGGTCTTCGCCTTCCCGCTTCTGCACGCCCATGACGACGTCGCCATACATCTGAATGAAACGGCGATAGCAATCCCACGCGAACCGTTCGTTCTTCGTCGCCCGCACCAGAGCCTTCACCGTCTCATCGTTCAGGCCGAGATTGAGAATTGTGTCCATCATGCCCGGCATCGAGTCCCGCGCGCCGGAGCGGACCGCGACCAGAAGAGGCATATTCTCGGTATCGCCGAATTTGGTGCCCATAATTCGCTCCATGTTAGCAACTCCCTTCACGATTTCCGTCTGAAGCGATGAGGGATAGGTGCGTTTGTGCGCGTAATAGTAGGTGCAGACCTCGGTCGTGATCGTGAATCCCGGGGGCACTGGCAAACCGATCCGCGTCATCTCGGCCAGATTCGCGCCTTTGCCGCCGAGGAGCGGCTTCATGTCGCCCCTGCCATCGGCGTATCCATCGCCGAAATGATAGACGTAACGCGCCTTTCTTGTTTTGGAAGGTGCCACCCGCCTTGTGGATGTCGATCTTCGCTTTGAGCGTTTGAACGATAGCCGACGTCTCTTCTGTTTAGCCATAATAGATCGGACCGGACCAGTGCGGCCGAGCGGAACCGCCAAAGTAGTTCCCCTCGTTGACGTGTCAACGGAGTGCCAATTCTTCGCTATGCGGCGGACCATTCAAGCCGAGCCCGCGAGCTTGCTCTCGACAGATAATCCAAGCATCATCTAATATCTCACCATGCTTAAGGCCAGCATTCACCTTCTCGCGATTTCGTTCTTATTGACCTGTACTCCGGCAAGCGCGTTCGTCTATACGACCGGGGTCTCCTCGGCTTTTGATAACGGGCAGGGAATTATACAAGCGTGGACGCAACCGAACCTTAGCGGTAACGGGGCCGGCATTCTGTGCTCGATCGACAGCAATCTCAATCTACGTCCTAATAATTTCACGGTCGGTATTGGTCATGTTTGGTACAGCGTCTCGTCCGGCACGGTGATCGATCCTCAGTTCGCCATGACCGCGCAACCATTTGCCAATTCATTTACGGGCTACCTCGGCGGTCAGATCCAAATGACTCTTGGTGGAACTTTTCTCCTCGGGTTTTGGCTGGATGCAAATGGGAACCAAGGCGCCGGTTCCGGTGATCGTTTCGGCTGGGCGTCGTTTCGGTACGATGCAACGGGGCCGACTTTGCTCAGCAGCGCGATTGAGAGCACCGGAGCAGGAATCATTGCAGGAACTACCGCTGCAGTTCCTGAACCTTCGACAATCTGTCTTTTCCTTCTGGCGCTCACAACTGTGCCGTATATCTCACGCCGCCGGCTTCAGTCGACGCAGCCAACAAAAAGAAGGATGATCACTCTCGACTAGCCTGAGAGGGGTGGCTGATCACTCGGCCCTAAACGCGGATTTTCTCCATCGCCGCCACGACAACCCCAACCCGACGAGTCCAACAAACAACAGCAGGCCTGTCCCCGGCTCCGGAACGACCATCGCGATGATGTCAAACGCCGGCGGCCCGCCGGTGATGTCAGCGACGAACACACCCGTGTCGGTGTACTTTTTGAGTGTGCCCGAGTCTTTGTTGCTCACGTAAAGAAAGCCGTCGGCGGCCAGGATACCCCAGTAGCTTTGCCCCGCGCCCGGCGAAATCAGCGCGGTGGTCGTGACCCCGTCGTAGCGCAGCACGCCGCCTCCGCCATCCACGGTTACGTAGAGTGTTCCATCCGGGGTGAAAGTGAGATCGCCGAAGAAAATCGGCGGCGACCCTAGCGCGATCGTACCGATTTTTGCCCCCGTGATCCCGTTGAAGATATGCGGGCCGCCGTTATCGATGTCGTTGAGGTAAAGATTTCCGCTGGGGCCAAAAGTTAGGCCGTGCGTGTGATGCACGCCGCCGAATGTGGCGAACGGCCCCAGAAGAGCATTCGCCACCGTGCCGCTGAATTTCCACACCGCGGTGAACAGGGGTCCCCCTCCGGGAAAATGACTGCTGATATACAAATTGCCATCCGCCCCGAGTTCCATATCACCTGGATCGGGCACGCCCGCCGCGGCCAGCGTCGCCGAGGAAATGAACTCGTCGATGAACGCGCCAGTCGTCCCGTTGAAGCGCAGCACATTGTGCGAAAATTCGTTGAGCACATACAGATTCCCGTCCGCTCCATAGACCATCGCCGTCGGCCCATCCATTCCTGGAGACGTGGCGAACGTCGAGAACGTGCCCAGCGTGCTGTTGTAGCGCACGATTACGTCGCCGCCAAAGGCCGCCAGGAGCAGGTCGCCGCCACGGCTTTGCGGCACTGCTGCGAAAAGGGTGATCGTAAGCGCAAGAAAGGTGCGGAGGAGTATGGCTTTTTTCATCATATGGGCGGCGGGGTTGCGACGCGGCGAGTGGTCGCCGCGTCCTGTGGCAGTTGGCCTCCATTTCGGCTTCGCGTTGCGAGCCGATATCCACCAAGCGACCGCTGGAGTGTAGCGTTCATGGCCGGAGGCAACCGAGTATTAAAGCCTGGTCGAGTTGGGTCAAGGCGCGATTTGTCGCGCGGGTTTCGGATAGACGATGACATTTAATCAATTGCGACATTTGGCTGCGGCGTTCTGGGCGCAATGGCGAGGCAGACTTGGTTGCGTTTCCGCGGCAATTACTTAGGTATAACCAAGAAGAAGTAAATCCCCTATATTCTTCAATAAATACCATAATATCGAATGGAAGATTTAATACGGCGTGTGCGGGATCACCTGGAAGTGGCGAAATCATACACCGCCCATGAGATCGAACTGATCCCGATTCTACCTAACGAGAAAATGCACCGGGAGAGACGCGCCCAAGCGGTTCATGCGTTCGCGAAAGAGAATGGCTGGTCGGCCTTAATCCTGGATCCGAGTGTGCGCGTTACGTTCAGCAAACTAGGGTCGACTTAGCTCCGCGTTCTTCTCCCAATGAGGGGCTGAACTTGCCTATGAAACGGCGGTCGGTTGCCACGGTATCGCCCGTCGCCAAATCATTGCAACCGCTGCCGTCGTAGCCTGAAACCCTTTCGGATTAGGCCGGCGCGATCTCGATGCTCTCGAGCACTTCGTCGATGGCCGCGGTAAAATCATCTACGCCGGTACTCGGCACGATGATTGTATTGCGGCGGCCATGCGCTTCTTCAGTGATACGCAAGAACTTGCCCCGATCGTTCTCGCGAAACTCAACGTAGAAGTGCTTGCGCTCGATCTGCAGTTCTTTCGCCTCGATGATGTTATCCATTGCTGACAAAGGGCGGAGTTTAATCGGAAGCCCTAGCGAAATGGAAGAAAATTCTTGTCTAAGTTATTCACAAGACTTGCCGGGGAAAAACGCTTTCTGCGATATTCTACGGTAAAAGTCTTGCGACCTGAAATTCGACCGTTGATGTATCAGGCTAAGCGAGCGCCCGCCCGACAATTTCCCCCGCTAAACGTGGCGCGCTCTTGGCAGCCTGGAACGATTCACGATGCGCTTAAGTCCTTCGTGATCTCTGTGATCTCTGCGGTTGACTCTCCCGCCGCCCTTTCCTTTCATCGGCCAGCGCGAAATCGATTTGCCGTTTGAAAACGTCGACTCGAGCCACGAAGACGCGCACCTGATCGCCTACGCTGAAACGTTTGCGGGTCCGCCGGCCAATCAGGCGGCGTTGCACTGGATCAAAGGTATAAAAATCATCCGTTAGAGATGAGACATGGATAAGGCCGGTGATCAGCGCATCCGGCAATTCCACCATCAGCCCGAAATTGCGAACATCGACAACGGCAGCGTTGAAAATCTGCGGGTTGCGCTCGTCCAACTGCAGTTGGAAAAACTGGAGCGTTTTCATCCGCACGGCGTCCATCTCAGCCTCGGCCGCATTTCGTTCGGTATCGGAAATGTGCTGGGCCAGCGATGCGACCTGGCCCATGTCGATCCTCGACCGGCGCTTCGCCTCGAGCTCCGCGAGTCCGCGATGCACCACCAGATCGGCGTAACGCCGAATCGGACTGGTGAAATGCAGGTAATTGACCTTAGACAGCCCGTAATGACCTAGTGGCTGCGCCAGGTAGCGGGCCCGCTTCAGACTCTTGAGCAAACCCACTTTCAGCGCTTGCTCCTCCGGTTTTCCACGAAACGAGGCAAGCAGACGCTGCAGCTCTGGCCGATTCGTTAAATCGCCGACTTTATAATTAAAGCTGAGCACAAACTCACGATAATCGGCCAGCTTTTGCGGATCCGGATCTTCATGGACGCGGTATATTGTGGGTATACCGCGCTGTTTCAACTCGCGCGCGACTGCTTCGTTTGCAGCCAACATGAACTCCTCAATCAGCTGGTGCGATTCATCGTTCTCGATCCGCTCCAGGCGAATCGGTTTCCCGGTGTCATCGACGCGCACCTTTACTTCGGGAAAATCGAGATCCAGCGAGCCGTTCTCGAAACGCTTCCGCCGCAATAAGGACGCGAGTTCCCAAGCCAGATGCAAATGCTCACCGAGACGATCACGCGCCGGCGATTTCAAAATCGCGAACGCCTCCTTATAAGTAAGGCGGCGCGCGCTTCGGATGACGGTCCGGGCAAATCGGGCATTCTTGGCGATGCCACGCCGGTCGAACTGAATGAACACAGAATGGGTAAGTCGATCGACGTCCGGCTTAAGACTGCACACGCCGTTGCTCAATCGCTCGGGCAACATCGGAATCACGCGATCGGGCAGATAAACGCTGTTTCCTCGCCGGCGTGCTTCGCGATCGAGCGCGCCCTCCGGTTCCACATAAGCCGCCACATCGGCAATGTGCACGCCAAGCAGCCAGCCGTTGTCGATCTTCTCAATCTGAATTGCGTCATCAAAATCGCGCGCATCATCCGGATCGATGGTGACGATAAATTTTTCTCGCAGGTCTTCCCGGCCCTCGACCACCCGCTCGCTGACGCTTTCCGGGATCCGCTCCGCTTCTTCCAGAACCTCCTTGGGAAATTCCGTCGGCAAATGATACTTCCGAATGATCGAGAGCATGTCGATCCCCGGCGCCGATGCTGGTCCAAGACGCTCAATAATCTCGCCTTCGGGGTTAACGTGACGTGATTCCCACGGTTCAAGCCGGACAACGACTTTGTCGCCCACTGCTGCGCTGGCGGCAGTTTGAGATTGCCCGACATAAACGTTATGCTGCAAACGTGGATCGTCGGGAACGACGTAATTAAAATTACGCGAATGCTGGAGAGTTCCGACAATGGTGTCGTGCGCCCGCTCTAGGATTCGAATCACACGACCGTCGGGCAATCCCTTCTTATTCCGCGACCGGGCGTTTGCTTCGTCATGATTAATCCGCACCACCACGCGATCGCCGTGCATCGCGGTGCCGGTATTTTCCGCGGCGACAAAAACATCGGGCTCGCCCGGTTTCTCCGTTACCAGAAAACCGTAACCAGCCTGATGGATCGATAGTTTTCCGGTAACAAGATCGGCTTCGGCGGGCAAAACGTAACGGTTCTTGCGAATGCGCGCGATGTGACCGGAGTGTTCGAGCTCGTTGAGGACCTTGTGCAGCGCGGCACGCTGGTTCGCTTTGAGTCCCAGCTCTCGCCCGATGTCGATCTTATCGAGCGGACGACAATCCTTGCGGCCGCACAGGGCTAAGACCTGTTCATGGAGCTTGCGTGTATCTTGAGTCATTTCTGAAAGGCTGATGTTCTCGTGAATGTGGAGGTAACGGGGTCTTGCATAGGCGGCGCGACGGGACTTCGAATAAGAGCAAGGGTGTGTTAGTCTCATCCATAATGGGTGGGACGCTATGGAAAATCGCCGGACGCGTAATCGATCTTTCGCGTCACGGATTGATTATGGGTGTGCTGAACGTTACACCAGATTCGTTTTCCGACGGTGGCAAACATTTCGAGCCGAAAATGGCAATCGAGCATGGGCTCAAAATGGTGACGGAAGGCGCGGATATCATCGACATCGGCGGAGAATCTACTCGCCCCGGCGCCGAGCCAGTGGGAGCGAAGGAGGAACTTCGCCGCGTAATTCCAGTGATCGAAGAGTTGCGTGGGAACGTCGACAGCCTCATCTCGATAGACACCTCGAAGGCGGATGTGGCGCGCGCGGCGATTAAAGCGGGCGCTTCGATTGTGAACGACGTCACCGCGGGATGTGGCGATGCGAACATGATGCCGCTAATGGCCGAAACACAGGCCGCGTTCGTCCTCATGCACATGCTGGGAAATCCGCAGACCATGCAGATCGAGCCGCGTTATGATGATATCATTTCGGAGGTGGCGAATTTTTTTCGACAACAATATGAGCGCGCCCTAGAGTGCGGGATTGATCCCATGGCCATTGCGTTCGATCCGGGAATTGGTTTCGGAAAAACGCTCGCGCACAATCTGGAGCTGCTCGGGAATCTCGAACGCCTTCGAGTGCATGAGCGCCCGCTAGTGGTAGGTGTCTCCCGCAAATCCTTTCTGAGTAAGCTCATCGGTTCCGCAGAGATGAACGATCGCCTCGCGCCCACCGTAGCGGCCACCGCGCTTTTGCGCGCGAACGGGGCAAACGTTCTGCGGGTCCACGATGTGAGGGAAAATGTGAGCGCCTTACGCCTAACGGAAAGCGTGCTGGAGGCAAATGATTAACGACCTCGTCCATCTTTGGCTCGTAAGCTGGCGTAGTCTGGCCGAGATCCTTCTGCTTACCGTGGTGATCTACTATGGCTATGTCTATTTTCGTGGAACTCGTGGCGCGAAAGTCCTGACCGGATTGGCCATCGTGTTTCTGACGTTGACGCTTATCTCGACGTTGCTGAACCTGGTCGTGATTGGATGGATCCTGCGCAGTTTCTCGGTTTTCCTGGCCATCGCTCTGGTCGTTATCTTTCAACCGGAACTACGGCGAGGTCTGGCCGAGCTGGGCGGCCACCCGATTTTCTCTCTCACCAGCGAAAAGCGCGAGACCGTCCACGACTTGGCCGAAGCGGTGACCCAACTTGCCAACAAACAATTCGGCGCCCTGCTCGCAATCGAGCGCGACACCTCGATTCGCGTTTACGAGGAGACCGGCGTGACAATCGATGGCGAATTTTCGGTCGAGCTCATACTGTCGATTTTCCATCCGAAGGCGGCGTTGCATGATGGCGGAGTGATCGTGCGCAACGGGCGAATTGCCGCGGCAGCCTGCATCTTCCCGGTAAGCCAGCGCGAAACGCTCGACCGCAGCCTTGGACTCCGTCATCGCGCGGGACTTGGAATCACGGAGGAATCGGATGCTCTGGCGGTCATCGTTTCCGAGGAGACCGGCGGAATTTCCATTTGCCATCGGCGCCGAATCGAGCGCGATTTTACGCCGGACACATTTCGTCAACGCATCGCGGAACTTTTACTGCATCGTGATTATGAAAAAACTGATAACGAAAAACTGGGGCGCGAAGTTGATCTCGCTTCTGCTGGCGACGACGCTGTGGTACCTGATCAAAAAGAACGTGGCGACGACCCCCTCACTGTCTGAAACGGGGTCGACCCCCGCCGCGGTCGAAACGCACTGACTCGCCTAGCGCAGGAAACGCGCGAGGTTATCGGCCTCCCAGCGACGGGCCCGTTGATAGCCGCGAAACTGTCGCTCCCGACGATTGAATTCCTCGGTGTGCACGCAGCGGCGGCCACCTGGCCTGATTTCATCTGGAACGACCGAGTGAAGCATCTCGTGGTAAAGAATGTAACGTAGAAACCAAATCGGAACCCATGGTTGATCGAGCAGCGGATTAATCCGAATCATGCGATCCTCTTCCTGAATGGTTCCGAAAACAAAATAGTCTTGCGGACGATGTTTCCGGCGGCGGCCCCATCTCACCGTGTACTTCCGCAAGCGCCCGCGAAAATAGCGCTCGTTCAAATCGTCAAAAATTTTCCGAAGATCGAAGTGCTCGCCCTCATGTTGCAGATTCAATTGGCGCTGCATCGGCAACTTCGAATACGCGAGCTTTCGTTTTGTCTTCTTAGCCATTGTGTCCCCAGGAAACCGACTCAATGATTCTATTAAGGTTCGACAGACCTGACAAGGGAAGCCCTCTCTTTTCTTTTCAAAATTGATAAATCATTGATTGCAAAGGCTTTAGCAGATTTCGAAGAAATCAGAGGGAAGAGCCTCTTCTAATTGCCACTCCGGCCGGCTTTTACGTGGCCCCTCTCGTCGTGGCGTGCGTGTTGCCACCCGCGTCCTCCCTAAAGTAGTCCCAATAATGGGACGATCCTCGGACCAGTTTTCCGTGGCTTTAAACGTCGATTCGGGGGACTGCCTGGGGTTTCGTGGAAACCGCAGGGAAATTTCGCAGCACGCCTCTCACCTCCACGAATATCGGTATGCAACTGGCAACAGCATAAGCGATGGCGGTAGCGGCGATCACGCCGCTAATGCCGCAAATTTTAGCAAGGAGGATCGACAAGAGAAGGTTTAACACCGCCGTAATCGTTACGTAAACTGCCAGGCCCTTGAGGTGGCCTGTCGCATTAAGCAGGCAGATTCCGGGCGAGAGCGTCGATAGCATCAGTCGCCAGGCCGCCATCCAAATAATTACCGAAAATGGCGGAACGGCGACCGCTCCAGCCCAGACCCGGATAATCGGATTGGCAAAAATCGTCAGGATGCCCACGATTACGATGGTCGTAAAAAAGCTGAACTTGAAATTGGAACGCAGTGTCTGCCGGATCCAGTCGTAATCGCGCCGGGCATAAGCGTCGGTGTAGGCCGGCCAGAGCGAAGGCTGAACGAGCGTCTGCAAACCGGTGGCGATCGTAAACAGATGGAAGCAGACGTTGTAGGGTGTCACCAGAGCAGCGCCGATGAAATGGGCGATGACGATATTGTCCGTTTGCCAGGTGACCGTCGATCCCACACTGGTAACGAAAAATTTCCAACCATCGGAAAAAAGGTTCTTGATGAAGGCCAGATCGACCGCTGCGAGTTTTGGCCGGAGCCAAGGCTTGTGAAAACCGAAGAGCCAGGCTGCGCAGGCAATGTTCGTGAGTAACCCGAAACCAAAACAACCGCAGATAAGCGAGGTGAGTCCGCCCTTGAACCAAATCACGATCAGAATCGCTCCGAGATTGCCAATGGCGCCAACGATGTTCCAAAGATTGGCCAGCGAGTTCTCGTGGTGCGCTGCCAGCACTCGAGTGTTGATGACCAGTGGGAGATTGAGCGCAAAGATCCACAAAGCGATCATGACCGCAGGCCCGCTCTCGGTTCGCGCGAGCGGTGACTGCAGATGAGGAAATAAGAATGCAGCGATACTCGATGCGAAGACGGTTCCGCAAATCAGAATTACCGCAGCAATGAGCGACAACACAGCGAAAGCGGACGTTATATAACGTTGGCCGGCCTCACGGGCGTCCTGGGCCTGGGATTTACCCAGCGCATTGGTGAGACTGTTGGCCAGGCCGAAGTCCGTAATATTTAACAAGACCAGGACGGTGCTGATCGTCATCCACACGCCATATCGCTCACTCCCCAAATACCGAATCGTCAGCGGAATAGAGATAACGCTGACAAGAATCATCACCACGCGCCAAACCGCGCCCGAAGCCGTGCCTTGAAATATTCCGCGGGACCGGCGCTCGCGATGATCGCGCGGCGCGCCCCGGCCTAACGTAAATCTGGCCCAACGTCGGAGGTTCGAAATCAAGATCGGATTATAGCGTGCTCGATATACCCGCGCTAACAAAGCTCAGGCACACGAAAAATTCCGTATTTCGTTTGGAAGTACTTGATGAGCTCGTGATTGGTTCGCTTACGGCCGCTGGGAACATCTCCCAACGTCATCGTGCCGAATTGATCGCGAGCGGTGCGCATCATCGCCGACGTCGGGACGATGAACTTTTCCACGCCGTGGCGTTCAAGCCAACCGCTGATCCAGATATCGTCCATGTAAAACGCACCGGGTGGGGCGCCGGAATAATCCCAGAGCGTGGAATCGAAAAACCGCGGCTGAATCAAATAACTTCCGCAACCAGTGATCGCCGCGATTGACTTTGGCATTCGCATCAGGCTGCCCCGGGAAATTCTCAGTCCGTAATGACCCGATTTGCGGATGATCGTTCCTCCGCGAAAACAAAGCACCGCATCGGGCAGTTCTCGATTGTAGGAAAGGTAGGTTTCAAGCGCATCGCGCGGATAAGTCCGGTCATCATCCACCACCATGATCAACGTGCCGTCGCGTCCGGCGGCCAACTCTTCCTGGATTATCGGAATGAATTTGGTTGCCGGTCCCCAGTCCTTGGCGCATCGCAAAACACGGACACGCGGAAACGTTGCGAGATATTCAGGAATGGCATAAGCCTTCTGCTGACGGGCGGAAACGTCTGGAACAGCCACGACGATTTCATCCGGCGCTCGTGTTTGCGCAAGCAGGCAACGAATAGTCGGCCCGAGATTGCCGATGCGATCAGGCAACGTCGAAAGTGAAGCGACGACACGTCTCAGGTCGCTCGACTTTTCAACGGTCGCCAATCGTGTCCGAATAAATCGGATTTGGCTTCTGCGCTCTTGCCGGAAACGCAAGAAGGCCAGACGCACAATCAAGACCGGGACGAAAAGAACAATCCAGAGCAGCGCCATTTCAGGTTAACGGCGTTCTTGTCATGCCCTCACAGTTAACATAGGAATCACAGCGAAAGCCACGCCGAATCCAATGTTTTCCTCTCTGCCAGTGACTGGGCCAATCGTTCGCGAAAATCTTGCCACTCATACCTCGATTAAAGCCGCGTTCCTCTTTCTGGCCTTGTGCGCGCTCTATTTTTTCTCGCGGTCTCCCGGGTTGGATGAAATCGACTCGGTCAACTTTGCAATGGGAGTTCTCCACTTCGACCTCTGGCAGCATCAACCCCACCCCCCGGGATACCCATTGTTTATCTTTCTAGGATGGCTGGGCTTAAGAATCTTCGGCGCGAGCCCGGAGCTTTCTTTGCATTTTGTGTCAGCCGTCGGCGGCGCGCTTTTTGTAGTCGCCTGGTTTCTGATCATCCGGCTGCAATTTAATGAGCGTCTTGGCTGGTGGGTCGCGTCCTGTCTCGCGATTACGCCGGGTGTTTGGATGATTGCGACCAAGGTTCTTACCGATTCCCTGGCCGCCGGCCTCATGAGCGCCGAGATTCTGGCGGCCGCTTATTTTCTCAGGAATAAGCGGGCCGTTGCCCTTTTTTCGGCGTCGATCCTGGGCGCGGCGGCGGCCGGAGCCCGACCTCAGTTATTTCTCGTTGTCCTGGTCATATTGATCACCACGCTGCGATTTCACCACGCTCGAATGAAAGTCTGGCTCACCAGCATCGCGACGCTCATCGCCGGGTGTTTGGTCTGGCTCCTGCCGATGTGGTATATCCAATCGCGGCTCAGACCGGAAGTCGCCGCCGGCGTGGTGTATCCCAAGCTGGTTTACGTCATGTGGGCGGGAAGGTTGCACAAACCGGGAATGTATCTTTTTGCCGGGGATTGGAGCCCGAAGTACCTCGGCGTTCGATTTGCCGAGCATTTTCTTGGATGGTTCGGGGTTGGATTTGGCTTCATCTACTCTTGGACGGCGCTTGCCGTCGGAACGGCGGTGGTTTTAGCCGGACTGGCTGCCTACTTGTTCCAAATATTCGAAAACAAAGATCGTCAGTTTTGGAAATACCACTCCTCATGGGCGTTCATCCACATCGCTACGATTTTTATCAGTCTGCCATCAACTCAGCGCTACTACCTGGTAATCTATCCGCTCTTATTGGTCGCTTTGTTGCGCGGATTTCTGGAGCTGCCGAGGCCTTGGAACTGGAGCGCGTGGACATTGCCAGCGGTGCTTCTTCTCACTGCGGTTCCTATTGCCATCACGAATCACCGGGATGAGACGCCACCGCTCCGCATGGTAAGATATCTCGAAGAACTCTATCCTCCTTCCGCACGCGGCCAGGTTATACTTCTCTTAAGCACCCGCTCAAAACGCCATGCCGAATGGTACGCACCGGAGTTTAAGACGATTAATCCAATTCCGCCGGCGGCTGAACTCGCAGAAATCACGAAAAATGCTGTCGCGGTTTACACCGATGAGAGCACAGCGCCATTGCCGCCTGGCTGGTACCGAATCCCGCTCGTCGCTTTTCGTCGATCTCCAATCATTTACCGGAAAGCACACTTCATGGAACTCTACTTCGTCGGCAGAGGGAATGGATCATGAAGCGAATTTTTCTAACCGGCGCCAGCTCGGGCATTGGTCTCGCCATCGCCCAGGCGCTGGTCGCTCGAGGAGACGAAGTCTGGGGGACATCGCGAGATCCAAAACGCATTCCGCAATTGCCGCGACTTCACGCCGTTCAACTCGATCTCTCGCACACGGAATCGATCGAGAGATCGTTTAATCAGGCGCTCGCGGACGCCGGCCATTTCGACGTTGTCATTAATAACGCCGGGAACGGTCACTTTGGCCCGGCTGAAACTCTCCCTCTAAGCACTTTGACCGCTCAGTTTCAAATTCTCGTCTTCGGGCAAATTCAGCTGATGCAACTTGCCTTGCGCTCGATGAACGGACCGCGAACAGGCTTGATTATCAATATAACATCGCTGGCTGCGCGTCTTCCGGTGCCATTCATGTCAGCCTACAATGCGGCAAAAGCGGCGCTCGCTTCCTACGTGATGTCGATCCAGCTCGAGTTGCCGGATTCGCGATTACGAATTGTCGATCTTCAGCCTGGCGACATCTGCACCGACTTCAACGACGCGGTGAGCAAAAGCACCGGTCACGACACGCGCTACGAAGAAATAGTCGCGAAGACGTGGGAGACAGTCGAACGAAATATGCAAGCTGCGCCAAAACCGAAGTTGGTGGCTCATCACGTCCTTCAGTTGATCGACGATGACGATCCTCCGCCGCGCGTCACCGTGGGCGACGCGTTCCAAACCAAGGTTGCGCCACTCATTTTTCGATTTCTCCCCCAGCGCGTTCGCATCTGGGGACTTAAGAAATATTACGGGATATGACCTCAGTGTCCGAGGCGGTGGTCCTAATGGCCGGCTCTGGTTCGCGTTTGCGGGCGCCCACGAGCAACCTTCCAAAACCGCTCACCCCGATTCTGAATCGGCCGCTCATTTCTTATACGATCGACGCTCTGGCTGAAGCGGGAATCGGCGTCCTCAATGCCGTGGTTGGTTTCGAGAGCCTGTCGCTCATCGCCGGCCTGAAACCCCTGATGCCGCCTCAAATGAAACTTCGCATTATCGAGAATCCCGAATGGAAAAAACAAAACGGTATTTCTGTTCTCGCTGCGGCATGCCATGTCAAAGCACCCTTTCTTTTGGCAATGAGCGATCATCTTTTTGACCAGGCCATTGTCGATCTTCTTATTAAGAGCTCAGACTTCAATCAGCTTAATCTCGCGATTGATAAGAAACTCGATTCGATTTTCGATCTTGATGACGCGATGAAGTTGCAAACGCTCGGAGATCGCGTGGTCGCAATCGGAAAACATCTTTCCCCTTACGACGCAATCGATACCGGCCTCTTTGTTTGTCCGGCGGATATTTTTGATTACCTCGAGCGGGCGAAGCGCGATGGAGACTGCAGTTTGGCTGATGGAGTACGCGCGATGGCGGTGGAAGAGAAAGTGCGGGCAATAGATATCGGTCCCAGTTGGTGGCAGGACGTCGATACGCCGGAAATGCTGGCGTGCGCTGAAAAGAAGTTACGGGAGCGAGCCTGAGGAAAGATCACCGCGGCGATTGCTCAGTGTCTTGAGCCGGGCAATGCCGGTTAGGCAGACATCCACGACTGTGACAGCCAACCAGAGGTGAAGGATCCACTGCGGAAGCCCCGCTAGCGCGAGCAGGACGAAAAATAGAATCCCGACGTCCCTCTTGGTGATTTGGACGAGAAACCAGACAAAGTTTTCTCCCAGGAGCAAGAGACCCGATTGCTGGATCATGTCGCGATGACGCGGGTACAATACCTGATTCAACGTGCTCGATTCCAGATCGACCGCACGCTTCGGAATTCTTAACAACCACTCATTCATCGCGATCAGAAGCGCGCAGAAGATTCCTTCAATCACGTAAAGCGAAGAATAGGAAGCATGGCTTGCGCGATAAAGGCCGAGGCCGAGACCGATTACGAAAAGGAAGGCGCCCACGAGATCGCATAGATCGTCAATGCGCCCACCACTTTTTGATTCCAAATATTTCGCGCGGGCGATCTCGCCGTCGCATCCATCGAGAATGGAGTGAAGCTGATAGAGCAGGGTTCCGGTCACAATCTCGATGTAACCTCCGAGCGACAGGAACACACAGGAGAGAGCCGGCAAAACGAAGATCGACATCGTCCAGCCGGTCGGGCTGGTTGGAAATTTCAATAGCAGACGCGTTACCCACCTGGAGATCGGACGGTTTAGAAACTTCGAGACGGGCCCGTCCTGGGACTTCCCTGCGCGGCTAAGGAATCGTCGCTCGCACGCGGCGATATCGGCCCGCGCGGAAAGAAGATGCCATGTGGTGTTTTTATCGATGCCGATTGCACTTCGAGAGGCCTCCTCAAACTGCGCAACCAGTTGCCGCCATGCTTCAATCAAATCGACAGACGACTGGTCGACATTCACCGACGGCGTCATGGCAATGAATTGAGCAAGACCATTTCGTTCGACAAACAGGCGCGTGCTGAGAACACGCGCTCCAAAGTGAAAAGAAAGGCTGGATTCACTGACGCCGGCACAGGAAATTCGGGAAGGATTTGGCAACCAGCGTTGTCGAGCCGGAACATCCGGTTTCCAGAAAACAACGATGTCGATCTTTTCACCAGATCCCGCCGCTTTGGAGAATTCAATCAGAGCAAGCGCAAGGCGCTCGAGCTGCCGAAGTCCGGCAACCTTCCAATTGGCAGACTCATCTGCCAGGATCACCACGCGATCGAATTGTGACATCTGTTAAGGAGCAGATTTCGCCTCCAGGGGCGGAGCCAATAAGCTCTTTAGCGTGAGGACGACGATCACGCAGGCGGTGACGGCAATGATGTGGAGGACCCAGCTTGCCCGACCACATAAAGCCATAAGCATGAAAGCAAAATTAAAAACATCGCGCTTGGTGAGCTCGCCAAAAAAAGAAGCTGCACGTTGACCGGCAAAAAGCATTCCGGAATTCTTGATCACCCAAAGCTTGAGTTGATCGCCCTGGTTGAAACTCTGCCGGTTCTCGTTGACGTATTGCGGGTACAATTCATCCGTCCCCGCGGCCAGGGCAGGATTTTCATCCATGGGGGTCCGTGTTAGGAGCGTCTCGCTCACGCCAATCAAAAGCGCAGCGATCATCCCTTCCAGCAGGTAGAACCATTGCATCGTCCCGGCGATTCCGGATTGGCGCGACAAGCCGATCCCAAGGCAAACAGCGTAAAGCAAAGTGGCAAATCGATCGCAAACTTCATCGAGCTTTCTCCCCCGTTCCGACTCCAGATATTTCACGCGAGCAATCTCGCCATCACAACCGTCCAGGGCGCTGTGGAGCTGAAAGAGTATCGCGCCCAGGGCAAACCCGAGGTAATCACCCCGCAACAAAAAGAGCGATCCAGCAATCGGAATTGCCGTCAGCAATAGTGTCCACTGATTGGGCAACAACGGAAAACGAAGAAGGAAGCTAGTCACCGCGCGCGAAATTGGGCGATTTACTACCCTCGAAACAAATCCATCCTGCGACTTGGCCGTGCTCTGCAAAAGATTCCTTTCGCAAACGCCCAGGTCGCGAGGGCTCTCCAGATAAAACCAATCCTGATTACCCAGATGCTGTTCGCGCATCCGCCGGGAGGCTGCGAGTTCGACCGTTTGAAGTTGGTCAAACAATCGTTTCTTCAGCTCGCCCTCTACTGCACCGGCGAGAACACTTCCAGAAACCATCAGAACTGGATCGTGTTCCTCATCGGGAAAATTTCGCGCGGCGTTAGTAGCACGTGTGCGGTTAAGGACGAGACGTGTGCTGATTACCGCGACGCACGACTCTCCCTGCATCTTGGAAGAAAACTGCGCCAGATTATCCTCCAAGGATAAACGGCTACGCTTTCCATTTTGAGCCAAACCTTTCGTCGGGCGCTCGGCCATCCAGGCGATGCATATTGGAATTGGATCGACATCGTTAACGCCGCCGAGACGCTCATCGAGTGCGAAAAGCAAACGATCTATCTGGCGTAGACCGGCGCAACGCCACTCGGCCGATTCGTCTGCAAAAATTAGAATTCCGTCGAGCCTTCGACTGCTGCGATTCACGTGGTTCGATCGTAACGAGCCAAACTAAAGCTGTAAACCCGATATGTCGGGGATATCCTTGCTCGGACAGATATTCGGATGATTTCAATCATTGTACCTACACTTGACGAACAGAAGGTCATTGCCGAAACGCTCGACCGCCTCCGATCCCAACTCACGATCCCTCACGAAATCATCGTTTCCGATGGAGGCAGCAAGGATGGGACGGTAGAAATCGCGCGAAAGCTCGCTGACAAGGTGGTCGTTCATCAAGGGACAACACGGCAAACCATCGCATCAGGACGAAACGAAGGCGCAAAGGTTGCGCAGGGCGATTTCCTGGTATTTCTGGACGCTGATTGCCTCGTGCCGGAGCCGGACGCTTTCTTTTCCGCCGCGCTTTCGCGATTCCAGGCAGAGCCCACGCTGGCCGGCCTAACGGTTTATATTCGCGTTTTCGCCGAAACCGAAACGCTCGGGGACAAGGCTATTCTGGGACTGATGAACTTCGTTGTGCGGTTGCGAAATAACATGCTGAAGAAAGGGGATTGCGCGGGCGGAGAATTTCAGATGGTCCGCAAAGAAGCTTTTCGCAACGTCGGAGGATACCGGGAAGATCTGGTCACTCGCGAAGATCGCGATTTGTTTAAGCGACTGGCGAAGATTGGCAGGACGATGTCCGATTCGAGCCTGGTCGTGTTCCATTCAGGCCGTCGCGCTCATGCCGTTGGTTGGCCGCGCCTCATCGGGTTGTTTGTGGCGAACACGCTTTCATTCCATCTGCGCGGCCGGATGATCTCAAAGGAATGGACCGTGGTCCGGTGATTCGCTGATTCGCATCGTTAGGCAACGAACTGCCGCCGATAGATGCGATAGGTTTTGTAGCGCGCCGCGCCTATTGCATCGAGAAAACGGTTTATCATCACGTTATTTTCCAATGTCATACTCAGCTCGCCAATAAAGCCCTGCTTGACCATCCCTTCTTCCACGATGCGCAGCACTAACATTTCCGCTACCCCGAGCTTGCGAAATTGCGGTCGCACTCCCATGGCGATGAGCCGCACCGTGCGCAACCGCCCTTTGTGATACAACAACCTCGCTAAACCAATAGGAATTCCAAAACGGGTAAGCCTCCCGTTGATAAGGCGCAGGGCGACATTGATATCGGGCAACCCAAGAATAAAACCGACCGGGTCTCCGTTCACTTCCGCCACGTAGGCAAGATCGGGGCGAAGCAATGGCTTCATCTCGGAAGTCAGGTGAGCGAACTCCGCTTCGGTAAACGGCACAAAACCCCAGTTCTCGCGCCAGGCTTCGTTGTAGATCTGGCGAAAAATTTCGCTCTCGATCGGCAACTTCCGCATGTCGGTCTGACGAATGGTAAAGCTCGCCCTGGCCTTCAGGCGGCTAGCCAATTTACCCAGTCGTTTGCAGGCGACGGATGGATCGCTGAACCACCATGCGTAAAAATCCGTTTCCTTCCGAAAACCGCAGCCCTCGATTAGACCTGCGTAATAAGGAGGATTGTGCGCCGTGAGCAGCGTCGGCGGATGTTGAAAGCCCTCAATCAGTAAACCGCAAACATAGTTCGTGGAATAATCGATCGGGCCCATGATTTCGCTTCGGCCCCGCGTACGCAGCCAGGTTTCGGCGGCTTGAAACAATGCGGCTGCAACATCGCGATCATCGATGCACTCGAACAGCCCGAAACAGCCGACATTGGAGTTATGACGTGTGTTGTAATTCGGATCATCGCTGGCCATGATCCGGCCGACGATCTCGTTATTCCGCCGAGCCAGGAACAGGGCGGCATCGCCATGTTGGTAAAACGGATGCTTTTTTCGGTCGAGAAACTCCTTTCTCTCGATAATCAGCGGAGGAACCCAGGCAGGATCGTTCGCATAGATGCGCCATGGGAATTTGATGAATTCCTTCTTCTCCCGCGACGAACCGACCTGTGAAAGAATAATTTCCGACACGGACTGAAACAGGTTAAATCGCGTCAGTAGTGAGCAGGCAGGAACTCAACCCAGGTTCGCTGAAGCGACAGCGGCGGGAACCAAAGTGTCCTCAATGATGTTCAGTGCCTCATCCAAATCGGCTCGCGTATGCTTGGCTGTCACGCAGGCGCGGAAACAAATCTTATTGTTCGGCACGGCAGGATAATCAACCGGGGCTACCCACAAACCGCGTCGGCGCAATTCATGGCCAAGGCGATACATCCGCTCGCGGTCTCCGATCACAATAGGCATGATGTAGGTGGTCGATGCACCGGTGTCGATTCCAAGCCCGCGAAGCTGCGCATGAAAATAGTCGGCATTTTCCCAGAGCTGGGTGCGCAGCTCCGGCTCGCGCTGCGCAATCTCCAGCGCTTTTAAAATCGCCGCCACAACGACAGGAGGAAGCGCACACGAATAGACATAGGAGTGCGCATAAAACCGGAGGTATTTCAACGTCTCGGCGGAACCGGCAACAAATCCACCAACGGCGCCGAACGCTTTCGAAAACGTGCCGTAACACAGGGGGAAATGCTCTTCCACGTCGAACAATTCGGCGGCCCCTCGTCCGTGCTCGCCACAACCGAGGATCGAATGCGCCTCATCAATAAACATTTTCGCGCCGTGCTTCTCAGCTACTTCGATCAATTCCTTCAGATTCCCGAAATCGCCATCCATGGAATAAATGCCCTCCACAATCACGAGTCGGCGGCGCCCCTGCTGGCGACCCAGTGCTGCTTCCAGCGCGGCGGGGTCATTGTGCTCGAATTTTTCCGTGCGACAACGAGAGAGGGTGGCCCCATCGCGCAGACTCAAATGCGAGCGATTGTCGAGAATCGCCACATCGTTCTTGCGCATCAAACCGGAAATGGTGCCGAGCGCGCCGCCGAATCCGCTATTGAAAAGCATGGCATCTTCGCGCCCGAGAAACTTCGCGACCCGGCGTTCGAGCTCGCGGTGCAAATCCGTCATTCCCGAAAGCATGGGTGAACCGCACGCGCCCATGCCGTGGGTCTTCAACGCTTCGTGGGCCGCGGCAATTACCTCGGGATGATTTGCAAGTCCGAGATAATTGTAAGAGCAGAGATTAATAACCGACCGGGGCGCACCGTCGTAGGTGATCGTAGTGCGAGCATCGGCACTGGAGAGAAGTTCGGGTTCGTAGAGTTCTGTTGCCCAGGCGCCGACGCGCATCCATTTGGTGAAACTGGGGGGAGCCTGCAGGGGATCGCTGGATTCTCCAGCGAGAAAATTACTCAGGCTAAGTTTGGCGGGATCGTCGTTCATTCCTTAGGGCAAACCGCTATTCGAAGCGGATTCCATGTCGGGGCAGCTAGTGTAGCTTTCCTGCGCCTTCCGACAAGCCTTTAATCACGGCTTTTTACCGTCAATTGACCTTGAAGCCCCACTTCAGCCATCGCTAAAACTGGCTTCGATCACGCCGCTTTCGCCTCTTTTTCGGCATTGACCACCTTCTCGAACCGCTTCTCCCAAGCCAGATAATTTCCCTTGGCGCCAAGCACGAGTGGGGAGACAGCAATGGCTTGAAGCAGCACCCAGTTCAGCAGCGACGCCGGAAAGCGCAGCGGTCGCACGAAATCCATGAACAAGACCACGCGGTCGCCGCTCGTTTCATTCCACGCTTCGTGCCGGTAAGTATCGTCGAAGACGAGGCTCTTTCCTTCATTCCAGTGTCTGGTTTCATCCGCGACACGGATTCCGCAGCTCAACTCCGGTTGCGGGATCATGAGGCCCAGGTGATATCGCAACACCCCCTTGTAAGGGCCACGGTGCGGCGGCAAATGTTTGCCAGGCGCGAGAATGGAAAAAAATGCCGTCTTCATTCCAGGGACCTGTTTGAGAAGACGGTTCGTTTCCGGGCATCGCTCACAATTTTTCGGCGCGCTAAATCCATAGGCATAAAAGAAATAGGTCTTCCAACCGTCATCCTTCGATAGACTCGCTTGATCTGGAGAGATCTCCTGAAAGTTCGGCAAGTCCTTTCGGTGCCGCATTACCTGGTCCAGTTCGGCGCGAATGCTTTTCCAGTTTTCCTCAAGGAGACGTGTCCACCCAAAGCTGGCCGGATCGAGAAACGGCTGTTCGGGCACCAAAGAAAACCGGGTCAACAATTTCTCGAGCTGCCACAGCACGGTTTGAAGGAACTTCATGAGCCGTGCTCGCATAGAGCGCGCATTCTCCGCGATAGCTTGCGCCGTTGTCAACTCACACACTTGGAAGCGTTCGCTTGGGCTAGGACTAAACGACCCTAACGGGATTCGAAACCGCTTTCAAGATTTCGCGATCTTGCGCAATTTCGCCACAAACTTGCCACAGTCTGCGCGTTACGGCAGGGAATCAATTTTCTCGGTCTTGCACGAATCGCGCAGAATTACGCAGCTCGAGTGTCCGAATCTGTCCGAAAAGAGGATCTCTCACGCGCGCGCGTATGTGTATCGAAATGCAAGTCATTTTCATAGCAGACGCAACGTTGCCACAGCGGCCAGTTCCATCGCGATGAGCTTTCGATCTTCCTTTTGCTCATCAGGTGGCCAGCCAACTATGTTTCGGTGTCGCGGTGGCGGTTCATCGGAAATTATCCGAAGGGCTTGCTGAATTACCGAATCGCGGGCGATGTCAGCGCGGGCATGAAGATTTTGTTGGCGCTCGGCCGCAACGCTCTTGCCTATACGCCATATCGCTTGCTCTTGCAGACCATCAATGCCAAAAACCGACAACTTGCCATCCGGCGGAGGCAAAAAGGCTCGGTGCCTGACCACCCCTTGAGCGCGAATGAAATGACTCTGCGAACAGATAAATCGAGCTAGTCGATCATCCGGCCGACCGAGTATCCACCTTCGCAGCCAACCAAGAATTGCCACAATACTACGTGGCAACGCGCCTTATGTATTCTTGAAGAGTCCCAGGTACCGTGCCCTGAAAGCGCTCGCTACCGGCAACCTTATCGCTACCA
>JBDTZF010000196.1:0-2891 GCA_040005265.1 Verrucomicrobiota bacterium
CAGGAGCTTGATTTAATCTGCAACCACAAATTCGTGTAAACGGTCGGATTCGCGCCCGCGAAGTCCGAGTCATTATTGGGTCCACCGCTGAACAGCTTGGCGTCATGAAATTGCCTGACGCCTTGCGCAGAGCTCAAAGTCTCGGGCTCGATCTTGTCGAAATTGCGCCGACCGCCAATCCGCCGGTCTGCAAGATCGTCGACTTCGGAAAGTTCCGATACGACATCGCCAAGCAGGAAAAGGACAAGAAACCAACGGGGACAAGGCTCAAGGAAATCAAGTTCCGGGTAAACATCGACGAGCACGATTACATGACGAAAATTCGCCACGGCGAAGAATTTCTCGAGAAGGGAAACAAGGTTCGCGTGCAACTGCAATTCCGGGGCCGCGAAATGGCGCACCAGGAATTCGGAATGCAATTGATGGCGAGAGTGCGCGACGACCTCAACGGCATGTCGCAAGTGGAGATGGATCCGAAACTTACCGGACGGAACATCACGATGACTCTTTCACCGTTGCCGGCAAACCGCCGGAAACGGCGCTTCGCGCTGACCAAGGAAGAAGAAGCGGCGGCAGCGGAAGCAACGAGCGCCTAAACTGGCCGGCTAGTTAGACTTCCCCGGCGTTTCCGACTCCTGCTCGGAAGTTTTTTCGCTGACTGTTATCCCGGCTTCATCCAGACGCTGAATGCGTAGCGCCCGCCCGGTTTTTTCATCGACTTCCACCAGCGCACCGCGCAAACGCACTTCGCCCGTCGCGACCGGAAATGGAATGGGCATGTTTGAAACGAACCGGCTCGTGATCGGCTCGATCGCGCGCCCGAGAATTGAGTTTACCGGGCCACACATGCCCGCATCGCAGAGGAAAGCGGTGCCGCCGGGAAAAATTTGTTCGTCGGCTGTTTGGACATGGGTGTGGGTGCCGATCACGGCTGAAACTTTCCCATCGAGAAAACGCCCGATGGCAATTTTTTCGCTGGTGGTCTCGCCGTGAACGTCGACAAAGATCGTCGACGTTTCCTCGCGCACCTTCGCAACCGCCGCTTCCACAGCGTGGAAGGGATTCTCCAGGATCGGTTGCATGAACGTCCGCGCCTGCACATTGATCACGCCCACTTTGCCCTTGGCCGTTTCCAATACGATCGACCCGCTTCCCGGCGCGCCCGCGGGATAATTCACCGGACGCAACAAACGCGGCTCGGTGTCGATAAATCCGACAATGTCTTTCTGGTCCCAGATATGGTCGCCGGTGGTGATGACGGAAACACCGCCGCGCAGAAGCTCGATCGTGATCTTGGCCGTGATTCCGCGCCCGGCCGCCGCGTTCTCGCCATTAACGATAATGAAATCGACAGAGTATTGTTCTTTCAATTCTGGTAATCGCCCGATGACGGCGCTGCGGCCCGGTTCACCGACAATGTCGCCCAGAAAAAGAATCGTTAGCATTAAACAAGATCGTATTTAAGAGGTCTTAAACGTCGATGTTTCATTTTGAGAAAGTGCGGCTCATTTCCCTTGCGATCCTCTTGTCGATCCTGCCGGAGGCCGCTCGCGCCGCGGAGAACCTCGGTGTTCTTGGCTCGCAACCGAAATGGAATGTTCTGGAACATTATCAGGAAACGATCACCCACGATGAGTTTGTCCATTTGCTTCAGGATGTTTATTGCACCCACGGCTTCGCCGACGATCTCTTCAAGATCGACAATGATTCGGTGCGGATTCTGAAGAACCGTGAAGCCCAAACATTTTTTACTCTGCGTTTCGCAACCAGCGACGGTTCCCCAAAATCTGTCCCCCGCCTCTGGCGTCCAGCAGATGCATTACCTTCCGCGCCGGAAGCAAAGCCGCTCACGGGACTACGAATCGCGCTCGATCCGGGTCATCTCGGCGGCAAATGGGCCAGGATGGAAGAGCGCTGGTTCCAGGTCGGCGACAGTTCGCCGGTAACCGAAGGCGATCTCGCTTTGCGCGTAGCGAAACTGCTCGCCGCGCGATTGCGCGACCTGGGCGCAAACGTTTCCTTCGTCCGCGGCCACTCCGGACCAGTCACGATAAAGCGCCCGTCGGATTTCAAGGCGCTGGCCAAAAAAATTCTAATCAAGAACGGCGTGCCCACGCCGCGCACGGAAAGTTCCAATCCCAGCGATCCGATGAAGGAACAAACGGTGCGGTGGCAAAGCGAAATGCTGTTCTATCGCTACAGCGAAATTCGTCGCCGCGCCGTGGTCGTTAACACAAAACTGCATCCCGACCTTGTGCTTTGCCTGCACTTCAACGCCGAAGGCTGGGGCGACCCGAATAACCCGGTGTTGATCGACAACAATCATTTCCACGTGCTCGTCAACGGTTCGTATCTGAAAGACGAACTCGAACTCGATGATGAGCGTTTTGAGATGATCCGGCGATTGCTGAGCCGCGCCTACGACCAGGAATTGCCGCTGGCCGATTCGGTCGCCACGGCGATGGCCAAAGAATCTCAACTCCCGGCATTTCAATATCCGACGACTCTGACCACCACTAAGGTTGGATCTTCTGGTTACGTTTACGGGCGCAATTTGCTGGCTACGCGGATCTATCGGTGCCCGGTGGTTTATTGCGAGCCCTACGTCATGAATAGCAAAGACGGTTTCGCGCGGATCCAGGCCGGCGATTACGAAGGCACTCGCAACATCAACGGCGTCGAGCGCAAGAGTATTTTCCGCGAGTACGCCGACGGCGTGGCAGCGGGCCTGGCTGATTATTATTCCAAAACGCGAAAGTGATCGCTCGCTTCTTCTGTAGCGGCGGTCTGTGACCGTCGCATTATTCGATTTCAGGAACGATCATTTCGGAACTCTAGGTCAAAGATTTCACCAACAAACGGCCATTCCTTCCATTCTTTGACCAATCCCG
>JBDTZF010000107.1:0-9509 GCA_040005265.1 Verrucomicrobiota bacterium
GTCCTCAAATGTGAATCGAAAACGAACGCGGTAGCGCGTGTGGCGGGACAAACTTCGACGCAATCGGTGGCCGGCTATTCGAAAATTGCGGATGTCAGAGGACAGAGGTCAGATGGGAAGCGACGTCGCTAATATTACGCCGGGATAGGGTCCGGGCGCGCGGGTGTTGGCGTGGTGACGGAGATTGGGAGGGCGAAGGAAAAGATACTGCCGCGCCCGACCTCGCTCGCAACGCCGATTTTTCCGCCGTGCGCTTCGACGGCCATGCGACAAAAGGCCAGTCCGATGCCGCTAGAGTGGCGATGTTGATCTCCGCCTTTCGCCTGGCCGAACTTTTCGAAGACGTGCTGGTGTTCCGCTGCCGGAATGCCCGCACCGTCGTCGGTGACCGAGACGATCGCGTTTGCGCCATGCGAACCGACGCCGACAAGAATATTACCATCGCCTTTCGTGAATTTGACCGCGTTGGTGAGGAGGTTGGCAATCACACGCCGGACGACGTCGGTATCGCAGGTAACGAACAGCGGCTGCGGCGGGAGATCGCAACTCAACTTGCGTTGGGCTAGCACGGGTCCGAAACGGCTAACAACTTTGTTGGTAAGATCGCCGATGTCGACCGACTCGAGGCGCAGCGGCATCTGGCCCGATTCCAGCCGTTCCAGATCGAGCAAGGTACTGATCATGTCGCGAATGTCGTCGGCGCCGTGCATTGCTCCACTCAAGCATTCCAATTCGCTTGGGTTTAACTTGGTCGCGGCGATTTGCTGGAGCACGCCGACGTAGCCGGTAACAAGGCCGAGCGGCGAGCGCAGATCGTGGACGATCATGTGGGTGAGATCGTCGCGCGTCTTCAATGTCGATCTTAACCCGAGCTTCTCGAGCCGTTCGAAGGCGAAGTCGGAGGCGAATCCGAGGAGCACGGTTGCGTTCAGGGCGAGCAAGGGCGCTGTGGCAGGAACAAAGACGCTCCATGTGTTGTACAAATAGAAGATGGAGAGAATTGCCCCAGTGCTGCCCACTCCGAGAAGCGCCAGGCGCACCCACGATGATTGAAATCCGAGATTAATGGCGGTGGCGATGGCCAGGAAGAAGATGATCGTGGCGATGGCTGCCGGCATCGGCAGCTCTTTCACGAAATTTTCTCGCATCAGCGCGTTCAAGGCGTTGAGATGAAGCTCGGCCCCTGGCATCCAACCAAACGGCGTCATCAGCGAGTCTTTCTGCCAGCTGCCTTCAGCGCCGATGATAACGATTTTGTCCCGGAACAATTCTCCAGAGCGATAGTTCTGCTTCCAATATTCCGGAACGAATATCTCGTAAATGGGATGGGGGCGGAAACCGACCCCGGGTGGTCCGGTGAAACGGATCAGATGTTCGGCGAAATCATCAGGGATCTTTGCGGCCGCACCTGCTTTCTCGGCGGTGCGAGCGGAGAGCGAAAGGTAGGTAGCAGGGGGACCGCCCTCTCGGAAGGCGACGCGGTACTGGGCCGCGCGAACAATGCGTCCCTCGTCAGCGAAGAAGTTGGTGAAGCCGATACGGTTGTCCGCGAGGGCGGTGTGGGCCACGACACTGCCGGCCGGAAGATCGTAACGCGACGGCAATGGTCGCGTAAGATCGACATCCGCTGAGGTGACGAAGTTGCTCCCGATCACGACATGGTCGCGAAAGCGATCGAGCGCGGCCCGGAACGCGTCATCACCGGGGCCCGGCTCGGCGAAAAAGCAGTCGAGCGCGACGACTTTGGCGCCGGCGGCAATCAGGCGATCGAGAATCAGCGCATAAACCTCGCGATTCCAAGGCCAACCTTTCGACATGAGCTCGAGTGCCTTGCGAGACTCGGGTGCTGTGGAGGCGGAGGAAAAGAGGCCTTCGAGATCCAGCGTGGGATCGAGCGTGATGGAAGCGTTGTCGATCGCGAGAAAAATCAGATCAGCGTTAGGCGGCGTGGTTCGTCCCCGGCGCATCATAGCATCGCGCACGAACGATTCGCTTTGGCGGAAGTAGCTCGGCCGAATGAACTCAAGGAGGGCGGCCACGGTACCGCAAAGGGCAGCGAGGAGCAGAATAACAACAATGCGGCGGCGCGGCATCGGGTTTGACCGAGCGGAAAGCATGCCGTCAAGCGGATGCCGTCCGGCATCGGTACGATGTCTGCTCATAGCGCGGTGTGCCTCCTCCTGGGCTGATCCTAACTATTGGTGCCGCTTTATGCCTCGCAGTTTCTGCAGCCAGCGCGACCGTGATGACGGCCGATGGCACCGTGGTGCCGGAGCACGCGCTCGACCAATACCGCATGCTGCCGCCGACCGCAGGTTCGCAAGGTGCTCCGACGATGACGCCGGATGGGATGCAACTGCCCACAGATGAGGAGGCGGACGGCAGTTTCGGTAAACAGGTTGTCCTCAATACGCAAGAACGACCACACGAATTCGTGGTAACGGGTGATTCGTCTGTTTTCTTCACCAGCAACCCCGCGTTGACGGAGCAGGGCGCCGACGGCGCTGTTTTCTTCGTCGGCAGCGCTGCCGTGGCGTGGAACCACCGGATCAGCCAGGACCTGCAACTGCAAGTCGGCGGTCGCGCTGCGCTTTTTCGCTACGACGCACGCTCCGACCTGGATTTCGACAGTTTTGGCGGCGGGGTCGGGCTGACCTGGAGTCCTGCATTTTCCTCCGGTATTGTGTTTTTTGGGGGTTATGACGCAACGAAACTCCTCAAGCGCGGCGGTGACGATTTGTTGACCGAGCACGCCTTTACCGTGGGTGCCGCGAAAGTGATTGTGCTGAGCCGTTCGCAGGCGCTGACTTTCAATCTGGCGGGCGGTCTCGGAATCACGGATCCGCACAGCGCGCAACGCGACCTGATCGCGGCGGGAGTCGCTTACCACCTGCGATTGAGCCGGGACCTCGACCTGGACGCGGGTTATCGTGGAACGGTTTACTTTTACGACACGCGCGGCCGGACCGATTTCAATGGTTTGGCGTCACTGTCGTTAAGCTATCACTTCGCCCGCTGGGCGACGGTCTCCGCCTACGGGTCATTCGCCGATAATTTCTCGAATCGATCCGGGTTCGACTACCGTGCATGGATCGGCGGCACCGGAATCACGCTTTCGTGGCAGTTCTAACAGATAGCGGCATGTCGCGTGCTTAAATACTGTTGCCGCGAATGAACCCCCGACTTCTCCTCATCTCTTGCCTGGCGGCGTCATGCGCCGGAGCGGTGGACGCGGTCCCGTTGCAAGAGGCGCACGTCACGAAGATCGTTAACGTGGTCAAGATGGTCGATCCGGACGCAAAATCGCGCCCGGCACGATTGGACGATGTCGTTAGGGGCCAGATCGGTGTGGAGACCGGCGCAGGATCACGCTCCGAGCTCCAGTTTCAAGATCAGACTCTCACTCGCATCGGGCCCGATACATTCTTCAGCTTCGCCGCAGGCACGCGCGATCTTACCCTGGGGCGCGGCACCATGTTGTTACAGGTGCCGAAAGCGCACGGCGGCGCAACAATTCACAGCGCGATGATCACCGCATCGATTACGGGCACAACCGTGATCATCGACCATCAGCCTGGAAAGGTGTTCAAGGCACTCGTTCTCGAAGGTAGCATGCGGATCTCGATGAAAGGCAAGTTCGGCGATTCTGTCCTTCTCATGCCCGGGCAAATGACAGTCGTGCCGCCGAATGCCAAACGTATTCCCGCGCCGGTGACGGTCGATCTCGGGACGGTGATGAAGACATCCTCGCTTGTTAACATGGGACATGGAAAAGGCGATGACATTAACTTGCCGAGTCAAAATCTGATCAACGCTGCCGTCGCGAATCAGGATAAAGCCAAAGATCGCTCCGAATTAATGCCGGCGGGCTACGTTGTGCATGGCGCCAACTTCCAGGAGCACGGAAATGGCTCGGATGCTGCCGCCGGCAGTGAACAGGCGCATGGTCATGGTAATAACGGCAACGGCAACGGCAACGGCAACGGCAACGGCAATGGCAATGGCAATGGCAATGGCAATGGCAACGGTCATGGTCACGGCCATGGCCACGGCGGACATTAGCAGCGGCAATTAACATCGCCGGCTTCAGTTTTAATCATCAACCAGGCGGGTCACGCCTATACGCTTTTGTGTTGTCGACGCAGCGTTTCGACTGCGGTCCAGCAGAAGGTTAGCCAGAGAATACCAGCGGCCAGTGCGCCGAGGACGTCGCTGAGGTAGTGGGCGCCCAGATAAATGCGGGTGAACCCGATGAGCAAAATGAAGAGGCACGCGCCGAAAATACAGGTGAGGCGCGCAGTGGGATGCCTCAGAGTTCTCCAAGCGAATAAGGCGAGCAAACCGTAGAGCAATGTTGCGCCCATGGTGTGTCCACTGGGGAACCCGTAACTCGATAGAGTCACGATCGGATTTTCCAAAACGGGACGATTGCGATGAAAAAAATGTTTCAGCACGAGGTTGAGCGTGCTGCCGCCGAGCATTGTAAGCGCCACCAGAGATAGATTGAGCCAGCCGCGGCGCCACACGAAAAACAACGCTACACCACCAGAAACGGCGGCGACCCAACCAACCGACCCAAGAAATGAAATTGCCCTGGCGATTTCCGTGATCGCCGATGTGGCGTGCTGATTAAACCAAACCGCGATCCGTTGATCCATTTGCACGATCGGGTCGTTCTCGACAACGTCTTCGGCGATGGCTCCGAAGCACCAACCGGAAATGAGAACAACCAGAACGCCGATGGTCAGGTGCAGCCCGGCGTAGCCTTCCGGCGAAAGGCGGCTTTGCAGAAAGCGAATTTGTTTTTCGAACCGCGAGGCTGTCATTCGGGCATCCAGCCAGTCTGAGCGCAAACAAATCGTCCGGTCGAAAAAAGATCGAACGCGCCGCGTTGCGGTCGCCACTGGTATTTAGCGATGGCGACCATTGGCATGAAAAGTTCGTGTTTCATATTAGGCCGTAGAAGCTCTTTCGGCGCTGAAGGCGCAACCGTGCTAGATTGAAGTTATGGGCGATCGATCACCGAAGTCAGTGCAGAAGCAGGCATCACAAAAAAAGGCAAAGAATAGCGCGACGAAGCAACAAAAGGGGCAGGCCATTGCGGCCAAGCAGCAGCCGGGCAACTCCGGCAAGCGAAGTAAGTAGTTTCCTCCTGGACCGGGCCGGTAATCATGAGTGCGCCGATCTTGGCACAGCCATTGCTTAATAGAAGACAAAGCTCGGGAGTCACCTAAAATACATTACCTTAACGTTCCCTTTCGTTAGCTTTTGACAGCGGGATCAGAAATGATCCCGCTTTTTTTGTACGCGAATGATCGTCCGCAGATTTCCGTAGATTTGCGGGCGACACGCCCGCCACTACACCGATTCGCGGTCAGGAATTGCAAGGTGGCCACACTGCAACATCTTGAAACGTGATTGAGGGTTTTGGGATTGGGCTGATTATTCCCGATCTGTGGCAACAGGAAGCAGTCCGTGCGTTGCAACAGGGAAAGGATGTGGTTGTGCAGGCGCCGACCGGATCGGGCAAGACCTATATTTTTGAGCTGGTCTATCCGAATCTGAAACAGCAGGCCGTCTATACAGTTCCCACCCGCGCATTGGCGAATGACAAGCTGTCGGAATGGCGCGCGCGAGGCTGGGACGTCGGTATTTCTACGGGTGACGTGGCTCTTAACCTCGACGCGCGCGTGATTGTGGCGACGCTCGAAACACAGCGCGGCCGTTTTCTCCGCGGCGACGGCCCGGGTTTGCTGGTGATGGATGAATTCCAAATGCTCGGAGATCCAATGCGCGGCGTGCACTACGAATTGGCGGTCGCGCTCACACCGAAAGGAACCCAGTTATTGTTCTTGAGTGGGAGCGTCGCGAATCCGCAGGATGTAGTCGCATGGTTGCAACGAATCGGACGCGACGCTGTGCTGATCGAACATCGACAACGCCCGGTTCCGTTAGAGGAAGCGGATCTTTTTGCTCTGCCGGATTCGCAATTTGTGAAGTCGCGCAATTTTTGGGCGCGCATGACCGGCCGCGTCATGCGCGCGGATTTTGCGCCCGTTTTGATGTTCGCGCCGCGCCGCGCGGCAGCCGAACAGATAGCTAAAGATATCGCGTCGGCTTTACCGGTGCGCGATCCTTTGCGCCTGACGCCGGCCCAGGAAACAGTGGCTGGAAAAGAATTGAGCAAACTGCTGCGCAATCGAGTGGCCTATCATCACAGCGGGCTAAGCTATGCGGCGCGGGCCAGCGTGGTGGAATCGTTGGCCAAGTCGGGTCAACTCAACGTGGTGGTTGCGACGATGGGATTGGCTGCCGGGATCAACTTCTCGATGCGCTCGGTCATCATTACCGACCGGCGTTATTTCGCCGGCAATTTCGAACGCCAGGTCGAAGCCGACGAACTCCTGCAAATGTTCGGTCGCGCCGGACGTCGCGGTTTGGACGAAATCGGTTACGCGCTTTACACGGACGAGTTACCGCGGCTCGGCGACGCGAGACCCCGCCAGCTCAAGCGCGCCGCCCAAGTCGATTGGCCCAGCCTGATCAGCGTGATGCATGCGGCCGCCGGTCGTGGAGAACAACCCTTCTCGGCCGGCGTGGAACTGACCCGGTCGTTGTTCAGCGTCCAGCGCGTGCCGCTCGGTGTCGAACACTCTCTCGAAACCGGCCCGCGACCATGCGGCCTGTGGGTGAACGACGAACGCGCCCGTTTTGCCAGGCGCGGCATGACTGAAATGTTGAACTCCCGTGAGGAATGGGAAGCGAAGCCGGTCGCGGAAAATGCGCCGCTGGGCAGTGTATTTGTGCGCGAAGAGAATCGTTGGCGGCGCGCCCTAACCTTGCCGCGCATGCTCGAAGGCCTTGGCTTCGGGAATCTGTGTCGGCTGCGGGACCGGAACCATTATGGGCGAGAACTCGCCGTGGCAACGACGCTCGCCTCGGGCGATCTCGCGCCGGTCAAATGGCTAAAGAGGGCGACAGGCCGGCGCGCGGTGACCAGTAGCGAGTTTGAAACGGAAATCACAGACCGCCTCGCCGAGTTAGTTAGGCCGGGCGTCATTGTTGATCGCTTTACGCGAGCCAACACTATTTTTATTCGGCTCGACTACTCGGATGTGCCGATTCAAGCGAATATCGACTCGTTAGGTAAAGCGCTGCTCGATCCACCGGAGCGGGAAAATCTTCCGGAAGCCTGTCGTGAATGCGACCAACTGGAGCACGATAAGACTGTCGCGATCGTGAACTCACCGGCCTACGCCTGGCGACACCTCGGCCTCGTCGAGCGCGATGGTGCACCGACTCCGCGCGGGATGATCTTTTCGTTTTTTCACGGCGGCGAAGGCCTGGCCGTGGCGGCGGCGCTTGAAGATGAAACGTATCCAATCGGCGATCTGGTGTTTGATCTGGCAAATATCAGGGCCGGGCCGCGGTTTGCCGGAGAAGATGCTCCGATGGGTGGACGGCTCGGAATATTGTGCCAGCGCATTTATGGCCGGGCCGATTATCCCGGTTACCTCGTCATGGGTGTGCCGGTCCATTACGGCGCCGGGGCATCCGAAGTCGTGCGTGAGCTGATTGTCGATTCGCGTTCGCGACACAAACTCACGAATGAATTATTGCGGCAGGGCGACATCGAGCGGGCGCTGATTGAATGGCGCAGCCTCCTTCGCCACATCGTTGGCGCGCCCGAGCATCCTCTTCCCCGATGGGTCGAATTGAAAACCGCCGCAGCTGATCTGGTGGAGAAGACCGCGTCGCCTGCGGCACGGATTTAGAAAGTGCCGTCGACTTCCGTTTTATATGGAAATCGCTAATCCTAGTCTTTCACCTTCACAGGCACGCAGTCCGCAGAGGTGTAAGTGTAAGTGAATGTGTAGGATGAATGGGAACGAGGGCGTCCTCCTTGCGGCCGACACGGCCGCCCCTACACCACCGATCGCTGCCGGTATTTCTGGATCAAGTGATCGATGTAGACGCTGTAGGTCTCGGCCAGCGGCGCGCTTTCAATGAACAGAATATTTTCGGCGTTGAATTGCGCGCTCCGTGAGAAGTTATAGGAGCCAGTGATTACTGTGTCATCGATGACGAGCACCTTGTTATGCATAAAATCGTGGCGGCCGGTTGGCGTGTAGGGCGTTGAATTTTTTCCGACCAGGCCGGCCCGGGCGATGATCTCGTGGAGCGCGGGAATCTTCCAGTGGTTTGACGGCACTTCCTGCCACTGCCGGTAAACATCGGCCATTTGAGTGCGATCGTAAATTCCATCCACTGGGACGCCGCCCCGATGCAATAAATTCCCGAGCTCGGAAATGAACGTGCCTGAGTTAATTAATAAGCTGCAGATCCTGACTCGGCGCCGGGCCGACCGGACGCGCCGGGCGATCTCGGTATCGATCTCCAGACCGCAGCCCGGAGAAAACATGACGCGCGCCGTAGCAGCCTGGTCACCAAAGGTCACGGGTACCGGCTCTGTGTGGATCTCGCCCGTGTTCTCGAAGTTCTGTTTCTCCCACATCTGTTCGAAATCCTCCGCGTAGTAATTGGCCAAGGGGACCGAGTCGATCTCGAGAATATTGTTTTCCATCAAGGTAAAGCCGTCGTTCGTCATGTTGGTCGAGCCGGTCCAAACCGATTGCCCATCGCGCACGATGAATTTGCTGTGCATTAATTTCATCCCGGCGATGCGGCGCCAGGGATAGCCCAACGACTGGACGAATGTCCCCGTGCCGGGAGGAGCGGGGTCCTGACCTGCGGCGAGATCCGGCTGAAGCGGTTTGTCGCCGTCGTAACAAAAGCGAATTTTTACGCCGGCGTCCGCGCGGTCGCGCAGAGCGGAACTGAGCGAAGCCTTCAGCTCATCGCTGAAACGCATGTCGTACACCGCAAAATTCAGAGTTTGCCTGGCGGCGCGTATGAACGTCGTCAGCCGCGCCATAACGGCATCGGCCGATTGTTCGTCCTGAGCGAGAAAGAAAACAGAAAGAGAATCCACTGGTGAAGATACTGCGGATTGCGGATTGCGGAATGGAGATTGCGGAGAGGTAAGGTGGAAACGCGAAATTCGTTGCGCGAAGCACGACGTTAAGCGTTCGTTGTCATTCCTATGAGAACCAATCGATTCCTCTTCATTGTCACGATCTGTTGCGGGTTTTTGTGCGCCAATCTAACTGCGAAGGATGCGCCTCCTGAAACGGTGAAGAAGCCGGTGACGGATGAATATCAAGGGATCAAGGTTGAGGACAATTATCAATGGCTGGAGAACGATACTGACGCTGCGGTTAAGGCGTGGTCGGATGCGCAGAATGAGCTTACCCGCGCTTACATCGACAAGTTGCCGGACAGGGCCGGAATCGAGAAGCAGCTAATTGATTGGTTTGCTAAAACCTCGCCGAGTTACACCGGGCTGGTTTCGCGTCCGGGAATTTTGTTCGCGATGAAATTTCAGCCGCCGAAGCAGCAACCGATGCTGGTGACGCTGGCGTCGGCCGACGATTTGAAATCTGAGAAGA
>JBDTZF010000108.1:0-9509 GCA_040005265.1 Verrucomicrobiota bacterium
TGCTCGACATGAATGAAATCGGAGGCTCCGGTTTCCACGCTTAGCAGTTGCATGGCGAGGAAAATTTAGCAACTCGACCGGATCGGAGGCCGAAACGCCCTGGAATCCTCACCTGAGAAATTCAGTTTCCTGGGGCGCCCTTGCCAGATCTCGGAAACCTCACCGTTGATCGCTCAAAATCCATCCAGGTTCGGACACCAACACTGGATAAGCCGCCGGCCAGCAGCCTACTTAGGCGCCAGGGAGGCGACAATTTCTTCAAAGCGCGGATCGCCGCGCAATGGGTCCCAATAGGGGTGCAGACGCAATTGACCGTAACTTAAATAACCTGGCAGTTTGGCGGCAGCACTGAGCTGTTCGAAAGCGGCGTCCTTCTTTCCGCTCGCCGCGTAGATGATGGCCAGATGTTGAACGAGCAAAGCACCGTCGATTGAATCTTTGGAGACCGGCAGAAGTTCGACCGCGCGACGTCCCTCCTCGATCGCTTCTTTCTTGCGACCCAGAGCAGCGTCGATCATCCCTAAAGCGCAAACGGCCTTTGCATAGTTTGGTTGATCGTGCACGATCTTCGACACCTCATTGCGGGCTTTTGTGAAAGCGGCATGAGCCGCGTCGGCATCTCCTTTGGCGCGAGCGGCCACACCCTGGCACCAGCCAATGGAAAATGGAATGCCATCCCGATCGCATCCATCGGCAGACATGACGGAAAGTGCGCGGGTCGCCGCATCAGCGTCACGTTCGCAAAGAGCGAGATAAAGCAAGGATTCGGCAATATAAGGCGTGGTCCCCGCTTTTTCGGCAAGATTGGAGTCGATCGCGGCGTGAAGTGGTTTGGAATCGGCACGCCAATCGAGATCGATAGTGGCGCGTTGAAGACGAAGGCCAATCTGTTCCGGCGCGACAGCCAAGGCACGATCCAAAACCGCGGTCATGTCTGAGTAGCGACGGAGGCTTTCGTAATTAAGCGACATTTGCTGAAGCACCAGGAGATTCCGGGGATCGAGCTCCAACGCGTGTTCCATGTTGTGAGTAGATTGTTCCCACCGCCCCTGGCGGCGATCGATGTAGGCAGCGAGTAAGAATGGAAGCGGATCGTTAGGCAATAGACGCTGGGCCGCCTCCAGCTCGCCCCGAGCGCGGTCGTAATCGAGGTGTCCCCAGTAGAGATGGCCAGCCAGGGCCAGGTGCGCTTCGCCCGAATCGGGACGCAACCGGCGCACGGATTGAAGGGCCGCATCGCCCAGGGCCAAGCGTGCCGGAGTATGATCGATCCCACGCAAGTAGATCTGATCATGGGCTAGGACCAATTGACAATAGGCCAGAAAAAAAGATGGATCGCGTTTAACCGTCTCATCCAGCAGGTGGACGGCCTCAAACAGGACCTGGCCTGGTTCATTATAAACGGAATTGAAAATCAGTGCCTTGGCTTTGACGTAAAGATCGTAGGCCGGCAGATTGCTCGTGGGTGGCTCTTCGATAGCCGCTTTTTCCGCGGGGGATAGCTTGCTCTGGAGCTCGGCCACGATTTTCTCGGCCATCTCGGTTTGAATGGCGAACACATCCTCCAGTCCGCGCTCGTATTTGTGGCTCCAAACATGTCTGTCGGTGCGAGCATCAATCAATTGTGTGATCACCTTCACCCGGTTCGCCGCGCGTTGTACGCTCCCTTCCAGTATGTACGCGACCCCGAGTGCCTGGGCGATTTCCCGCAGGTTCCGCCGCGCATCAGTCCGGTAATGCATTACCGACGTGCGGCTAATGACCTTTAGATCGGCGACTTTCGCCAGGTCGCTCAGGATTTCATCCTGTACACCGTCGGCAAAGTAAGCATTTTCCTTTTCATTGCTCAGGTTCTCGAAAGGCAAGACCGCAATGCTCTTCTCGGGTGCAACTAATCCGCCCGAGAGCGGAGCACGATGGGAAAAGAAATAAAACGCAGCGCCTGCGGCGGCGAAGAACAGGAACGCAACCGCAAATGCCCATATCGGACCAAGCGTTTTCCGGATGGGCCGGACTTGGTCGTGAGATTTCCATAATGCCCGCCGCTTGAGTTTTGCCGGGACGTTTGGATTTCCCACATCGCCCTTGCAGAGATTATAGAGATGCAGGCGCAGACCGTGTTTTACCTCACACTCCCCCAGATCCCTGAGATGCGGCTGCCATTTCCGATATTGGGCAAGATCTTCCGCCACATGCTTCGAGAGAAGAATGTGTCCCGCGTCGCCGCAATCCATCACTCGCTGGGCCACGTTGATCCCCGCGCCGGCGACATTGATCGTCTCGTTAACGTCCCTGACCTGGCTCACCGGGCCGCTGTGCACTCCCATCCGCAGTTGAATATGCTGATGATTCTTCAACTCCTCGGCGATAGCCAACGCACATCGCACCGGCTCTTCCGGGCTCTGGAAAAAGAGGAGAGCCATTCCGTCGCCGGTCGGTAACCGCATTAGCTTCCCGCTCTTTTCCGCTTCTCGAAAACATTCGGTCGAGCGGACAATCTCGTGTAATTTTTGCAGGTATTCGATCTGCTCGTTGACGAGCAATTTCGAATAACCAACCACGTCGATGAGCAGCAAATGCGCGATCTCCATGTGGAGATCGGGCTTGGTCTCGGCGGACGTATCTTGCGCGCTCAAATATCGCCTTTCGGCGGGCGATCATAACACAATCTCCCGCTCTGTGGTCTAGGTTAAATCAACTCCGCGGCAGTTGAGTCTGCCGACGGGCAGCCCGCCGCCGGCATAGGTTGGATGTTTCGTGCGAAAGCTATTCCAGGACCAAAGGCGGCAACGTTCAGGACAATCATGACGAGCGAAAAAAGATACATTCCCATCGCGGCGCCGATTCCAATATGCATCGCAATGGTACAGATTAGCCACATCTTGCGTGTCCGATTGTTCCAAATAAAGAGTGGGTAGCAGATTTCAATTAACCACGCTGAAATGCCAAGGAGTGGAAACAAGTATTTCCACGTTACCAGAGCTTCCGGTGGGATCAGATTGAACGGCGGGCGTATCAATGCCCGCCAAATATTATCGCCGTTCCACCACCCTGTTCCTAGAGCTTTGGTTAGGCCACCGAAAAAGTAGATCAGGCACAAATGCAGTTGAAGAACGCGCCTCCAGAACCCGAGCCATTGTGGATCGATTGGATGTGCGGCCGGTCTTTTCCGCCATTGTCGATCTAAAGTGTATCGGTCCGGCAGCGGCGAGAGCATCAGATAAAAGAGTCCGATGGTCATGAAATTATCAGCTCCGTAGGTGACGAAGCCGCCACTCATCGCTGCGCAAAGATGAACGAGCCAGGCGACTGCAGCCGAGGAGCGACTAAAGAAACCTGCGATCAATCCGCAACCGGCAACCAGCAATACAATCCAGGTGGCGAAGAGAATTTTTCCTTCGCCGACGCCAAAATGCGCGGCGAGTCTGACGAACCACCCCAATCTCGGAACAAAGGAACTTTGCAGGGAAAGCAATGCTTCGGCGAGATCACGACTGATAAGGCCCTGGCCGGTGCCGGCGAAAAGATAATTCCAATCAATCCCCAGAGAGAGAGCGTAACAAACAAGTTGAAGCCCGAGGCCGATTCTCAACAGGGCCAGCCAGCCGTCGGTCTCGGCGGGGAACAGAAAAGCGAGCAGTCGTTCCTTTAGGGCGCGCATCACGGATTCAGGGGCTCGGGTTGCCCGCCTTTCAGCGTGAAATCGTATGCGTACATAAATTCATACGACTCTCTCTTTCCTTTCTCGAATTCTGTTGCCGTGGGCAGCCTGGCCTGTCCAAACACCGCTCGAATCAGGGTCGCCTCCGGATGTTCGCGCCAGACCGCGTGAACCAGCATTTTGATGATGAGCATTCGCAGCGGTTCGTATTCCGTTCGGCCGAGCTGATCCAATAAGCCGGCCACCCGCAGCTCGCCCGCGGAACTATTTACCCTGGGCAATTCGTGCTCCACGTGGCCGTCGCGAAAATGAAGTTCGAAGACGAGCTTGTATTCGCCCGGCACGTTCGGCGCAAAGAAACCATACCCGGTTTCGATTCCGGCCAGCCGCAAGTAAGTTCCCACCGCCTGGCGCAACGGATTCGATGAGGGCAAAGGTTGTGCCAAGGGCACGGACGCCAGCGTTTCAGCGTTGTGCCAAAACGATTGGGACGAGACCGGGACAATTGTTAGTCCCCGGCCAATCAGCCAGAACGTGTCGCGACACGAAACCGCGACAATGAACAGGAAGTGCAGGCAAAACCAGGCGCAGCAAAGGCGCCTGCGTCGTCGGAGCTTCTCTGCGCTCAGAACAAGTTCGCCAAAATCAGCCGCCGATAATCTAGCCGCCGGAGGCTTTCGGCGCTGGAGTTGGTGTTGGTGTTGGCGTTGATGGCGGGGTTGTTAGGGGCGGCGGGGCTTCGAGCAAAGCCCGCACATCCTTCAAGTCGCTCTCGTTGTTTGAACAGACCCGCTGGGTCACATGTATGGAAGCAAGCTGGTCGACGGCGGTCTGCGTTACGTGCACTGACCCGTCAGGCTGTGTTGTTTGAGTTACATGCACTGAACCGTCGGGCTGCGGCGTGGCAGTCGCTGTAGTCGATCCGCTGAGTTGAAGATCAGCGAATGGAGGGCCCTTCAGTTCCGGCCCGCTAGCTTGCTTTATCACAATGCAAGAGGCGTGATCCCCCTTTGGATCGATCCGGTTTAACAGTTTCGTGAAATTAGCGACGGTGTCGTTCCCGGCATCTTTCAATTTAAATGGGCCCGGCGTCAGATCCAGGACGTAAGAGGTATCCGGCTTGTTTGCGCAACCGTCTTGTCCGAACAGGCAAACCGGCAGAACCGTCCCCGCCATAAAGGCGCCGCAAACGACAAATTTTGCAAATGATCCAGTTAGGGAATTCATAGTGCCGTCCGGTTTGAACCTTCGCTTGCCAGTTAGCAAGAACAAAGTTGCTTCACCTGGCCTACGGCGTTGGCGAGGGCGTTGGTGTCGGATTCGCAGGCGAAGACCGAGTTGTTACCGACGTCGATGCAAAAAATGCCATGATACTGTCCAGTTGTTCATGAGTATTGAAATAGATTTTCTGTGTGTTGTGAACCGAAGCGGCCGGCCCGATCAACCTGTTGGGAGCCTTGAACGCCCCACCCGTTAAAGGTCCTTCCTCTTCATCGGGAGAATCTTTGGCCGGTTTGATGTCAACCATCGTTCCGTTAGCTCCGCCCGGGTCCACCGTCTCCAACGCCTTCTCAAAATCTTTAATCTGGCCCGGGTCTTTTAATTCCACGCGCTGGCCGTCTTTGATGTTGAGCTCGAGACAAAATGTCGTTTTCGCATCATTAGTATCGAACTTGTGATATAAATAAATCGCTCCAACTCCAATGAGCGCTCCGATCAAAAATGTGAGTACGTTTTTCATAGATACCCTCCGGTTTGACTCCCTGCCTAGCAATTAGCAAGCACAAAGTTTCGTCCGGACTCCTTTGCCACGAGGCCCCATCTGTCGCCCCGAGACATCGACGATACCTCAATATCGAAACGGTCTTTGCCGTAGAGGACAGAATTACGGAGATGCCGTTGGGATTGGGGTTGGGGTGGAGATCGTTGAGGTTGCCGGCGCCGTCTCCGTCGCCGCAGGAGCTTTCTCTGTGCGGCTAAAATCAAAAGATCCAACCACCTTTTGGAAGTCATCCTTACTGCTCATAAATATTTGCTGTGTATTGTGAATACAGCCGTCGATAGCTGGACCAACTTGGGCGTTTGTCGGGACCGGTTGGAACTCGTAAGAGTTCGTGCTGAGATTCTTTATCGGCCCCTGAACTTCACCCTGTCCAAACACAGGCAGTAAATTTACGAATGTTCCCTTCGGGCCGCTTGGCGCGATTGTGTTCAACAGCTTCTCGAAATCCTCTACGCTATTGACTTTAACGCGCTGTCCTTTGCCGATCTGGACGACGAAGGCCGCGTCAGTGTCTCGAGCTTCGAATTTGTTATACAGATAGAGTCCCCCGACTCCAATGATGGCGCCGAGCAGAAATGTGAATGCAGTTTTCATACGTAACGTCCGGTTTGACGCCCGGCCTAGCAATTAGCAAGCATAAAGTTTCGCTGTTATCTCAGTTCCCTAGCGTTACACCGTCCGGACTACGCCTAACCGAGCTGATCAACCAACCCGAAACCGAACGTCACGGATCGTTTTGCCGCCGAAGCGGCGCTTCAGTTTGCGCAGGATGTCGATCTTGCTGACCTGTTCGAGTTCGTAATGGAGCGCGGGTTGAAGCACCCGGACATAGAGAATGCCTTCGCGCAAGGCTACTGGCGCAGAGTGCGCGGCGATGAATTCGCCGACGATATTCGACCACGCCTCGATCACTTCCGTTTCGTGCAAACGCTCTCGTAGTCCGAGACGTTGCATAATTTTTGGGAGAACATCGCCGGCTGATTGCCACCGGTCGCGAGTGGGCGACTTCTCCGGCATGCCTCGCCATTCGGCGATGGTGGCGGCGCGGAGGGAGGGATTCATCAAGAAATCATTTAGCCACAGATGAACACAGATGAAACACGGATTTTTGCTAGCCGATCTCTCTTCGCTGAGCTATGGCTGGCCGCCGCCCCGACACTGACTACCCTCAGTATTTCCGCCGCATATTGCTGGGAAGAATGTTGAGCTCGGTGCGGTACTTGGCGACGGTGCGTCGGGCGATCGGAATCCCGCGCTCGCTCAGGATCTCGACGATCTCCTTGTCGCTTAACGGCGTGTTGCCGTCCTCGGCCTTCACGAGATCGAGAATCGCCTCTTTGACGCTGGTGTTGCTCATCGATTCGCCGCTGGTGGTTTGATAGCCCGGCGTGAAAAAGTATTTCATCTCGAACACGCCTTGGGGAGTGGACATGTATTTGCCCGAGATGGCCCGGCTCACCGTGGTCTCGTGCACACCTACCGCGTCGGCCACCTGGACCATTGTCATCGGCTTTAACTGAGATGAGCCGTGGTCGAAGAATTCGCGCTGACGTTTGACGATTTGATGCGCGATGTTGGAGATCGTTTGCTGGCGCTGGTGGATTGATTTGATCAGAAATTTTCCGCTCCGGATTTTGTCCCGGATGTAATCCTTCACTTCGCTGCCGTTCCCATCCTGCGCCATGATATCTTTGTAAGTGTTACTGATGCGCAAGTGGGGAATTTGTTCGCCGTTCAATATCACCTGGTATTCGCCGTTCACTTTTTCGACCGTGACATCCGGCAACACGTAATTCTGCGGAGCGGCGGCGAAAATTGCGCCGGGCCGAGGATCGAGCTGGGAGATGTTGTTAGCGCATTTCTGCACTTGCTCGACATTGATTCCCATCCGGCGCGCAATCTCGGGGAAGCGGCGCTTTCCCAGGTCCAGCATGTGGTCGGAGATTATTTTGTATTCGAGACTGTTCTGGCGACCCTCACGCTTCAGTTGAATCAGCAAACATTCCCGCAAATCGCGCGCTCCCACGCCTGGCGGATAAAAGCTCTGGATAAGCGTGAGCATGTTCTCGAAGTCCTCCTTCGGAATGCCGGTGTTAAGCGCCATGTCCTCCGGTGTAGTCTGGAGAAATCCGTTGTCGTCGATGTTGCCAATGGTCAACTCGGCCGTTTTACGATCATTGGTGTCGAGCGCCGTCTGATTGAGTTGTCCCATCAGATGCTGCTGGAGTGTTTCCTGCGTTGGGATCGAATCGAAAAAGAATTGCCGCTTGTCGTCGGCTTCCTGCGAGCGCCCGGTGTAGCTATTCGACTGCGCCATGTAATCGCGCCATTCCTCATCGAGTTTCGCCAGCTTATCGAATTCCTCCTTGAAATTGTCGTCGGCCGGAGGTTCGGGCTCGCTTCCATCCTCGGACTTCGGCGGGTCAGCCAATTCTTCCAGCACCGGATTGGTTTCCATCTCCTGCTGGACGAGATTGCGCAGCTCGAGCAACGGCGCCTGAAGAATGAGAAGGCTCTGTTGAAGTTGCGGGGCAAGGACCTGCTGCAGAGAGAGATTCTGCGATTGATGCATTCCTTGTCCGGCCATACGCGGAGCTTAGCGACTCCGCCGCCGAGAGGCAAGCAGTTTGCGCGCCGTGCGAAGCGCGGTTTTCCGTTCGGCAAAAATATAAGTAAAGGAACATGACTTGCTCTGAACCCAAGACGATCCTTCTCCCGCCAATGAAACACATCGCCATTGCTGTTTTTCTGACGCTGCTCACGGTATTTTTTACGGCGGCGCAAGCACCCGATTCGAACAACGCAAGCGCGCAGGTCCTCGCCTTGGTAAAAGAAGTGCAAGCGCAACAAGCCGCAATCCTCGCCAATCAAACCAAGATAGACACCAAACTCGCCGAGGTAGCCGAGGCGGTTCGCGTCGCGCGGATCTTCTCGAGTCGAGGTCGCTAAATGAAAAGCAAACAACTTTTGTTTTTGTCGGTCCTGGCGACGATGTCGATCTTCGCCGCAAATGCGCAGTCGCCAATGCCCATAATGGTTCCGGCAGGAACGGACGCAAATGTCGCCGCTCCCGCCGCTCAGGCATCGTCTTCTAACTCGGACGCGCTTCAACCTGTTCTCAAGGCGCTCCAGGAAATGAAGACGGCTAACGAGGAGATGCTCAAAAAGCAGGAGGCCACGTTGCAACAATTGGACGACCTCCAGAAGGCAGCGGAGCAGCTTAAGATTTTCAGTAAGCGCGGCTAGTATTCTCCTCCGGCATGGAAATGCCGCGCTGCTAGATTTCGAAGCAGGACGAGCACTTACGATTCGTTAGCGCTCGCACAATAAGCAGCGCGGGCAGCGCCTGCTCTGCAAAAAAAATTGGCTGGAAGCACAGCCACCCCATTCCTGGCCTCCGATTGGAAGGGCAACGTTGGATTTCTAAATAAGCCAAACCATCGCCATCCAGCCTGGCGGTAAAACCCCAACGCGCCACCAATCCCATGAGCAAATATATTCCAAAATATCCCCGTTTGGCCGCACTGGTTTTTTTCACGTGCGGTTTTGTGCTGCTTGCGCTCTCCACCATCTCGGCAAGTTCGCGCGGCAACGCGAGTCGTAATTCGTCGCCGGATGCGGTACCCCCGTCAGGCACTCTCAATCCCGGGGGTGCGACACAGAATTGGTCCGGCACTGTGCTCGGCGCAAATATCGTAGATGAAACCACCTGCGTAGAGGGAGTAAGCTGCGACACCTACACGCTCACTCTTTCCGGAAATCCGTCCGATTGGACGAACAAGAAAGCGCGCGTCACGATTAGTTGGAACTTCGCGGCGGGAGATGATTTCGATGTGGTAGTGCATCAGGGCGCCTCGACGGACCCGGCCGGACGCCCAAACGGGCCGATTGTGGCTTCGGCCTTCACCAGCAGCTCGACCACACCCGAAGTGGTCGATGTCGATCCAAACGCAGCGGGCGTTGGGACCGGTGTTTTTAAGGTTCACGTTATTTATTTCCTGGCCGTACCCGGCGACACGTACAATGGCGCCGCAAGTTCCGAAGGCGCACTGCCCACGCCGACAC
>JBDTZF010000109.1:0-9502 GCA_040005265.1 Verrucomicrobiota bacterium
CGCGGCATGGTGGAACACGCGTTGCGATTGTGCGTGCCCAAAACCAGGCAGGAGTATATCTACCCGGCGCGGCATTCCGCGTCGTCAATCCCGGCGTCATCGATAAATTATCCGGCGATGGGCCAGCGGTTTCGGCTCAAGGCCGGCTTTGTGATTCCAGCCGGCTGGACGATCGAAGAAAAAGCGGTGTGCCTCGCGCTAAAAAAATACGGCGCGCTCGTGGCCGACAACAGCGGCGGTTTCTTTTCTATTTCTGTTTCGCCGGACGATCGTTTCTCGCCGAATGCGTTCAACAATCTCGCCTCCATCGACGTTAGCAATTTCGAAGTGATCCAAACGACCGGGCCTAACGAAGGACCGCGCTCGCCTGGCGCGCCGTCCGTGGATGCTGGAGCAGATCAGAATATCAGTGTTCTCAGCACGACACTCAGCGGGACGGTTGTCGATCCTAGCGGGCAAGCCGCGATCAAATGGAAGCTCTATTCTGGACCAGCGCCAGTGAACTTCGCGAATCCGAATTCTGCGACAACAATGATCACGTTCGGTCAATCGGGCTCTTATACATTCATGCTGAGCGCCGATGACGCCGTCCATTCAGTCGCCTATGACGCCACGGTCGTAACTGTTCAAACAGGTGCGCCGACACCAACTCCCCCTCCCACACCCACACCCACACCAACCCCGAGTCCGACACCGACACCGACGCCGACGCCCACGCCCCCTCCAACCCCCACACCAACGCCAACACCGACCCCCACTCCATCAGCAACACCGACAGTGAGCATTTCCGGTTCACCAGCGTTGATTCACGAAGGACAAACCGCGACGTTTACGATCTCGGCGTCGAGCAACACAGCGCGGCCGGTCACAATCAACTTCTCCATGAGTGGCAAAGCCACTTTTGGCACCGACTACGCCTTGAGCAACGGGCTTGGTCGAACCGGGCAAGTCACCATTCCGGCCGGTTCAGACTCGGTGATGATCACACTGAGTTCGATCGCCGACACACTTAGCGAGAGAAACGAGACGGCGGTGATGACCCTCACCTCCGGAGTTGGATACAGATTGCCATCTTCCAAGTCGGCAAGAAAGACAACGGTCACGATTGCGAACGGACCATGAAGTGGGCCTGACGCTCTCTGGTGAACAGTCTCAAACTTGACCGGTTAAAGCGGTCATGTTCCAACACCTTACGTGGGTTATGGGGAAGGATTTTCAACCTGCTGCTGGCTCTTTCGCACGCGTCCTGCTCTGAGGAAGGCATGCTGGAACGAATTCTCAAGCCTTCGGCCATCCTTTTGATCGGCTGCTTTCTATCAACAGGTTGCGCGCACTTTAGCAAAGAAGGACGCCGACGACTTGCCTCTGAACGCTACGCCAGGACGTGCCTGCGTGGCAACAAAGCGCACCGCGCTAAAGTAACCAGTTTGTACCGCCGAGACCCCGAGCCCACTGAATCAAAGTGGCAAGTCAGTTCCGGCGTCGTCAGTTCGCCCCAAGCCGTCCCGGCCAGCGAGGCATCTGGCGGGCAATAGCAGTTTGCTCAGGCTTGCTCTCTTTTAACTGGGATCGGCTTTCCGTCGCCGCCGACCGCGACGTAGATAAAGACGCCATGTGTCACTCTGAGTCTCTCGGCTGTCATGTAGCGCGTAACCCATACTTCAACAGGGATCGTCATCGACGAGCGCCCTATTTTTTCCACTGAAGCATAAACCGCGACGGTGTCCCCCACCCGCACCGGTTGGAGGAATGACATTCCTTCCATCGCCACTGTGACCACGCGGGTCTGCGCCGTCTTCGACGCGAGAATGCCGCTGCCCAGATCCATTTGCGACATCAACCAGCCACCGAAAATGTCGCCGTTCGGGTTGGTGTCCTTGGGCATCGCGATCGTCTGAATGACCAGCTCGCCTTTGGGTTGATCCGACATTTGTTTAACCACTAATGAAAACGAATGTAAACGAAGGCATTCTTGAACCCGCTGAAATGGCTTCGATTTCCACTGGTGTCAATTCGTGTTTATTCGTGGGTGCTACAAGATCAGCATGCAATCGCCGTAACTGTAAAACCGATATCGTTCGCGAATCGCTTCAGCGTAAGCCTTGAGTAAGAATTCGCGGCCGGCGAAAGCGCTCGCCAACATGAGCAGAGTCGAGCGCGGCAGATGAAAATTCGTGAACAGAAGATCGACATGTCGAAATCGATAGGGAGGGTAAATGAAAATGTTGGTCGAACCGTTCTGCGCGACCAGCTTTCCGTCTTCCCACCGGGCTGATTCCAATACGCGCACAACCGTAGTTCCAACAGCGATGAGGCGCCTTGCACTGTCGATCTTCGCGGCGGCGGAAGGTGAAATGGCAAATTGCTCCGAATGCATGCGATGCTCGGTGACGTCGTCATTACGCACGGGGAAAAACGTTCCCGTGCCAACATGAAGCGTGACCAAGGCGTGCGGAATGTTCGCCAGAATTTCAGGCGTGAAATGGAGCCCGGCGGTCGGTGCAGCGAGCGCGCCCGGTGTTTGCGCGAAAACCGTTTGATAACGCGACGCGTCCTCGAGGTCGCTTTCCCGCCCGATATACGGCGGCAGCGGCATCGAGCCACTGGCGTAGAGATCGACATCGGTATCGAGAGAAACGACTCGCTCACCGTCAAGCGTGATTTCTTCGACGAGCAAAATCGATGCATCGATTTTCGTCGACGCGCCGACGCGCATCTTGCGACCCGGCTTCACCAGGCATTTCCATCGCGCCGGCCCAATCTTCTCGAGAAACAAGAACTCAATCGAGCCATCGTTGGAGAACTTTCGCGCTGGAAGGACGCGCGTATCGTTCAAGACGAGTAAATCTTCGGGGTGCAGAAACGCGCTCAACTCGCGGAACTGTCGATGCTCGACCGTTCCCAGGTCGCGTCGCAGCACCATCATGCGGGAATCCTCACGGCGGACGAGCGGGCGCCGGGCAATCAGTTCTCCCGGCAGATCGTAATCGTAATCACTCAGTGTCGAACTCATGGTGGATCGGCCGCTCCGCGGGCGATGCTAAACCAAATCGCGCAGCGATCAAAATTTTGAGCGGCTTCGCGGCTTTTTCTTAACATCGTGCCCGAGCGCCGGATCCAACACAAAGAATTTGCAGGCCCACGCAAAACCTGGATGATCCATTCACATGGAGAAACCGGCTCTCGATCTCGTCATCACGGCCTTGGAAAAAATCCGCCAGACAAACGATCGATTGCCGCGCGCGTCGCGAAGTGTGCTTTCCGGGTTGGTTCAAGTTCGCCACGGGACGAGTCCGTCCGAACGGCGAACCCGACTGGTGCCTGGCGGGCCGAACAAGGCCGACCTCCTCGCGACGGTTCAGGCACGCGTTCGACCCTGTGTTAAATGCCCGCACCTGGCCTCGTCCCGGACCCAGACGGTTTTCGGCGTCGGTAATTCCGATGCCGATCTGATGTTCATCGGCGAAGCGCCCGGCGCCGATGAAGATCGGCAAGGCCAACCGTTTGTCGGGCGGGCCGGGCAATTGCTGACGAAAATTATCAAGGCGATGGGTTTCTCTCGTGACGATGTTTACATCGCCAACATTCTCAAATGCCGGCCCGACATGCCGGCAGGCTCGTTTGGGAATCGCGCGCCGACCCCGCAGGAAATGCAAACCTGCACCCCGTACTTGCTCGAGCAGATCGACATCATTCAGCCGAAGGTTGTGGTGGCGCTCGGCGCCGTGGCCGTGGAAGGATTGCTTGGCACCCGCGGGACGATGCGGGAATTGCGCGGTCGCTGGAATGCTTACAATGGAACGCCCCTCATGATCACGTATCACCCGGCTTACCTTCTGCGAAATCAGAGTCCATCAGAAAAACGGAAGGTCTGGGAGGACATGCTTCTCGTCCTCGAGCGTTTGGAACGGCCGATCAGCGAGAAGCAGCGCAATTATTTTTTGTAAAACAGGCGGGGCTTATCTGAACCGCTGAAACATCGTGTCGATGCTCTTGCGGGATGCGAGAGTCATTGCCAGTGACCAGATCATCCCCCGCACGTCGCGACGCGGGACTTTAAGATTACGGCGCAGCGCAGTGGGACCGGCGTCACGCAATAACGCAAGGGTTCGTGCCCCAATCAACGCCGGTAAGACCGTTCCCGCGCGGACGCGTCTGTTGCGAATTGCCCGCGAGTATTGCATCCCGGATTCAAGATCGCGGCCGGCTTTGTCGATCCATTTTCGATAAATCGGTTGGAAGCGCTCCGGTTCGCGAAGGACATGGGACGGAGTCATTCGAGCCGCCGTCAGGTCCGCTTCTGGAAAATAACATCGGCCCACGCGGAGGTCCGATCCGGCATCCCGCAAAATATTGATCAATTGTAATCCCATCCCGTATTGCTTTCCCAACACGAGCATCTTCGCTTCGCTCATGGCGGCAAATTTGCGAATATGCCGGAAGCAAAGACGCGTCCAGAATTCGCCTACGCAACCGGCAACGAGATAGGTGTATCGATCGAGATCGGCGGGCGTGGCCAGGGCGCTAACCTCGGCTGGATTACTGAAGTGCTGCAGATCGAGCATTTGGCCTTGAGTGATCTTGGCCAGGACTTCGCGCACGTCGTCGCGATCCTCGGAGTCCAATTGCGCGAGCCGTTCCAAACAACTTGGCAGCGACTCAAGTAATTTCCGTTCGGCTGTGTTTGTCTGCAATGGTGCAAATGACGTAGCAAGATCGCCAGCGGAATCGCGTGGCGCCTTGCCTTGAATCAGATCGGACAACTTCTGCAGAGTTTCGATTCGCACATCGCGAGCGATTTGAGCCGTGTCAGCCACGGTGTCCGTTGAGCGGGCCAGCAAATAGGCCAGCCCCACCGGCTCGCGTAAACGCGACGGCAAAATCCTAATGGAAATGTAGAATGAGCGCGAAACGGCGCGGAGGATTGAATTTGTCGCGCTTCCCGCAGAAATCTTCCTGCCAGTTGATTGCGCGATCTTATCGCCCGACATCTTTGATCTCGATCCGATTTGCCGAAGCGTTTCCCAAACCAATCTGAGCCGCGGCCTTTATGTAGTCGGCCGAGCGGCCGATGGAAGGCAGGCTCGCGCGCAGCCGCCATTCCTCCAATTTCTTCAATGCCACCGCGTCCAACGCCACGGGATCCTTGCTCGCGTACAGCGTGGCGTGATGAAGAGCCCAGTTCGGTTGCGACTGAGGGCCACCGGCATATTGCGCGATCAGGCCATCCATCAAATTAAGCACAACCTTCTTTTGAATAATCGGATTGCTGTAAATGTCAGCCAAACTCTCCACGCCAAAGCCTGTGCTTTGTGTAAAGCGACGCCAATTATCGATGTTCGGAAGCGTCATGTTGTAGATGCAACCGGCGACTCCGTTGTTTTCGTTTCCGCTCATTACCGGCACGTTAATTATTTTCGTGACGTCGGAAGTAAGGATGCGCGCGAAATGGCTGACGTTACTGGTGTTTTCCGTATCTGAAATTTCCGGCATTTTACCCACGTTGGCTTTGTAATCGAAATCGCCCCATACCAGTTTCCCAATCACCGGCACGGTGAATGTTGCCTTGGGATCGTAACCGTCATGCGGCGCAATCGCTTTCAGCTGATAACCGTCCCTCCGACTGTAACCAGCTTCCCTGATTCCACCGAGCGAGCGATCCCAAACAACGATGCTGGCCCGTGGATGTCCCGCCTCAACCAGGCCATCGACAATGGCGTTTACTACGTCGTGGTGCGTGGTGAAAAGTTCACCGCCCGCTGCGGAAATCTTGATTCCAACCTTGTCCCCCGGTGAAACGAGAGAAGCCCACGCCTTGGCAATATCGGATTTCCCGGTCACTGCGAGCACAAGCCGGTTCACCATGGCGCGCACAACGCGCGGATTGGTTTCGTATTCCTTGATCCCATCCGGATTGTGGATCGTGTAAATGGAGGACGGAGTAGCGTTCGGCTGCGGCTCCTGGGCGAACGCGCAGGAAATGGCGCAAAGGAAAACAAGCATTAGGTTTCGAATCAGCAAGATGATGACGAATTTATGAGCGCTCGGGGGAATGACAACTACGCCGGTGTATTCGCGGCCGTGCCAGCCGCTAATCTTAGGTCTGCGGGCGACACGCCCGCCTCAATACGAGACCAAATCCGGCACCTCTACGTTCACATTCCTTTTTGCGCGCGCATCTGCCCTTACTGCGCCTTCTACAAGGAACTGCTGGATCGCTCACAAACGGGGCGATTCTGCGAGGCTGTCTTGCGGGAGCTCGAGCAACAGCTCACCGAATTCACGGTCGCGCCCCGGACGGTTTATTTTGGCGGGGGAACCCCAACCGCGCTCACGACCTCGCAGCTGGAGTTTCTCCTTCGCGGTTTCAAGCGGCTTCTCGATCTTTCGGAGTTGGTTGAATGGACAATGGAAGCGAATCCCGGAAGCGTCTCTGCAGGCAAGGCCGCATTACTGCGAAATCTCGGCGTGAATAGAATCAGCCTGGGCGTGCAATCCTGGGACGAAGACTTGCTCAAGCTCCTCGGCCGCGAGCACGCCGCGCCCCAGGCCCGGGAATCATTCCGAATTTTGCGCGATGCCGGATTCTCAAACATCAACGTCGATCTCATGTTCGGATTGCCGGGCCAGACGATTGAGCAATGGAGAAAAACGCTGGGAGAGACCATCGCGCTTCAGCCCGAACACCTCTCTGCTTACTGCCTCACCTACGAAGAGGACACAGAATTTTTTTTGCGACACGCTCGCGGAGAGTTCCGGCAAGACTCGGACGCCGATGCCGAATTTTTTGAAACGACGATGTCGATGTTGCAGGGCGCGGGCTACGAACATTACGAGATCTCGAATTACGCCAGGCCGGGTTTCGCTTCGGCTCATAATCATGCTTACTGGTCGGGAGAGGATTATTTAGGAATCGGACCGAGCGCGTTTTCGACAGTAGGACTGCGGCGCTTACAAAACGTTTGTAACTATCGCGAGTACACCGATCGCATTCTTTCGAATCGGTCGGCGATTGGCTCGACGGAACATCTAACCAACGAAATGAAACGGGCCGAGCGAATCGCACTTTTGCTACGAACGCAAAGCGGCGTGCCGGCGATCGAGTTCGAATCTTTCGCGCAACAAACAAACGAATTTCTCGCGCTCGGCCTGGTTCAACAATCGAATGGAAATTTCATTCTCACGCAAAAAGGAAAATGTCTCGCCGATTCCGTTGCGGAAGCGTTTGTCTAATCAGAGATCTACTCGACCGCGCCGTAACGCCGTTGACGTCGACCATATTCTTCCACCGCGGCCAGCAAATCTTTCTTGGAAAAGTCGGGCCAGAGTTTCGGCGTGACGTACATTTCCGTGTAAGAAAGCTGCCAGAGCAGAAAATTCGATAAACGCATTTCGCCGGAGGTTCGGATGAGCAGGTCCGGGTCGGGATAATATCGCGTGTAAAGATGTTTACTGAACATCTCGACTTCGATCATCCCCTTGTCGATGTGCCCGAGTTCGATGGCGCGCAGGAGACTCTTGATCCCATCGATGATCTCCAAACGGCCCCCGTAACTGAGAGCCAGAACCAGAGTAAGTCCGTTATTCTTCGCGGTTTGCTCGATCGTCTTGTGAAGCTGTTCCTGGCAACTCTTGGGCAGATCTGTCAAACGGCCGATTGCCTGCAGGCGAACGTTTTTCTCCAGCAACTCCGGCGTCTTCTCCTTCAGGAATTTCTCCAGCAGGCGCATCAGGGCGAATACTTCAGTCTTCGGACGGCTCCAGTTCTCAGCCGAGAAAGCGTAAAGAGTCAGGTATTCGATTTTCAATTCGCCGCAGCCTTCGACACATTCGCGAACGGCCTGGGCTCCCCGTTCGTGCCCCTTTATTCGGGGAAGGCCCCGCGATTTTGCCCACCGGCCGTTGCCATCCATGATGATAGCGACGTGGCGAGGCACGGATTTGAGCGACGCCATGCTACAGGATGATCGTTTGGTTGCGGCCCGGTCCGACGCTGACGATCGACAACTTCGCCCCGGTGAGCCCGGAAATATACTTCGCGTAATCTCTTGCAGCTGAAGGAAGTTGCGAAAGCTTTCGCGCCGATTGCGTAGATTGCTTCCACCCTCGTACCTCTTTATAAACCGGCTCGCAGTTCGCCAATTGTGCCGCGTCAGAGGGCGGGACGTCGAGGCGCTTGCCGTTGAGCCGGTAGGCTACGCAGACGCGAATAGGATCGAGAGTGTCTAATCCATCCAGGTTCGTAATGGCCAGCTCATCAATCCCGTTGATCATTGCTGAATAGCGCGTAGCCACCGCGTCGAACCATCCGCAGCGCCTGGGGCGCCCAGTCGTTGCGCCAAATTCGCGTCCCAGCTTGTGAAGCATGTCGGCGACTTGCGGATCCTCGGTGGGCAACGGCCCCTCTCCTACGCGACTGGTGTAGGCTTTCATGACTCCCATGACCCGGTCCATTCGATGCGGAGGCACCCCAGTCCCCGTGCATGCGCCGCCCGCAGTGGTATTTGAAGACGTCACGTACGGGTAAGTACCGTGATCGATATCCAGGAATGTCCCTTGGGCGCCCTCAAAAAGAATGCCCTTTCCGCGCTCGATTGCGCGATGAAGATAAACAACCGTGTTTGCGACGAACGGCCGCAGTTTCTTACCAGCAGCGAGATAATCTGCGTTGACGTCGCGAAAATTAACCGGCTTCGCGCCCAGCGCCTGCAAGATGCTGTTGTTCTCAGTAATTTTGGCCTGCAATTTCTTCGAGAATAGGATCGGTTGCATCAAATCGGAAACCCGCAGGCCTGTGCGCGCGGCTTTGTCGCCATAGGCCGGGCCGATCCCGCGTTTGGTGGTGCCAATCTTGGCCAGCCCTTTCCGCAGCTCGCGTTGTTCGTCGAGGATCCGGTGATAGGGCATTACCAGGTGGGCGCAATCGCTCAGCAGAAGGTTCTTTTCAATCTTGATCCCAAGTTTGCGCAAACCCTCGACCTCTTCGACAAGCGCGATAGGATCGACAACGACACCGTTTCCAATCACACAAATTTTCCCGCGCCGGAGTATCCCCGAGGGAATCAGATGAAGAATGTATTTGTTATCGCGGTGAATCACGGTGTGGCCGGCGTTGTTGCCGCCCTGGCTGCGCACCACCACGTCAGCGTTGGCCGTTAGCACATCGATGATCTTTCCTTTTCCCTCATCGCCCCATTGGGCGCCGACCAGTATTGTGTTCGCCATAGTTAAACCGGGCAAAAAATTTTCCCGACGCATCAGGGAGACGCATTCGGGATTACGGCAAAGGATAAGACGCGCGCCTGCGGCTGCAAGAGCTTTTGGAGCAGCGGGCACACCATTGTAAATCGTGACAAAACAAACATCCAATCCGCCGGTCAGTTGCGTTGAGTGAATGATGCGCACAATCCTACTAATCATACTTGTCCTGCTAATAATCGGAATGCTTCCGGCCTGGCCTTATAGTGCCGGCTGGGGCTATTATCCGAGCGGCGGAGTCGGC
>JBDTZF010000197.1:0-2807 GCA_040005265.1 Verrucomicrobiota bacterium
TTATGATCGAGAAGGCGATCGCGCAATTCAGGCGGTCGGATCGCTGCGAGACGGTTCACCTGCCATTTTTCTTCACGCCTGAACTGAAACGGGCGCGGAGCAGCTACCCGGGCAAAGCCTTTGAATTGCTGAGGGTTATCGGGCGATTGTTCCGGGTTCGCTTTCGGGGCCCGATCGACATTTTCGTTTTTCCGACGGGCGGTCCGCAAAAGCCGGCATTGATTCGGGACCTGGTTCTGTTGCCGCTGATTCTTTTGTCGTCGCGACGCGTAGTGTTGCATTTTCATGCCGCCGGGATCGCCGATCAATTACAGGCTGGGAGCGCGATCGCCCGGCTGACGCGGATTCTCTACAGCAAAGCCTCTGCCGCGATCGTGATGACCGAATTTGGCCGGCGCGATCCGGAGGCGGTCGGCATCAAGCCGATATTCGTCATTCCGTGGCGGGTCACTGACGATTTCGATTCCGGTTTGGTGAACCGCGGCCGAGACCGAGCGGTTCGGCTGCTGCACATGGGACATCTCTGTGCGGACAAAGGCACGCCTCAACTTCTGGAGGCATTTGCGGCGTTGCGACGCGATCACCCCGAGATCAAGCTAGAACTGGTAGGTGAGTGTTTGCCGCCCTTTAACCCGGGGCGACTGGACAGGATGATCGAGGACCTGGGTATTCGGGAGCATGTTCGAATTTCCGGGCTTCTAATTGGGCGGGCCAAGGCGGAAGCGCTGGGTCGCGCCGATCTTTTTGTTTTTCCGACGGTCGCTCCATATGAATCGTTCGGGTTGGTGCTGACGGAGGCGATGGCCTGGAAACTACCGATTGTGGCCAGCGATTGGCGCGGCAACGCCGATGTGCTCACGTCGCGGGCGGGCGCGGTGCGTTTTCCGGTTTCATCGTCGCTCTCGAACGATATCGGGTCAGCTTTGAGAAAGGCGCTGACGCAACATGAACGTTGGCAGGAATGGGGCGAGACCAATCGATCGATTTTCGAAGAATCATATAGAGAGACCGGAACGAGCCAATCATTGCTCGATGCTTTGCTTTCTCTGGTCGAACCGGCGCCGGGCGGGGTGCGTCGGATCCTCTACGTGCATAACAGCGCCGATTTCTACGGCGCCAGTCGTTCCCTGGTACGACTTCTTCATGGCTCGGATCGGCGAAAATTTCTGCCGCTGGTTGTGCTTCCCGAAGATGGCCCGCTGCGTCAGGTTATCGAAAATCTCGGTGTCAGAGTGATTATCGATCCGTCGCTGGCGATTATTTCGCGATATTCCTCCTGGTTTCTCACCATGTTCTACCGGCTACCGATCTCGGTGCGCCACCTGCTTCGGCTCATTCGAAAGGAGTCGATCGATCTGGTTCATACCAATACAGGGGTCATCATTGCTCCGGGCTTGGCCGCCCGGCTGGCCGGTGTGCCCCACGTCTGGCACATGAGGGAATCCTTTCGCGAAGCCCGACCGCGGCTTTGGGAGATTTACTCGAAATATATCCGATTGGTTGCGGACAAAATTATCGCCGTATCAAACGCGACGGCTGCGCAATTTTCCGATCGCAGCAAGGTGGCCGTGATTCACAATGGTTTTTCGGTGGACGACTTCGTGATGCCGTCCGGGACGCGAAGCGAATTCCGGCGGGGTGTCAATCTCAGCGAGAACGATTTGGTTACCGGATGCGTTGGCCGCATCAAGTGGGGACGTAAGGGCCAGGAGCACCTGATCCAGGCTGCGAATCTGCTGAAGAAGCGCGGGATCATTTCGAAGATTCTCGTTGTCGGATCACCTTTTCCCGGGAACGAGATCCATCTTGAGCGACTCAAGCAGCTGGCTAACGATTTGGGGGTTCAGGATCAGATTATCTATACCGGCGAAGTGACCGACGCCAAGCCGGCTTACACCAGCATGGACGTTTTCGTTCTGCCATCCGCTTACCCCGAACCATTTGGCGGCGTGGTCATGGAGGCGATGTCGATGGGTCTTCCGGTCATTGCCACGAATCTGGGAGGTTCGCTCGATCAAGTTGTCGAAGGTGTGACCGGTTATCTGGTTCCACCCGGAGACCCGGATGCATTAGCCGCCCGGATTGAAGTACTGGCAAAGGATCCGGAGTTACGTCGTCGGATGGGTGCGGCCGGAAGGGAACGAATCGCCAGGGATTTCAGTCTTTCCGACATGGTGAAAAAGGTCGAATCGGTCTACGATAGCGTCGTGCCAATGGAACATCCCCCGGCCGAAGTCGTTGCCCGCTCAGCACCTGCAGCCACAACCTAAGATGTGCGGGATTGCCGGTTATGTAAATTGGGAGGCGCGCCCGGACCCAGCGGTTCTGCGGGCGATGGAACAGACGCTCGCCCACCGCGGACCCGATGAGGGCAGCATTTGGAATGATGGAGTGTGCGGCTTCGCCCATCGCCGCTTGCGGATCATCGATCTCTCGCCTTTGGCCGCACAGCCGATGTCGAACGAAACCGGCGAGCTGACGGTGATTCTCAATGGGGAAATCTACAATTTTCTCGAGCTGCGCAAAGAGCTTGAAACGTTAGGCCATCGTTTCAAGAGCCGCAGTGACACGGAAGTTTTGCTTCACGGATATGAAAGCTGGGGTGAGGGCATCTTCGAGAAATTGCGCGGCATGTTTGTCCTAGCGATTTGGGACGAGCCAAAACAGCAGTTGGTCTTCGGCCGGGATCGTCTTGGGAAGAAACCATTCTTTTTTGCGGAGGACGCCGGCCGCTTTATTTTCGCCTCGGAGCTTACGGCCCTTCGCAATATTCCAAGTCTGACCCTGTCGATCTCGCCATCCGCCTT
>JBDTZF010000110.1:0-9204 GCA_040005265.1 Verrucomicrobiota bacterium
GACTGACGCTACGGGCCGCAGAAAACCAAAATCGCCCGCGTCCTTGGGCAACTGATTGCTTAGGTAAACATCGACTTGGGCGGCTTCTGCATCGAACAGCGCTTTGACACGAGTCAAATCCTCACCCTGCGCCAGTTCGACAATAACGGTGGGATGAAGGTCGGCTTTCGAGAAATGGAACGCCGTTCGCTCATCGTTATCGATCATGCGGAACGCAAAGGCTTTTGCCCCGGAACTGACCTGGATGACCCGGGCACTCGCATGCAGTTTGGCCCAGTCATACTGAGGTGGATCGGCTCGGACTTCAACAGGCGGTGAGTCTGCCTCCACGGCATCGACCGCCGGTAGGCACGGCGCGCTCAGGGAGATTCCCGTAAAACCCAAGGCTAAGAAAAGTCGATAAAAAGAGGCAAGGAAAGGTCGCATAACGACGCCTCGTAAAGCTTAGATTGGGCCAATTCGGGGCAGAGGTAACATCCCAATAAGGCTGGCAGTCAGGAGCGGGATCGGATAACCCTCGTAGATCTCCGCCAAAATCAGCCCATTTTTTTAGAAAAATCTCAAAATAATATTGACTCCGCCGAGCCGAATCTCTAAAACGGGCTCTGAATAGAGGGAATTCAGTAATTATGAAAACTATGAAAACAGTTCAAAGCAATCGTTTTTTAAAGGGCTCAGTGCTTATTTTGTGCGTCGCTTTTTTCCTGACGGGCTCGTCCGCGTGGGCGGCGTTCGTGACGTGGGATTTGAATCCGGACAATCTTAACCAATCAGTCGACTCGGCCAGTCATGACTTCACTGTTGACGGGCACACGATCACTGCCCATGGCTACGATAATCAGAACGGTGTCGGGAACGAGCATATACTGTATTTCAAAAATAGTCCGAATGAGCCTGACGAGCATGGTCTTGGACTGATTGGTACGCCGCACAATGAACTCCAAGTCGGCGCTAATGGCGTCCCATTGCACTTCATCCAATTGGATTTGAGTTCGATTCTGGCCGCGGGATTTGTTAACGGACAAATCTCGGTTGGCAGTATTCAGCCCGGTGAATTGTTCAGTCTGTACGGCTCAAACACTCTCGGCACGCTTGGTGCCCTCCTCTCCGGGGGGCCGGTTGGAAGCGGCTCCGATAATCAGTTCGTCTCGATCCCTGATTTTGGGACGTTCAAATTTATCTCAGTTGTCGCTTCAGCACTCGACGTGCTGCCAGTTGCGTTCCGGGCCGAACTAGTTCCGGTCCCAGAAGCGGCCAGTCTGATTCCAGCTGTTCTGCTGGTTGTTGGCGCAACGCTGGTTGAGATCCGCCGCCGTCGCCGGATTACGGCGTAACTTTCATTATTAATTTTCCTGGAGGGACGACCATTGTGTCGTCCCTCTTTTTTATTAGGGGCCGAGTGCGGCTCTCCTCTAGGCAAGATGTTTCCGCCTCGTTACTTCAGCGAGCCTTCCGCCTTGGCAACGAGCGCTTTCTCTTCAGGCAAGAGTTTGCCGGAAGCCGCGACCGTCAGATATTTTCTCGCCTTCTCCTTTTCCCCGGCCGCGGCAAGAAGGATGCCGTAATACGCGGCGAGCGAAGGGTCTCGCAACTGGCTCTCGGTAAATCCGTTCATTATCCTCAGCCCTTCATCGGCATCGCCTTTGATGTACAGAGCAAATGCGTAGGTGGATGCATAGGAAGGATTCGATGGCTCCTTCGCATAAATCTCGGCCGCCACTTTTCTGGCTCGATCGACATCTGCGTTCAAGAGCAAGCGAAGTTGAGCCAGGTTATTCTGAAGCCGCCTATCAGCCGGCGCCAATTCATTCAACCGAGTGAGCACACGGTACAGGCCCGGCGTATCACCCGATGAAGCGTACCATTGATAGAGCGCTTGGAGCGCTTCCCATTGCGTTTCCGGATGCTTCGATAGCAGCCATAGAAGGTCCGCGCTTTCTCTTTCCCAACCCCACCCTGATATGGTACGGGAAAGGACCGACAAAAGTTGCGCCTGATCGGCAGTTCCTTTCTGCGCAAGCGCCCATTCCCGTTCCGCCAGAACCGGTCTGCCCCCTTCTCGCAGCCCGCGCGCGAGATAAGCGTGACGGAGAAAATCGAACTCTCCCCAATCCTTGCTCTTCAACAACCGTTCCAACTCCTGCCAGTCACCCAGTTTGCCGTAGGCTTCGGCGATGGCCATTGGCGCGGGCCATTTCGTTGCCACGTCCAGCGACAGAGTGTGGGTGAAATCAATCGCCAGGAGGCTCATTCCATTTGCGTTCATCCATGAAATCAAAGCCGCTAAATTTGCCGGATGATTTGCCGCTTCCTTTTCGATCTCTGTCAGGCGCGCAGTGAACAACGGGTCTCGGAGCTGCCGAAGGAAATCCAGGTAGAGCAGGCGATCGCTGAAAGTTGCTTCGGGATAACCTTGAAGCTCGCGCGCCATTTCGGCCAATTTAGTGCCAGACATGCGATGGGCCACACCGTCGAGGATTAAGGCTCGCGTGGCCTCGGCGCGCTGCTTGTCATCGCTACGCAACTTTTCCAGGATAACGAGACCACTTTCGCGCTTGGCGCCGTTGTCGATCCTCAACAAGACGAGCCCGAGTTTAAGCTGATAAGATTTGTTTTCCGGCTCCAGTTTCACGGCTTCGGCCCAATGAAGTTCCGCCTCGGACATGTTTTTCTTTGCTTCCGCCAATCGTCCGGCCGCCGCATGGAATTCAGCCATCTGCTGCGTCTTCTCGTCGAGCGTACGAAGCATCTTCTCTGCGGTCGCAACGTCGTTGAATTGCACCAAACAATTCACAAAAGCGAGCATGTCCGCGATTGACCGCGGTTCCAGTTCGATCGCTTTGGACCGCCACCCCATGGCACTCCTGTCGTTCGCGCGTTCAGCCACCTCCGCCAGTATCCGAACAGCAGCGACGCAGGATGGGTCCATTTGCAAAGCGCGGCGCGCCGACAAGGCCGATTGCTTCAAATCGCCCCCGCTCAGGTAAGCCGCAGCCCGCCGGGCCAAGTGCCGCGATTCAACGACAGTGTACAGGTGATAACCACCCCAGATAAGAAAGATAAGAAGAACAAAACCAATCAATCCTCCAAGCGCGAGCTTGATGAAGGTGCGTTGATTTCGTTCGCCCGGCCGTGCCACAGAGCGGCAAGGTAATGCGTCGCGGTCGAGAAAGTCAATTTCGTCCGTGACGACCAGTGGAATGGAGGCGTGCAAGCTGCTATGGGTTTCGCATGTCCGAATTGGCTACCACTCCCGCTTTGACCGGGTCCGCTTCGGCCGAAAAGATGGACTGGTGGCGAGTGGCACTGCTTGGGACGGCCTTTCTTTTTCTCTGGCTCGAGGTGGTGAAACAACTGGGCGCAGAGTGGTCGCTCAATGTCCAATACAGCTACGGCTGGGCCGTTCCGTTCCTGGCCCTTTTTTTGTTATGGCAACGCTGGTCGCTTCGCCCGGAACCGTCTCTACCCAGCGCGCGCGCTGTGGCGATCGCGCTGATCGCTTTTTGCACACTGCTTTTTCTTCCAATTCGATTAGTGGCTGAAGCAAACCCGGACTGGCGTCTGCTCAGTTGGGCGTTAGCGCTCTCTGCGGTCGCGATTTCGATCCTGCTCATCTATCTCCGTGGCGGAGCATCATGGGCGCGGCACTTCGCGTTTCCGTTTTTCTTTTTTTTAGTCGCTGTTCCGTGGCCGGTCCATTTCGAAGAAATCGTGATTCAAGACCTGATGCACGCGGTCACGGCCATCAACGTTACTGCTCTCAATATTATAGATGTTCCGGCCCTTCAGCACGGCAACGTAATCGAAGTCAGCACCGGACTGATTGGGATCGAAGAAGCCTGCAGTGGAGTCCGATCGCTTCAAGCTACTTTGATGGTCTCGCTTTTCCTGGGTGAACTCTATTCATTCTCTATTGGGCGACGCCTCTTTCTGATTTTCGCGGGCGCTGTGCTCGCATTTATAACCAATGTCATCCGTACCGCCATTCTCGTTTGGATAGGCGCTCACAAGGGAGTCCATGGAATCGAAGGATGGCACGACCCGGCCGGCCTAACCATTCTGCTCGTGTGCCTGTTTGGCCTCTGGTTTGTAAGTTTGCGGCTGCGGCAGCGATCCAAGACCGACACCAATTCGGTGCATATCCAGCATCGACATATTGTGCCGAACGTTTCATCGTGGATCCTGGCATCCATCGCAATTTGGCTCCTCTTCGCCGAAGCCGGCGTCCAAATCTGGTACGGAGTTCACCCGTCACCGATAAGCTCACGCTGGGTAGTTTCCTGGCCGACTACAGAGTCGGAATATAAAAATGTCCCGATTGCGCCCGAAGCGGAAGCTTTGCTTCATTACAACGAAGGTGGTGGAGCGCGATGGAGCGCGACCAATGGACATCAATGGATGATGTATTTCTTCCGCTGGCTTCCAGGGCAGACTGCGGCCCGCTTCGTCAAGATTCATCGGCCCGACATTTGCCTTCCCGCCTCTGGTATCACGATGATTCGCGATAATGGCATCCGGGTGATCGCGGTGAATGGGGTAAACCTGCCGCTGCGTTCTTATCTCTTCGACGACCGGGGCACGCCGCTCCATGTTTTCTATTGTTATTGGGACGCCCGTTCCTCGTATGAAAACGCCGCTGCCGCCCAGGAGGAAGACTGGACGCCCCGTGGCCGCGTGCGTTCAGCGCTGCGCGGCCGGCGTGAAGTCGGCGCACAAATGCTTGAGATCGTCGTATGGGGGTACGAGAACGATGTCGAGGCCGAATCAAGCGTGCATCAACAGCTGGAACAAATCGTTCGATCCAGTTGATTGACTCTGCTCAGTCGTTCAACTCTCTGCCGATTCCGGAACAGCTTTCTCGGCCGCCTGAAATCCGATCTTGGAATGCGTTCCGTCGCAGAACGGCTTCTCCGTGGAAGCACCACATCGGCAAAGCGCCATTCGCGGCTCGACCGGGTACATATTTCCATCGGCATCTTTGATCTCGACCGGGCCGGTCACGATATAAGGGCCATTCTTCCGCACTTCGATAGTTACGTCAGCCATGATGCAAGCTATCTCTCATGAATCGCCTGCGCTGACAAACCAGCTTATCGCGCCGGGCTCAATAGCTCTTCTGTCGAATAAACGACGCCATTCTTAATCACGCTGTCAATGTCGGAAGCATTCTTAATGTCGTCGAGCGGATTTGAATGAAGGATAACAAGGTCGGCAAAATTGCCTTTGTCGATCTTACCGATGTGCGCGCCGGTTTCTCCCCCGAAAAGTTTCGCGGCGTTGAAAGTTGCGCATTGCAGAATCTGAATCGGCGTCAGCCCCGCTTCCGTCATCAGCTGGAACTCACGGAAAAGCGCCGGACCGTGGATCGTCCCGATGTTTCCCGCATCCGTCCCGGCCGCGATCGTCACGCCGCCATCCTCGAGTTTTTTTAAATTCCTTAGCGCGACATCGTAAGTTTTCTTAATTCGATCGAGTACATCTTCCGGCTTAGCGAGCGCGTTCTTAATGCGCTCCGGCAATTTCTCCTGCGGAATCTTCGTTACATCAAGCGTCGCGATCACTTCGGGATTGCCCCACTCCTTCTCTTCCGGTGTCAAATTCAATTTGTTCGCAAATGTTCGTCCGTAGCGCTCGAACACGACGAGCGTGGGACACAAGATCGCGTGCCGGTCTTTCAGCAACTTCACGAATGCGTCATCAATTTCCTTGTCGGTCACGCTGTGCACCAGAACGTCGGCGCCTTCTTCCACAGCCGCCCGTGCCGTTTCTAACTCGGTGGCGTGGACTGCGACGCGAATCTTGTGGGCGTGACTCTCTTCAATCGTCGCTCGGACGATCGGCCGGAAGCTGTCGACTGGATGATCCTTATCTACGATGTACCAAATTTTCACCAGATCGGGATTATGTTCGGCAAGTTTGCGCACGAACTCCCGCGCCTGATCGGGCGTGTCGATCTTAACAATGGGCGGGTCGCCCAGATCGAGCGGTTGCCGGGAGACGCTGGAGATCAACGGCCCGGCTGCAGCCACACGCGGCGCTTTGGCCGTCGAGTTCGCAGTTCTACGCACTTCGAAATTCCAAAACGGCCCGCCCACATCGACCACGCTCGTGATCCCGCTGCGCAAATAACGCGCGAAAACGTCGTTCAGATGCGACTTCACCCATCCGATCTCGTCTTTGTACGGGCGGACACTGCTTAGATCGACAACGTCCGGGCGCGTAAACAAACCGCCCGACTGAAAAAAATGCACGTGGGTGTCGATGTAACCGGGCAGAATAAATTTCCCGACGCAATCAATCTGCCGCCCCAGCGAGTCCGCGCTTTGTTTTCCTATCGACACGCGTTCGATTTTATCGCCGTCGATCACGACGGTTGCATTCGACGTTACCTTCCCGTCGGCGGGGTTGATCACTGTGCCACCGACCAGCGAAATTCTCTCGGCGAAGCCGGTCGACGAGATCAGAGCAAGTATCGTAATAACAACGCGTTTGTGAGCTTTCATGGATTTTTCGGTTCGTCGGCAATCTTTAACACCATCTTACCGCGGGTATGATGACTGGCGGCTTGTTCGTCGGCCTTTGCCGCATCGGCTAGCGGCAACACCTGGGTGACGATTGGCTTCAGCTTTTTTTCTTCGATGAGCTTCGTGATTTCGGCCAACTCTTTCGAGTTTGGATGCGAGCCAAGCGATTCACCCCGAATCCCATGTTTCTGGAGTTCGGCCGGATCGCACCGTGCAACAAGGCTTACGATGATACCGCCTTTTTTCACTACGGCGTAGGAGCGCGCCAGCGTGTCGTGCCCGACGGGATCAATCACAACATCGACATCTTTGGCGACGTCTTCGAACTTTGCTTTCGTGTAATCGATGGCGATATCTGCGCCCAGCTCCTTCAAAAGATCCTGATTCGATGTTGAGGCCGTGGCGATGACGCGGGCGCCGCGCGACTTCGCGATCTGAATCGCAAAACTTCCTACTCCGCCGGAGCCGCCGTGAACAAGAACGGTTTGCCCCGCGGTCAACCTTGCCGTGTCGACCAATGCTTGCCACGCGGTCAACGCTGCCAGCGGAACAGCTGCCGCGTCGACGAAAGTCAGCGACTTCGGCTTGAGCGCCGCTTCGACTTCATTCGTCACGCAATACTCGGCCCAACCGCCGCCCCAAAGGAGATATGCATAAACAGCGTCTCCGATTTTCAGGCGCGTTACCTTGGTACCGACCTTCACCACTACGCCCGCCATGTCGTAACCAAGAATCACCGGCAGATGCGTCCCGAATTCCTTGGCGTATTTCCCACCAAGAATCAACGGGTCGGCCGGGTTCACGCCGCTCGCGACGACGCGGACGAGGACTTCGTTTTCCTTCGGCGCGGGCAGCGAGATCTCTTCGTGTTTCAACACCTGTGGTCCGCCGTATTCGTGCGCCACAACTGCCTTCATCGTCTTTGGCAGGGATTCCGCGAGCGCGTTTGGCGCAAGACCGCAGCCGATCAACACGGCGATGATGAAGAGCGGTTCACGATTCAGCTTCACAATGAGAGGTTCCTCGGTCCGAGCAGGACTGGCAAGCGAAGAGGACATGCGGAAGCATGTCGCTCCAACCAGATAGTTGCGCGCCTAAGGCAAACAATAGAACTTTGCCGCCAATGAAAATTTTCCTCGCCGTCTCCTTCTCGTTGGCCACATCAGCTTTTGCGCAGCCTGCAGCGCAGAACTCCACGGCTAAGCATCCGTTCACTTTCGAGGACATGATGAAGTTGAAACGCGTCGGTGCGCCGGTGCCGTCGCCGGATGGAAAATGGGTCGTGTTCGATTGCGTCGATGTCGATCTTGAGAAGAACACCAAGGTCTCGCATTTGTGGATCGTGCCGGCGAACGGAGGTGAGTCGCGGCGGTTGAGCCAGGCGGCAAATCACGAGGAACGCCCGCGATTTTCACCGGACGGAAAACGGCTGATCTGGACATCGAAAGCTACCGATCCAACGCAGATCTGGATGTCTAACTTCGATACCGGTAGCGGAGCGCTGAAAGGAAAGGCGCATCAAGTAACGAACATCTCGACCGGCGCCGACGGCGCGATCTGGTCGCCGGACGGGAAGAACATCGTGTTCGTGTCGGCGGTTTACCCGGATTGCAATCCGCCTCCGCCGGGCTCCGGCGTGACAAGCGACGACTGCAATAGGAAACGCGACCAAGAACTGAAGAACAGCAAAGTGAAAGCGAAGATTTTCACGCGATTGCTCTATCGGCACTGGAACGCCTATTCGGAGTTCAAGCGCAGCCATCTGTTTGTTCAAAATGTAGAGGCGGGCGTGTCGCCCGCAGGAAAGGCAAATGCGGCCGACACGGCCGCCACTACACCGCGCGATTTGACGCCGGGCGATCAGGATGTGCCGCCGTTCAATCTCGGCGGGCAGGACATGTATGCGATCTCCCCCGACGGGAAGGAGATCGCTTACACCAGCAATATTGACGAGGTCGAAGCCACCAGTACGAACAATGAGGTTTTCATCGTGCCGATGACCGGTCCCGCGGCCGCGGGAAAGAAAATTTCGACCAGTCCCGGCAGCGATTCGACGCCGCTCTATTCGCCGGACGGGAAATACATCGCCTGGCGGTCGCAAGCGCGCGCTGGCTTTGAAGCCGATAAATGGCGGCTCTTCGTACAAGATCGAAAGTCGGGCCAAGTGCATGATTTAACCGAAAAGTCTGATCACTCGCTCGGAAGTTTTGCCTGGCGCCTCGATTCGGAAACAATCTTTTTCACCGCCGAAAACCATGGCGAGTCGCCCATTTATGGAGTTTCACTGCACGACAACGATGTCCATGAAGTCATTCAGTTGCACGCTGATGATCTAACATCGTGCAAAGATGGCAGCTCCATATTCTTCAGTCGTGCGTCAATCAGAAGCCCAACAGAGATCGCGCGGTTTTCTCTTGAGGAGTACGCAAACGCGTCCGGTCATGGGCAGGATGTCGTCCATGCTCAATCCGTCACCAAAATGAACGACCCGCTGCTGTCTGGGATCGACATGCAGCTGTTGGAGCCGTTCACGTTCAAAGGCGCGAATGACGAAGACGTTCAGGGATTCATGATCAAGCCGCCGGGGTTCGATCCGGCGAAGAAATATCCGCTGAAGTTTTTGATCCATGGCGGGCCGCAAGGGGCGTGGGGAAATTCGTGGACGTATCGCTGGAACGCG
>JBDTZF010000111.1:0-9042 GCA_040005265.1 Verrucomicrobiota bacterium
GAAGCCATGCAGAACGTCGGGGAGTATAAGGGCGAATTCGCGCTGGTCGGCTTGCAGGAAAGCGTACGCACCATCTTCGAAATTGCGCGTCTCGACCAGGTTTTCCGGATTTTCCCGGATGTGGACGGCGCGCTTACGGCTCCCCCCGCTTAGCGCACGCCATCAGGATTCCCAGCGTCTGCTCGACATTTTGTGAGATATCGAAGTGCGATGCGCGCTCGACAGTCGCCAATCTGGCCGCAGCGCGCTTCGACGGATCCGCCCAGAAAAGAATTGCGTCGCTCAACGCCTCAATGTTGCTCGGAAGATCGACAATCGATCCGTGCACATGATCGTCCATTATTTCGCTGAATCCATTTGCCCGCGTTGTGATCACCGGCAGACCCGACGCAAGCGCCTCGAGACATCCATTTGAAAATGGATCGTAAATCGTGGGCAAAATGAAAATGTCGGCCGCGGCGTAAACGCGCTGAAGATCTGTCAGCTCTCCAAAGAACTCGACGCCCGGCGATTTATGTTTTCGCTCATTGCCACGGCCCACAACGAGCATCCGTAGGTTCGGATTCTCGCGCTTTCGCATTGCCGCAATGGCAAAACGCAATCCTTTCCGCTCCCAACCCGACCCCACGAATAGCAAAGTAATCTCGTCTGGCCTCAATTTCAGATCGGTGCGCGATCTTTCACGAACGGCCGGGTCGAACCGAAACTGTTCCAGCGGCACGCCGTTGCGAACGATGTCGATCCTGTCGGCAGGATAGCCATAGAAATCAACGATCTCATTCTTGACCATTTGCGAATTGGCGATGACTCGCCCGGCGCCGCGCTCGGCGAGAAGCGACTTTTCGAGTCGCAGAATGTCATGGTGTTTACGATTGAAGCGATGCCAGAAATTCGCGAAGGGGCCTGCCATTCCCTCCCGACGTTCCAGCCAGGCGCGATGGACACCATCGCCTGCGCGATAAATATCGCAGCGCCAGATGCGCTCAAGGCTCATTAAGACATCGCAGCCATCTTGCATCCGCACTTTTTCAGCTGCATCCGCAAACGCAATTATCGATCGTCCCTCCAACCGCGCGATGGGCCCGAACGGCCATTCTTTCTCCGGCCAGTCGGTCGTGGTAATAAGTTCTGCGTCGTGGCCAAGATCGGAGATGCCGCGGGCAAGCCGCTTCAAATAAGATTCGGCACCGCCGCTGGGCGAATATCCGCGACGCACGAACCCGATCGTCAATTTACCGTTCGACATGGAAGCCTTTTACCAATCTTGTCATTCCGAGCGAAGTCGAGGAATCTCTTACTATTAACAATGAGAGATGTCTCCCAGCCTTCGCATGAAGCTACGGCGCGGCAGGCGGTTCCGCCCAACATGACACAAGAGAGAAATGCGACGTCTGGGATTGCGACTCGCCCCCTCCTGCCAAAGAGTTTGCTTTATTCCATCTTTGCCCGCATCGGCGGGTCCGGGCTCGACACGGATGCATTTGAGGCTCTCCGCGCGTCCTATCGCGGCGGTTTTCTGGGAAAAGCGATCGCTTACGATAATCGGCAACGCGAAATTCCAGCGCGATTCATTCACTCGCTGCGGTGGCACCCTGTTCGTCTGCTCTCCTTTCTCGATCGGGCTTACTACTATGGCGCGAAGAAGAAATACCTCGATTGGACCGCGTCGCGGCATCTGGCCACCGGCCGCTATGACTTTTTTCACAGTTGGTCGGGAGATTGTCTGCAAACCCTGCGCGTCGCGAAAAAGAAGGGAATCCCGTCGCTGATCGAAATTCCCACCTGGCATCGCGACCGGGCTACTGGCAACGCCCCCAAAACTATCGCCGCATCGCCATCCTGGAAATCCCGGTTCTTACTCGAACACGAGCGTTTCATCGAGGAATACGAACTCGCCGATTTGATCGTGGTCCTTTCCGAGAAAGCGACTGAGACATTTCGCGAACGCAAGTTTCCAGAAGAGAAACTTTTTTATCTGCCGCGTGGCGTGGATGTGGAGCGATTCAAACCGGGAACGAGACCACCGCTGTTTCGCGCGATTTTTTCAGGCGCCTTGATCGAGCGAAAAGGAATTCATCATTTGTTGGAGGCGTGGGCGCGACTTGATCTAAAGAACGCGGAGCTCTGGCTGGTCGGAGCGATACACCAAGAAGCGAAGCCCCATTTGCAGAGATTTTGGCGCGATAACATCAAAACCGTCGGATTTGTGCGCGATCCGGAAAATTATCTTAACCAGGGAACGGTTTACGTTTTTCCGTCGCAATGGGAAGGAAGCGCGAAGACTGTTTACGAAGCAGCAGCGTGCGGGCTGCCGATGATTACCACGCGGGAGGCAGGCGATGTGGTGCGAGATGGTGTCGAAGGAATTATTGTGCAACCGGAAGATGTCGATGCTATCGCGGCGGCGCTGGAGCAATTGTATCGGCATCCGGAAATCGTCGAGCGAATGAGCGAGGCTGCGCGGCGGCGGGTGGTGGAGAATTTCACCTGGGAGCATTACCGTTCTCGATTGCTGGGCGCCTACGAAGCTGCGATTCAAAAGACGCGATGAGTTAGTGTGAATATCCTGCTTCTCCAGCTCAAACGAATCGGCGACTTGATCGTAACCACGCCGGCGATCGTAGCGGTGCGCAAACAATTTCCAGATGCGCAAGTGACACTCGTTATTTCGAACGAATGCGCAGCCCTGGCGCCGGCGATCTCGAATGTCGATCGCATTTTCGTTGTGCGTCGCGGATTGAGCGATGCCGCGGTCCTGATCGCGCTTGCCCGGGGAAAATTCGATTACTGCATCGATTTCACGCGAAACGATCGTTCCGCACTTTTGACTTTCCTGTCAGGAGCGCGGCAACGCGTGGTATCGGAACGCATTAAGCATAAATCGAAAACACGGGCGCGTGTCTACAATGAGTTTGTGCCGCATCGGATGCGCGATATGCAGACACTCGATTACAATTTGGCCTTGGTCGGACCGCTCGGGATCAAGGACGCTTCGCGACAACTGCATCTCGATCTGCCGACCGCAGCCCACGAAAAGGCGGAACAGCTATGCCGTGAAGCAAACATGGACACCGAGTTCATCGTCTTGCATCCGGGCTCGGCACGGGTGGAGAAATTCTGGCCGGCGGAACGCTGGGCCGAGGTAATAGACGATGCGCAATTAAAGCGAAATCTTAAAGCGGTGATCACCGGCGGCGGTTCGGACTTCGAGCAGGGGCACATTCGCGATATCAAATCGAAACTGCGCGGCTCAGCTGTCGATCTTTCCGGCAAAACGGATCTGTTGACGCTCGCAGCTCTTATCGGCCGGGCCCGTTTGCTCATCACAGTCGATTCAGCGCCGATGCATTTGGCGGCTGCAACCGGCACGCCGCAAGTCGTTCTGTTCGGTCCAACGAATCCATTTCACTGGAGGCCCCTGGTTAGCCCGGCGATAATCCTGCAGGGTGCATCGACATCCCCGGTCACCGAATTTGCGGTCAAACAAGAGCGGATGTCGATGAACCAAATCTCGACGTCAGCGGTGATTAGTGCTATGGAATCGCTGCTGTCGAAGCACAATTCTGGCAGGGCGCGACCCGCAGGCGCGCCAGCCACGGAGCAAGGTTCATGAGAAAGAAAGAAATCCCGAAGGTGAAGCTCTCCTTTGGGGAGACGTTTCGCGCCGCCTACAATCCGTATCGGCGAATCCTCCGATACGTCGTGCCCTATAAATGGCGTTTTGTTGTCGGGATCGCCTTCGGCGTGGGGTTCAGCCTGGTTAGTTCGCTACTTCCTCTGATGGTTTTACAAGTCTCGAGCTTCGTATTTCATGGTGCGGCGCCCAAGCCGAACGCCCTTCTGTCTCATCCCGAAGTGCTTAATATCGGCCCGAAAATTGACTCGATCGTTTGGATTTGCCTCGCCATTCCCCTGGTGATGACGGTCCGCAGCATCTGTGACTACGGTAACGCCTATTACATGAACTGGGTAAGCAATAAAGTCGTGACCGACATTCGCAACGAGCTCTTTAGCAAAATCGTCCGCCACTCAATGGATTTCTTTAACCGGATGCACAGCGGATTTCTTATGTCGCGCATTGGCAATGACACGCGCAGCATGCAGGCAGCGTTAACTATCGTCAGTGCCGACCTGTTCAAGCAACCCACCACAATCGTTGGCGCGGTGACCGTTCTTCTCCTCATGGACTGGAAGTTCACCGTCGTCGCACTAATTCTGTTTCCGCTCTGCATTCTACCATTAAGGATTCTCGGACGTCGTGCGCGCCGGGCAGTCCAGAGCGAGCAAAGAGGGATGGGATTGATGTCGGTTACGATGCAGGAGAGCTTTGCCGGCATCCGGGTGGTCAAATCGTTTACCCGCGAACAGGAGCAGGAAAAGGCATTTCGAAAAAGCACGCAGCAACAGTTCTCGAACGCCATGCGAATGGTGAAAGCCACAGAAGCGGTGGGACCGCTGGTAGAAATCATCGCTTCGGTCGGCGTCGGTCTCGCGCTGATTTATGTGTACGCTACGAACCTGAGCGCCGGCCGGTTCTTTGGACTGATCTCGGGAATTTTTATTCTCTATCAGCCGATCAAAGCGCTGAGCAAAATTCATATTGTCATGCAGCGCTCACTGGGAGCGACCACGGAAATATTCTCGATTCTCGACTCCGAGCCGGCGGTGCAAGACGTACCAAACGCCATTCAACTTACATCGTCACGCGGCGAACTCAGTTTTGAAGACGTCACTTTTCGTTACGCCAGCGGCGTTGAAGATGCCGTGCGAAACCTGACGCTGCGAGTCGAACCCGGCAAAACCTATGCGCTGGTGGGCCCAAGCGGTGCAGGAAAAAGCACGATTCTGTCTCTCATACTGCGCCTTTACGATCCGGTTTCCGGCACGGTGAAAATCGACGGCCACGATCTGCGTGCGATCACTCAGGAATCTCTGCGGAAACAGATCGGACTCGTTACCCAGGAAACATTTTTGTTCCACGACACGATTTTTCGAAATATTCAATTCGGCCGACTGGATGCAACGCCTGAGGAAGTTTATGAGGCGGCGCGCACCGCTTACGCCCATGATTTTATCACGATGCAACCGGACGGATATGAAACCGTCATCGGCGACAAAGGCTGCCTCATTTCCGGCGGTCAACAACAGCGTCTCGCGATCGCGCGCGCGCTTTTGAAAAACGCGCCGATTCTCCTGCTCGACGAAGCGACCTCTTCCCTCGATTCCGAATCGGAGAAGCAAATCCAACAAGCGCTGGAGAAACTCGCGGCTGGCCGAACCGTGATTGCGATAGCGCATCGTCTCTCGACGATCTTATCGGCCGACCAGATCGTGGTTATGGATCATGGGCAGGTCAAAGAAGTGGGGACCCACGCCGAGTTGATTGAGAAATCCGGTCATTATCGCCGGCTCTACGACTTGCAGTTTAATCGTCCGACCGAAGAGGCGCAATCCGAAGCGACCCCGGAGCCGGATGTGCTCGAAGAAGAGCTGGTCTAACAGGCCCTTACCTGGCGCGTAGCGTCCTCCTCTCAGGGAGAGGACATGTCGACACTTCCGATTAGCTTGGCAAACTCATCGTAACGCGTCGTGTACTCGTTATCGCTCAGAACCGGATCATATCTCAAATCACCGGGAAGCTCCGGCAGATCCACCCAGGAGCGACAACCACCGTATTTCTTCTCGTTCACGATTGTCCAAGTTGGCCGGACCCGAAATATCCGCACGAAAGCAACGTGCAAACCGGGCGCTTGATCGTATTCGAATCGCTCCCGCACGACATTCTGCTGCAAAATATGAAAAGGCTTTAGGGCTTCTGCCATCGGCCACGATGGGATGACGTGTGACGATTCCAGTCGCGCGAAATAACCGATGTCGATCTTGTCTGCGTTCGGTGCCGGAAGGTCGACGTCTATCTTGCGGACCTTATCTGCTTGTTCGTGAAACCAGGTGGGAAAAAGAAAAAACTCCCGATATCGAAAACTGAACCCATCGCGGCCTTCCGCGATTCCGCCCTTGCGCACGATGACGGTTTGCTCCCCTCGCCCAAGTGCCTCGCACACAATCGCCCATTCCTTGAATCCGACACTTTCCATTTCGTATCCGTCAAACTACGTTGCACCCAATGCCGTTCAACTTTGACCTCCATACGCACACGTTCTTTTCCGGGGACGGCGTTTCGAGTCCGGAGGATTTGATCGCCACCGCGCAGGCCAAAGGCTTGCATGGGATTGCGGTGACGGACCACAACACGTGCGAAGCAATCACCTATATGCTCGATAAGGGCCTAATGCGATCGGATGGTCAGCCAGTTAATAACTTTCTCGTTTTGCCGGGCGTTGAAGTCACCACCGCCGATGGCCATCTTCTTTGTATCGGTGTGGAGCTGCCGTTTTTAAAAGGGAGGCCGGCACGCGAAGTCTGCGACATGGTCCACGAGCGGGGTGGGCTCGCGATCCCGCCACATCCTTACGACTTGTTTCGTGCCGGAATTCGTTTCGCGACATTGGAGACGCTCCCGGTCGATGCGATCGAAGTGTTCAACGCCGCCACCACGTTACGCCGCTACAATAGATACGCGTTTAAGTATGCGCAGGTTCGCGGCCTGCCGATGACCGCGGGCAGCGACGCGCATCACGCCGCCGCTGTGGGCACTGCTTATACGATTCTAAATACCGATGATTTTTCCGTAAAAGGAATCCTCGCCCAAATTCTCAAGAGCAACGAGCTAAACCAAAAATATCTTACGCCCCGCGACAGTCTTCGAAAAACCTGGAATAACTGGCTTCGTTTGCGGCGTCGCAAAAAAATCCCCGAACTCGCCGCCAAGGACAGCCAGGGCAGCCAAACGCAGAAAGACAAGTGACGAGCACACAGTCTCCAAGTGTGTTCATGCTTGCGATTCTTCTTTCCTGAGTTCCTGCTTTCCTGATTAATTCTTGTCTGTGCCTGCTTACGTCATCGTCGAAATCGAGATTGTCGATCCCGTAGGATACGAAGAGTACAAGAAGCTTGCGGGGGCGACGGTCGAAAAGCACGGCGGCAAATACATTGTGCGCGGCGGTAAGGCGGAAGTGCTGGAAGGCGATTGGAAACCGAACCGCATCGTAGTCCTTCAGTTCGATTCAATGGAGCGAGCCAAAGAATGGCTCAACTGCGAGGAATACCGCGAGCCCCGCAAAATGCGCCACCGCACCGCCAAGACTAAGATGATCCTCGTCGAAGGCGTTTGAGCGTTCGTTAATGCCCCTGATCGTGAGGTACTGTCACGGTCGTCGTCTTTGTGGAAGTGTTACCAAACGTGTCCTTGACCTGTACCGTAACGGTGTAGATGCGTCCGGTGCCGTTCCCGTTGCGATCGGCCAAAAGATTCACCGTTAGATCGCCCGTGATCTGGTACTGACCGCTTCCGGATTCATTGCTCGTGACCGAGATGATCTTGGTCGAAGCAATGCCTGAAGCGTCGCTAGCGTTAACGGTTACTCTGACCACGGCCATTTTCTTGTTCGCCGGCCAAATACTATTTGGATTCGCTGTGACGGTCGTGATTGTTGGAGGGGTTGTGTCAGAGCGCTTGGCGATCACGAATGGGCTCAGTGACGAAACGCTCGCGTAAATTGTTTTGGTGGTTGGATTCGGAGCCGGACTGGTAGCCGTGCGGTCGACGAGCGTGCCTCCCTCGTTATGCAGAACTCGCAGTTGCGAGAACGTCGCCGCATCTACGCCCGGCACTTGAAACGCAATAATGATCGGCGGCGGAGTCGTGAAAGTTGCCGTTGTCGTAATTTCAAAGGCGAGGTTGCCTCCGCTTAACTCAAACCCGGAGGGCAACGTACCGGCGGAAGATGGATTGATCGGCGAAACCGTTGTTGTTCCGCTACTGGTAACATTCGGGAATGTGAGATTGATCGCCGCCGCTCCCACCGTCCCCATATTGACCGACACATTTGTTCCCGCCGTGGTTTGCATTGCCGGAGCCGGAACGAGACGCAGAAACGATGGAGTTAGCGTATCACCGTTTCGCGTGTACGGACCACTCAGCAAGAAGGAGCCATCCGACTGTGGCGCAAGATAAGCCGGTCGAGTGTCGAATTTGCGACGAAACGCAGGCGGCAGGAAAGAGCTTTCGAACGAGCCATCGGCTTTCAACATCGCAATTCCTGGAGCCGGATTTCCGTCGTAAGCCTCGAATGTTCCAACTATTAGCATCGTTCCGTCGCCCTCTGGCGCGACTCTTTCGATTGTCGGATGTTGTGACGCAGTCTCCGTGGTCTGCGTCCATTGTGCGCCGCCGCCAGGATGAAATGTCGAATCGATCGTCCCATCGGCGTTGAGCCGAATAATGCCGTGAGAGACCGTTCCGTTATAGCTCGTGAAGGATCCGCTAACTATTACTTTGCCCGTACTGAGTACCTTGGCGTCGGCAAGCGTTGGCGCAACAATCGGCACGTCGATCGCGCTGCGGATTGTAATATTGACCGGGCTATTACCGTTCTGGGGATCATTGACAGTTAACGGCGTCAAAAACGCAAATGGGCCTGTCGAAACTGTCGATGTTCCAGTCGCGCTAACGACACCAGATTGAAACGTCGCGTCGAGAGAACCGTCCAGATTCAACCGCGCGAGTCGGTAAGTATTATCAGCGCCGAGATAGCTGAAGAGGATTCGGCGATCGCTTAAGAATGCTAATACTCGGGAACCGACCGAGACAGTCCCTAGCTGGCCGGTTTGATCGCGCTGAGCCATCGCATTCGTGATTTCATTCGCAACCTGAAACCTGCTGTCGGCCGCACCGCTTGCGGTGATGCGACGCAGCACCTGACCATTCACCACATGCTGAGCGTCATCCGAAGTCACCAAAACTTGGCCATCGGGTTGCGCAACCGCGTTATTGAAATCACCGGTGCCTCCCATGTAGCTGGTATCTTCAGTGCCGTCCGCTAGAACCTTGCCGTAGGTGAGGTCGCCGCCGTATTGCTTCGATCCAAATACAAACACTTCTTGATTTGGTAGCCCGACTAATCCCGAGGCGAGGAAACTTGG
>JBDTZF010000112.1:0-8966 GCA_040005265.1 Verrucomicrobiota bacterium
ACGGCGATAACTGATTGGAGGGCGTCCGCGCTGTCGGCGGCCTATTTTTCTGGATACGACGACCCCTGCTGGCCAAAAGACAAAGTTTGGGCGCCGACGGCACGGACGCCCTCCAGTAGGTGTCGCCTTTCAGCGACTCATCAGTTTCATCATCTCTTCCGGATAACGCGAGCCGGCGAATGCATTCTTCGGAGCAAACTCGTTGATACGATCGAGATCGTCTTTTGTAAGATCGACATCGAGCGCGCCGACATTCTCCTGCAGATATTTCCGGCGTTTCGTACCCGGAATCGGCACGATATCGTTGCCTTGGGCGAGCACCCACGCGAGGGCAAGCTGCGCCGGCGTGCAACGTTTCTCTTGCGCAACTTCTTCGACGCGCTTCACCAGTTCGAGATTGTGCTGAAAGTTCTCGCTTTGAAACCGCGGCGTTGATTTTCGATAATCCTCCTCCGGCAAGTCCTCGGGCTTTTGAATCTTGCCGGTAAGAAATCCGCGGCCCAGCGGACTGTACGGGACGAAGCCAATCCCCAGTTCGCGGCAAACAGCGATTACTTCATCCTCCGGGTCGCGCGTCCAAAGCGAGTACTCTGATTGCAGCGCAGTGATTGGATGAACAGCATGCGCGCGCCGGATTGTTTCCGGGCCTGCTTCCGACAAACCGAGAAATCGCACTTTCCCTTCGCGCACCAGTCCGGCCATCGCGCCGATTGTTTCCTCGATCGGCGTGTCGCGATCGACGCGATGCTGATAATAAAGGTCGATTACATCGACACCGAGCCGGCGCAAGCTGCCTTCGCAGGATTGGCGCACGTAATTTGGTTTGCCGCTGATGCCGCGAAACTGCGGTTTTGTGGGATCTCGTAAAATTCCAAATTTAGTCGCGATGACGACCTGATCGCGCTGCCCTTTCAGCTCGCGACCCAGCAACTGTTCGTTCGTGTGCGGACCGTACATGTCGGCGGTATCGAAGAACGTAATCCCGAGCTCGAGCGCTCGATGAATTGTCGCGACAGATTCGGCATCGTCGCGCCCACCGTAAAAATCCGACATCCCCATGCAGCCGAGCCCAATCGCCGAAACCACCGGCCCGCCACGTCCCAATTTTCGTTGTTTCATGTTTGCCCCACCCAGGTTCGCGGCGCGTATTCTTCCCAGCGATCGCGGATCGCTTGAAACTCCGCTTTGCTCAACAGACCCGCCGTAAGCGCCTCCGCATTTTCGCGCCACCGTTCCGGCTTTGTGGTTCCGACAATGGCCGTGTGCACGCCGGGGGCGCTCAGCGTAAAGCGCAACGCGATGCTGATTGCTTTTTTTAAATCAGAGCCGCGCAAAAAATCATAGTTCAATTTACGGAGCCGTTCCCAATAAGTGTGGTGATACGACTCGACCGGCTTGTGTCCTGTCTTCCACGCTGCATTGGCGATAGGCCGCTTCGCGATCACGCCCATTTTCTTGGCCAGTGGCAAAGTTAGATCGATCGCTTCCTGATCGGCGATGCTGATCGATGTCTGTAACGTGTCGAACACGCCGGATTCCACCGCGAAATGCGCCGCATGACTGTCTCCGCTGTAACCGATGTAGCGAGTGTGGCCGCGTTCTCGCGCCGTCTGCAACGCCGTAATCGCTTCGCCTTTGCGCAACGTTGATTCCGAACAACTGTGCAACTGGACAAGATCGACATGATCGGTCTGCAACCGGCTCAGGCTGCGCTCGATGCTTTTCAAGATCGAATCAGCCGACCAATTCGCGGCACTCTCCATCCCGTGCGGGTGCCCGCATTTGGTGAACAGATAAAATTCTTTGCGCCGGCCGCTGACGGCGCGACCGATCGCTTCCTCGCTGCCTTGGTAACATTCCGCTGTGTCGATCACGTTCAATCCCGCGTCGAGCGCACTGTTCAAAAGGTTCTCGATGGTTTCTTGCGATGTGTTTTCGTAACCGATCTCCGCGCCGCCGAACCCGAGCACGGTCACATCCATGTCTGTTTTGCCGAGACGTCGTTTTTCCATTCAGATAATTGTAGGGCGTTTCTGTGAAACGCCAATTCTGGATGGGCGCCTGACACAGACGCTCTACAACATCAAAACACTTGTCATCCCGAGCCGCGAAGACATTGCCAGTCCGGCTCGGACCGAGGGATCCCGCAGTCGCCGCCAACGCGCCGAAATACCACTGAACCGCGATCGCAACGTTAAATCGCGAGCGTTGCTCTTTATTGCGAAGTCCTTCGCTTCGCTCAGGATGACAGAATGGAGGGACGCGCTCCGTCGCGTCCGTAGATCTCGGACATGACAGAGCATGTCCCTCCACCGCATCTAAAGCACCAGAATAGTTTTCCCGGTTCCGCGCTCGATTCGACCTATGCGCTTTGCCCGCAATATCGACATCGCGCGCTTCGAATCGCGCTCGGAGACGATTGCCACCATGCCGATGCCCATATTAAAAACCTGATACATCTCCGCAGGGTCGACACCTCCATTTTGCTGCAAGATTTCGAAGATGCGCGGGACTCGCCACGATTTTGTTTCAATCACCGCGTCGCAATTTTTCGGCAGAACACGCGGCAGATTATCAATCAAGCCCCCGCCGGTGATATGCGCCAGGCCCTTGATCATGCCGATCGGTGCCTTCGCGAGGAGCGGCTGATAATTCTTATGGACGCGCAGAAGTTCCTTCCCCACCCTGCCTGGCTTTAAACGCATTTTCTCGAACAGAATCTTGCGGGCGAGCGAGTACCCGTTTGTGTGCAGACCGTTCGAAGCCAGGCCAAGAATTACGTCGCCCGATTTGATCTTGCTGCCATCGATGAGCTTTGTGCGGTCGACCACGCCGACGATGCAACCAGCCAGATCGTATTCGCCTTTCCGATACATCCCGGGCATTTGGGCGGTTTCACCGCCGATAAGCGCGCAACCGGCAGCTTTGCAGGCGCGAGAAAATCCGCGCAGCAACTCATTGAAAACGCGCGGTTCCAGCTTTTCGCAGCCGATGTAATCGAGGAAGAAAAGCGGCCGCGCTCCGAGCACGGCGATATCGTTTACGCAATGATTCACCAGATCGGCGCCGACCGTGTCGTGCTTGTTCAACGCAAACGCGATTTTTAATTTTGTTCCGACACCGTCGACGCTGGTCACGAGGATCGGCTCGCGCATCCCCGAAAAGTTTGGCCGAAATAATCCGCCGAAGCCGCCGACCCTGCCGAGCACCTCGGGACCATGCGTTTGCCTTACCAGCGACTGAATGCGGCCCTTCAGTCGATTGCCAAGATCGACATCGACGCCCGCAGACGCGTAAGCTTTTTTCTTTCTTTTCATTGATGGAGGGACGCGCTCTGTCGCATCCACAAGATTAATGGGACATGACGGAGCATGTCCCTCCAACTACTTCAGATCCGCGAACAATGTCGGGTGCGCTTCCTGGTCGGCCAGCGCTTTGGCCCGGCTTTCCCTTTTTTCCATGATGAACTTGTCGAGTGCGGGATCAACGGCCAGCGGATAATTGCCATTGAAACAGGCGAGACAAAATTCGTTCATCGGTTTCCCGGTCGCGCGCACCATTCCTTCGATGTCGAGATAACCCAGGCTGTCCACGCCAAGATACTTGCAGATTTGTTCCATCGACATCTGATTGGCGATCAACTTGTCCGGATCGGGAAAATCGATCCCATAGTGGCAGGCGAATCGATGAGGCGGACAACTCACCCTCATATGCACTTCCTTCGCGCCGGCTTCCCGCAAATTCACGACACGGGCACGCGCGGTAGTACCGCGCACAATTGAATCATCGACAACGACCACGCGTTTCCCGGCCACCGCTTCCTTGATCAAATTCAACTTCACGCGCACATCGAAATCACGAATCAACTGGCTCGGCTGCAAGAACGTGCGGCCGATGTAGTGATTGCGCACAAAGGCGTGCACATAGGGAATGTTAAGCTCGTGTGCGAAACCAAGCGCCGCGTAATTTCCTGAGTCAGGCACCGGCACGACGATGTCCGCTTCGACTGGAAATGCTTTCGCCAGCTCGCGCCCCATTTCCGTGCGCACCTTGGCGACGTTTATGCCGCCGATGATGCTGTCCGGCCGCGCGAAGTAAACATACTCAAACATGCAGAACGCTGGTTGCTGCGGTTGAAACGGAAATTCCGAACGCAAACCGTTTTCGTCGATGATGAGCACTTCGCCCGGCTCGATCTCGCGAATAAACTCGGCGTGAATGAGGTCGAGCGCGCATGTTTCGGACGCAAGAATGTATGCACCGTCAAGCTTGCCGAGCGAGAGCGGTCGCCAGCCGAACGGATCGCGCACCGCGATCAACTCGCGTTCGCTCATAATAATGATGGAGAACGCGCCCTGGATCCTGCGCAGGGCCGACAGAACGCTGCTCCCGTTATCGGCGGGCCGCGCCAACAAATGCAAAATGATCTCGCTGTCGGCCGTGGTCTGAAAAATCGATCCCTTACGCTCGAGTTCGTCACGCAAAACATCGGCATTAATCAGGTTTCCATTGTGGGCAATGGCCAGCTGGCCGCGCACGCAATCGACCACGAACGGTTGCGCGTTCTTGATCGTGCTTGATCCCGTCGTGGAATAACGGGTGTGGCCCACCGCTCGGGTCCCTTTGAGTTTCTCCAAATCATCCTGACCGAAAACCTGCGAAACAAGTCCCATCCCCTTGTGTTGAAGAAACGTCTGGCCCGGGCCGCTGGTCGTGACAATCCCCGCGCTCTCCTGTCCTCGATGCTGGAGCGCGAAAAGCCCGTAGTAGGTCAAGACCGCCGCATTCGGATGGCCGAACACGCCAAAAAGTCCGCATTCATGCTGCGGATAGGACTCGGCGTCGGTAGGCTCAGGGATGTCGATCTGGTCGGGAGGGATCACGTAAGACAATTCACCAGATTAATCAGCATTCAATCGCGCGATTTTGGAATGCGGCGGTGCTCTGGCGGTTCCCGCTTCGGCCATGGATGCGCGCGCCAGTACAAAGCGGCGGAGCACTGCCGCAGTCCAAAATTACAAACTCGGAATTCGATCGGACGAATCGCTCTCGATGGCGCGGCGGATGGCGTTCCACCAATCGTCGTAAAGCTCTGCAATCGGCCAGCGGAACTCCTCGCCGGCCGCGCGGATGCGAAGCTCATCGCCGCCGACTTTGCCGAGCTGCTGAAATGGAACACCGCGCTCGCGCAGGATCGACAACGTCTTTTCCAAATCCCCCGGCGCGACCGAAATGACGATGCGCGACTGCGATTCATTGAAAAGTGTAGTGGTGGGCGCGTCATTCAGTGTAGTGGCGCTCCGAGCCGGAGTCGCATTTGTGTCGCCCGCAGGGTTTCCTGAAGTTGCGGCTGACACAGCCGCCTCTACACCGGCAAGATCGACATCAGCACCAAAAAGTTCGTCGGGATTAAAACAGCATTCCGCCAGCGCCACCGCCAGTCCGCCCTCGCTGCAATCGTGCGCGCTCTTGACCAGACCTTGCAGAATCAATTCGCGGGTCGCGCTTTGGACTTCGATCTCGTGCGCAAGATCGACATGTGGCGGCGGGCCGATCTTTTTTCCGTGGCAAACTTTTACGAATCGCGAGCCGCCAAGGCCTGGGGGGACGATCGGAGCCTGCCCTGAGTCTGCCGAACGGGTGTCGTCCGGCTCGTCGGACGCGACGGAGCGCGTCCCTCCAACCAGAATGATCGCGTCACCGGCGTTCTTGAACCATTGCGTGGTGATGTGCTTTTCCTCATCGATCAACCCAACCATGCCAATCGTTGGCGTAGGATCGACAACGCCGGCCGGACTCTCATTATATAATGAGACGTTCCCGCCCGTAACCGGCGTCCCGAAAGCGCGACACGCCTCGGCAATGCCCTCGACCGCTTCGCGCAGCTGCCAGAAATTCTCCGGCTTGTACGGATTTCCGAAGTTCAAGTTGTCGGTCACGGCAAGGGGGCGCGCGCCAGAACACGTGAGATTTCTTGCGGCCTCGGCCACGGCGATCTTTCCGCCTTCGCGGGGATCGAGCCGGCAATAGAGCGAATTGCAGTCGGTGGTCGCGGCCAGGATCTTGTTCGCAGCCCGGACAAAGAAGACAGCGGCGTCGGAACCCGGCTTCACAACTGTGCCGGTGCGCACGGTGTGATCGTATTGGCGGTAGACCCAGTTCTTCGATGCGATCGTGGGGTCGCGCAGCAATTGGCGCAAAGCATCGTGATTGTCGATCTTCGGGAGATCCCAAGTGCGACGGTCATAGACCGCCGCTACAGAAGAAGGAGGCTTTGCTTCGCGGGAATAAAGTGGCGCTTCGTCGGCGAGCGGTTTGGCCGGAATCTCCGCGGCGATGGTGCCGTTGTTGCGCACCCGCATCATGCCATCATCCGTTACCCGTCCGATTTCGGCGCACGGCACATCCCACTTCTCGAAAATCTCGCGCACGACATTTTCCTGTCCGCGCTTGGCGATGATCAGCATTCGCTCCTGCGATTCGCTGAGCAGAATTTCATACGGCGTCATTCCCGGTTCGCGCTTCGGGACCTTGGCCAGGTCGATCTCAACGCCGCTATCGCCACGACTGGCTGTTTCGCAGGTGGAACAAGTGAGGCCGGCCGCGCCCATGTCTTGAATTCCGGCGACGGCGTCCCGCGCCAAAAGTTCGAGACAAGCCTCGAGCAAGAGCTTTTCCTTGAATGGATCGCCCACCTGAACCGCTGGTCGATCTTCCTTTGATTCTTCAGTGAGCTCCCGCGAAGCGAACGCTGCACCGGCCAAGCCGTCCCGACCGGTCTCGGCGCCGACATAAAAAACCGGATTACCAACGCCTCGGGCCGCGCCGCGAGCGAGTTGTTCGTGTCGTAAAACGCCAAGACAAAAAACATTTATCAACGGATTGCCTTCGAAACTTTCATCGAAATAAATTTCACCGCCGATGGTGGGAACGCCGATGCAGTTGCCGTAATGAGCAATGCCGCTGACTACGCCGGTGAAGAGCCGCCTGTTGGCGGCCAAGTTCGAATTTCCAATTTCGAATTTCGAATTTTGAGTCGTGATCGGTCCGAAGCGCAGCGAGTTGAGGGAAAATTCCGGGCGAGCGCCCATTGTGAAAATGTCGCGAATGATTCCGCCGACACCGGTGGCGGCGCCTTGGAATGGCTCGATCGCGCTGGGATGATTGTGGCTCTCGATCTTAAACGCAATCGCCCAACCGTCGCCGATATCGACCACGCCGGCATTTTCTTCGCCGGCTTTCACCAAAATATTCGGACCAGTGGTGGGAAGTTTCTTCAGTTCTTTTCTGGAATTCTTGTAGGAACAATGCTCGCTCCACATCACCGAGAAAATTCCTAGCTCGGTAAAATTTGGTTCGCGCCCAAGGATTTTCTTGATGCGCTCGAATTCTTCCGGCGTAAGCCCGTGCTTTGCCACTAGTTGGGGCGTAACGGTTGGATCGACAATGATGTTTGCCATCGAGACAGCCACGTTAGCGAATCTCCAACGACGCTCAACACGTGAGTGGTGGATCAAGCAGTCCCTTGCTCGATGTTAATTCAGTCGGCGAAGCCGCACATTATCTTAGCCTTGAAGCGCTCGAACGAACAATTCAGGCTGATCCAATGCTTTATCGCGGGTTCCCCTCGAAACTGCATCATGCTGTTCCTTCCTGGGTCGAAACCGGCGCGCTGTTTCACATACGTATCAGGGTCGACCGCGAGAAACAGCAAAGCCCGCTAACCGCCGCCCCGCTCGGCGAAGCTTTCCTGGACTCGGCGCGATTCTACGAAATCAAACAGCGCTGGCATATCACACTGTTCCTCCTAATGCCGGATCATCTGCATGCTCTTCTCTCCTTCCCGAGCGACGAGTCAATGAGCAAGGCGGTAGGCGATTGGAAACATTTTCAAACTCACCGGCACGGCATCATCTGGCAGGAAGGCTATTTCGATCACCGATTGCGCGATGATGAACGCGGCGAACAGTTCCAGGCAAAAATAAGTTACATTCGCCAAAATCCCGTTGTGACCGGTTTATGTGCGAAAGCCGAGGATTGGCCCTGGATCATTGAGGGCTGAGATGCATCGATCAGTTTTATGCTCTACCCGGTCACGATCCCAGAGTGCTAGTTAGGCGGCGAAGCCGCAATTATCTGGCATCGTCCGGCGGAGCGGCCGATCCACCTAATGTGAGTTTCCGCTTGCGGGTGGATCGAGCAGTTATGCCCGTCCGGCTCGGACCTCGATGCTAAACTACGTGGCGAAGCCGCACTCATAGGGCGCGGCCGATCCTCCAGATTTGCCTTTCCATCCAGGGTGGATCGGCCGCTCCGCCGGGCGATGCTAATAAGTGCGGCTTCGCCGCCTAGACTAACATCGAGCAAGGGACTGCTCGATCCACCTTTGAAGCATCACCCGCCGGAGCGTCGCATTCCCTCCAGATTTGCCTTTCCGACCCAAATCGGAGAACATTCCGCGTGGCCTTTGACTTGAAAGAAATCATCGCCGCGCGCCTGGGCGAGAACTACCAACTCCACGAGCGGCACATCAACCGCACGCTGGTGGCGGCGCAACGGGTCATCGGTTTCGACAAGGTCTATGCCCGGGCCGAGGGCGCCTACCTCTACGATATGGATAACCAGCCATATCTCGATTTTCTGAGCGGCTACAGTGTTTTCAATATCGGGCGGAATCATCCCGTGGTGAAACAGGCGATCCGCGACGTGCTCGATCTTGATCTTCCGAACATGGTGCAGATGGATTGCTCACTCTTGAGCGGCCTGCTGGCGGAAGCGATCACCAAACGCACTCCACCTCATCTCGATGCTGTTTTCTTTTGCAACTCCGGCACCGAAGCCACGGAAGGCGCGTTGAAATTTGCCCGGGCCGCCACAGGAAGAAAACGCGTGGTGTCACTGGAGAGCGCTTTCCACGGACTCAGCCTCGGCTCGCTTTCGTTAATGGGCTGCGAAAGTTTTACCGA
>JBDTZF010000198.1:0-2662 GCA_040005265.1 Verrucomicrobiota bacterium
CCTTGCCGCCTTGTTCCTGAATGATCTTGCGTAGCGCAGCATCGACATCCTTGGCCATGCGCCGGGCGTCGCCGCACACGAAAAAGTGCGCGCCTTCGCCATCGAGCCATTTCCAAATTTCCGCTCCGCCTTCCAACATCTTATGCTGCACGTAGGCTTTTCCCGCTTGATCACGCGACCAGGCGCAATCGCACTTGAGAAATCCGTCGCGCTGATGCTGTTCCAGTTCGTCGCGATAAAAGTAATTGCAGTGCTGGTGTTGCGATCCGAAGAAGAGCCAGTTTTTCCCCTTGGCTCCGACGGCTTTGCGCTCTTGCAAGTAGGCACGGAACGGCGCAATGCCAGTGCCTGGTCCCACCATGATGATCGGTATGTTGCCGTCTTCCGGAAGCCGGAATTTCGATGTGTTCGGGAAAACGGGTATCGACGCCTTTTCGGCGCGCTCGGACAGGAAGGTCGAACAAACGCCTTTGCGCATTCGCCCGCGGCTTTCGTAGTGAACGACGTCGATCGTAAAATGCACCTGCTCGGGATGCGCCTTCAGGCTGGAGGAAATCGAGTACAAACGCGGCTGCAATCGGGCCAGCGTATCGACGAATTCCTGCGGCACCCATTTGATCGAGGGATGCTCGATCAGAAAATCGACCACCTCCATTCCCCACAAGTAAGCGTCGAGGTCCTGTTTTCGTTCCGGCGTTAGAAGCTCGGTCAATAACGGCGCCCCGTTGACGGCGCGCTCGGCGATCATTTTCAAAAATTTCGGTGTCGTCTGAGTAATCCGGCAATCGCGAAACAGCGCTTCGCGCAGCGTGGTATCGCCATTCGGTCCTTTGACCGGCTCGTCGCCTTTCGCGGCAATCTTCTTGAGGAGTTCGTCGACAAGGCTTGGATCGTTTGTCGGCCACACCGTCATCGAATCGCCTACCTCGTAGTTCAATCCCCAACCTTTGAGATCCAGTTCGAAATGACGCGTGTCTTTGTCTGAGTCGGCGCCGCACAAGCTGCGATTCACGGCCAGTTTCGCCGGGAACGGATTTTGCCGTGTGTAGGGCGCAGCCGCCATGGTTCTGTAGCGGCGGTCTATGACCGTCGCAAAATTATCTAGCCGTCGTTTCCGATCGCGAGCGTCGGGCAAATCTCCATGGCGCGTTGCGCCGCGCCCTTCTCGTCATCGCTCTCGGGCTGCTTGAAGAAATATACCGCCGTCTCATCTTCGTTGTATTTGATGAGATTCGAAGCTTCATCCAGACAAACGCGGCACGGCGTGCAAGTCGTATCCACGTACCACGGTCCGGGAACGTTTTGGGGCTGTTTGCTGTTTTTGTCCGCCATAGAGAGAAGCTTTATCGAATTTCGCCCGAAGCGGCAAACCCTTTCTGTGATCGAGGATTGATCTCGCTATCTCCGGATCAGGACGCCGAGCACCAGGAAAATAATCGAGAGCACCGTCAGGATCGCTATTAACGGCCAAATGAACCGGACCCATTTGTCGAACCGCACGTTGACCATGGCGAGCGAAGGCAAAACCAAACCGGTCGGCGCGATGAAGCCCATCAAGCCAATGCCCCAGCAGAAGGCATTAACGATTTGGTCTCGCGGCACTCCAGCTACTTCTGCCAGGGCGCTCATGATCGGCATCGTCAGCACCGCCATCCCGCTGGAGGATTGAATGAAGATCGATAATACAATGTAAACGAATAAGAGACCGACGATGAAGGCTGCGCCGGGCATGTGAGCGACCTGGCCTGAGAGATAATTCAGGATCGTTCCGCTAACTTCGCCCTTATCCAGCAGGAGCGTCGCTCCCCGCGCGATTCCGATAATCAACCCGACCCCGAGAAGCTGTTGCGCGCCCGCGATGAACCACTCCACGAATTTCTTTTCGCCGGGGCGTTCGATAATTCCTATGACTAAGGCTGCGGCGAAAAATAGAGTCGTCATTTCTGGAAACCACCAGCCCAGACGAGAGACTCCGAAGATCATGACCGCAAAGCTCAATGCAAAGACGACGAGCAACAGCCGCATCTTCTTCGTCAACGCCTGCGGCGATGGATTGAGAAGTCCCGTGCTCGATGCTAAGAATGCGGCTCCGCCGCCATTATTAACATCGCCCGACGGAGCGGCCGCTCCACCCGGGCTTTTTTTCGTTTCGTCACTCTCGAATTCCATCGCCGGCGGATGTCCGGGCGCCGGTGCAAGCGAGAGGCTTGGATCTTGTCGCACTTTGCGCGCGTAACGAAGGATGTAGGCGATGCTGATTCCCGTCGCCACGGTCCACATGATCGCTCGAACAGAAAGCGCGCTGGTCCAGGAAATTCCGGCTGCGTTCGAGGCGATGATGATCGCAAACGGATTCACCGTTGAGGCCATCGACCCCACGCTCGTGCCGATAAAAATCACCGCGACCGGGACCATCACATCGTAACCGGCCGCCAGGAAGATCGGCACCAGCAATGGATAAAACGCCAGCGTCTCTTCGGCCAATCCAAAGGTTGTTCCGCCCAGAGAGATCAACGCCGTAACAATAATGATCAGCCAGTCTTCGCGTCCGCGCAGGCGAACTACGAGCGCGTTCATCCCGGCATCAAATGCGCCGGTCTTTTGGAAGACGCCGATGAATCCTCCGATCACCAGGACGAACAGGATCACGTCGATCGCCTCG
>JBDTZF010000113.1:0-8879 GCA_040005265.1 Verrucomicrobiota bacterium
CGTCGGTGACGATGAATCCCATGTCGCGCGTGCAGGCGCGATCGACCTCAGGTGAGTAAATTTCGTTCAGAATTCCATGACTGACCGTAAACCACACTTTACTTGCAGGCTGGACCGCGGTGCCGACGCCAGTTTTTGCGCTCGATGTCCAGCGCGGCTCAATTCCCGGAGCGCCTGGAGGTTCGTGGTCGAGTTTGTTCATTTATAAGCAAATTTAAGGCGCGGCCGGAATTGAGCTCTATGCGGAGCTGCATCCCTAGTTTTTATCAAACTGATTGTCGTCTTCACCTGATTCTCGCGCAAACTGGCTGGTGAACCGCGTTTGCAATAACCGAACCGCGCGTATTTCGATAGGCGCGTGGCCTAACGAGTGTTCGGAAAAACTTTAATGTAATACAGAAACCCGGAGTCTACGGGGCTCGAACCCGCAACCTCCGCCGTGACAGGGCGGCGCTCTAACCAATTGAGCTAAGACTCCTCGCAAAAAGCGGAGACCAGCCTATGCGTGCGCCCGTCCGCTTCAACTGTTTTTCGCACGGCCCGCAGTGGGCCGTCCGGGCGGGACAAACGATTCATTTTCGCTGAAGGTAAAAGGCACCCAGAACGAGCACATCCATTTCCGTCCGCAAAAAACAACCGAGAGCATCCTCGGGATAACACGGGATCGGCTCGTCTTCACAGAATGGAGCGCTTAGTAGCATCGGAACTCCGGAGAGGCGGAAGAATTCTGAAATCAGGGCGTGGTACCGAGGATTGGTTTCCTTCTGCACGGTTTGCAAACGCCCGCTATCATCGACATGCGCGACGGCTGGAACCAGGGCGCGATGCTTGGGACGAACCTGAAATACCTCGTTCATGTAAGGCACATCGTCGTCCTGCTCGAACCACTCCGAAACCGCTTCGCGTAGGATGGAGGCAGCGAATGGACGAAACGATTCGTTCCGTTTCATCCTGGCGTTTACAATTTCCTTCATGTCGGCGCGCCGGGGATCGGCCAAAACCGAGCGGTTGCCTAAAGCTTGAGGTCCCCATTCCATTCGGCCCTGAAACCAGCCGACAACTTTTCCATCGTTGATCGCTTGCACCATCTTGTGCAACAACTCCTCCTCGCCCGCGATCAGCGCGATACTGCAACCAGACTTGGCGACCTCCTCCCGTTTCCAGTCGAGCAGGGCGTGAATTTCCTGCTGGGACGATTCCGGACCGAGGTAGGCGTTCTCCATCACGAAGTGTGATCCCTGATTATTAATTTGCGAGAGAGTGTAAGTCGCGGCCCCGATAGCGCCGCCGGCATCGCCCGTTGCCGCGGGCAGATACATTTTCTTAAACGGCGTGCGGCGATAAACCTTGCCGTTGGCTACCGCATTCATCGCGCAACTGCCGGCCAAAGCGAGATGATCGCTAGGGTGTTGCTTGTGCAGAGCATGGAGAAGCGCAAAAAACGCCTTCTCGTACATTGTCTGCACGGACTTGGCGATGTCCTTGTGCCGTTGTTCGAGCGGCTCGCCTGGTTTGCGCGGCGCGCCGAGAAGATCGGCCAGCACAGGCCGATAAAGGGCTTCTATGTGTGGCGCGTCGTCGCGCCAATTATAAAAAGGATTGTCGCTGAGATGGCGAAAATATCTCGGGCTCAATCGAAACATTCCGTTCGGTCGAATCCAGAGAAGATCGCGCATGTGATCGAGAAATGACGGCTCTCCATGAGCAGCAAGCTCCATCACCTTGTGCTCGTCGCCATAGTTTGGAAAACCGAGGAATTGCGTAAGGGCGGAATAAAATATCCCTAACGAATGTGGGAAATAAATGCGGTTATCGATCCGGATCTTTCCGCCGTCGCCAAATCCGAAGGCGGTGCTGGCGAAATCGCCGCCCCCATCAACCGAGAGGCACGCGGCCTCTTTGAAACCGGACACAAGAAAGGCCGAGGCAATATGCGCAAGATGGTGTTCAACGTGATGAATCTGCCCCTCGATCGAGATCTGGTAGTGCTCTTCGAGTGTTTTCTTGATCAACGCCGCCCGCCGGCTGTTCTTCACCTGTTCCCAGATTAATTTCGGATGCGGCCGATGAGTCAGAGCAAAACCAACACGGCGCCAATTGTTCGCGCCCGGCTTTTGATTGATCGCAATATGATCGACATCTCCCCAGTTCAACCGGCCTGTCCGCAAGCAGTAGTCGATCGCGTTAGTCGGCAGCCCGCCCCAATGGTTGATTCGGCGAAACCGCCCCTCCTCCGCCGCGGCGATCAATTTTCCATCGACAATCAGGCAGGCAGCGGAATCGGCATAGAAAGCGTTTAAACCGAGAATGATCATTGTGCTGGCAGATAGGAGATAAGAGCTGGCAGCTGGAAGGATCAATCTTCAACCGCATGCATGCTAGTGTCCGAGATAGGCTCCGGCCCACCCGATAAGGCCCATCACACTTAGAATTGCTGCGGTCTTGGCAACCATTCGTCTCCGCGTCGATGCGATCAAACCCGAGATTAGCGAACCCGTCCCTCCAACGAGTTTTCGAGTATCGCGCAGGGTTGCGGATGCCTGAGGATAATTATCTTCAATAACATACAACAGCGATCTGACTTCACCGCAGGAAGCGCGTGCAACATTGTAGGCCTGAAGCTTTTCGGCGACATGCTGGCGTTCAAACCCTTCTGTCACGTTGGACATTGCGGAAATAGCCGCTCTCTGAATCTGCCCGCAGAGGCCGAAGTCTTTGGTCAACGAACTGCGGCGCGTGATTGTGTAAACGGCATTCACGAGTTCCCGTGCGTTTTTCCAAGCATCAAGATCTTCGAAAGTCATAGTCATAATCGAAGAGACTAGTTGCGGCTTGGCACTCGCGAAAGCCTCTATCTTCTAACTCCAAACTTCATTCTCGAGTCACACGCGGCTTGCGAAGCCGTCCTGAATGTTTACTCTTCGGTCCATGCGATTTCGCACTTACAAGAACACCGATCTCACGGTCAGCGAAGTGGGATTTGGGCTCTGGACCGTTTCAACGGGCTGGTGGGGAAACTTTACCGAAGGCGAAGCGATTGCACTTATGCACAAGGCATTCGATCTCGGCATCACTTTATTCGACGCGGCCGACACGTACGGAAACGGCCTGAGCGAAGAACTGATCGCGAAAGCATTCCCAACACAGCGCGACGAAATTACGGTCGCGACCAAGGTCGGCTACGATTTCGTTCAACACGGCGAATCACGCGGGCGGGGTCAGCGCGAGATTCCGCAGGACTTTTCGCCTGAGGCCATCATCCGCGCCACGGATGCCGCGCTAAAGAGGTTAAAAACGGACCGAATCGACCTGCTCCAACTCCATAATATCCGGATGGAGCAAATCTACGATGCCCCCCTCTGGACGACGCTTGAGAAATTGAAATCCACCGGAAAAATCCGGTATTACGGCATCGCCCTCGGGCCGGCAGTCGGCTGGCTTTACGAAGGAGTGAATTGCATCCGCGAGCGCGACATCACCAGCCTGCAGCACATTTACAACATGCTTGAACAACATCCAGGTCGCGCCATGCAGGACGCCGTCGCCGATGCCGGCCGCGACACGATGTTTCTCATCCGCGTCACACATTCCTCCGGAATGCTCGAGGGCAAATACACCGCCGACACAGTTTTCCCGCCGACCGATCATCGCAGCCATCGGCCCCGCAGCTGGCTGCTGAACGGAGTGAAGAAGATCGACAAGCTTCGCTTCCTGGAGAGTTCTGAGCGCACGCTCGGCCAGGCGGCGTTGCAATGGCTGCTCGCCGACGATCGCGTGGCTTCCACCTTGCCGAACATCTACAATGAGGAGCAGCTCGTTGAATTCGCCAAAGCGCCCGATTGCCCACCGCTAAGTAAAGACGACATGTCGAAGATCGAGAATCTCTATTCAGAGAATTTCGGGCTCGACCCGGAAGAGCCGAAGTTCAAAGGCACCATGGAGCAGCCGAAGGAAACGGCCGCGGCGTAATGCGGTCATCCTGGGCCGCAAAGACGGCGAAGGACCTCGCACAATCAGATTGAGCGAACAAAGTCTGGGTAGACGCGGATTGCAGTCGTGGGTTCCCTCTCCGCGACTGCGGGATCGGGATGACAAGTTGCGTTGAGTAGTAACTAATCCGACTGATCGTCTTCCGTTGGTTGCGCGCGCCGAATATTCTGTTCCATCGGCCGCACATTGTGTGACCGACGACCATTCGCCGGCGCGCCTTTGTAAACGACCTTGAAGATGTCCGCGATCATCGGCGCGGCCACGGTGCCGCCGTGCACTTTGCTTCCCACCTCGCCTTCATAAACCGCTGCGAACGCGAACTGCGGTTGTTCGGCCGGCAAGAATCCCGCGAACCACGCTGCGGTGCGCTCCTTGTCTTTCGGGCCCCATTGCGCGGTGCCGGTTTTCCCGGCGACTTCCACATTTTCAAGGCTGCCCTCGTGCCCCGTACCGCCCGGACCGTTGACGACTTCAATCAAGCCGGTGCGAATTTCATCCATCGTCAAAGGGGAGGCATCGAGAGTTTTCTTGGCGCGCACTTGATAGGCGGTGACGATTTCATTGTCCAGAGTTTGCACCTGTTGCACCAGACGAGCTTGATAAAATGTGCCGCCGTTGGCCACGATCCCCATCGCCTGCGCCATTTGCAGCGGCGTGACCTGCATGTCGCCCTGGCCGATTGACAGGTTGGCGACGTCGCCGTTGAGCAACTTGCGGCCGTGAGTCGCTTTCATGTATTCGTCGTTCGGCACGCGGCCTTCCGTTTCCCCGCGCAAAGGAATGCCGCATTTTGCGCCAAAGCCCAGCTTCAATGCCCAATCGATGATCGGCGCCGCACCGGTCTTGATCCCCACCTGATAAAACCAGGTATCGCACGATTCAGTGAGAGCGCGGACAAAATTCATCGCGCCCCGGTCTTCTTTTTTCCAATTGCGAAAGGTCAGACTGCCGATTTCGATCGAGGGTACGCACTGAAATTGGTCGTCGGCCCTTACCGATCCGCTTTCAAAGGCGGCAATGCCGACCGCAATTTTGAATACCGACCCCGGCGGATAAGAGGACCGAAACGCGCGCGGCAGGAGTGGAATGTTTGGGTCGTCCTGTAATGCCTTGAATTTCTCCGTCGAAATCGAGGGCACGAAAAGGTTCGGGTCATAAGTGGGCCAGGACGCCAGGGCAAGAACGTCCCCGTTGTTAGGATCGACAATTACGATCGCCCCGCGTTTGGCTTTCGCTTCGAGGGCCTTTTCTGCGAGTTCCTGCAATCGCAGATCCAGAGTGGTAACGACGTTGTAACCGGGCACGGGCGGCGTGATCAATTTCTCAGAAGTCTTGCGGCCGTCCTTGTCGAACGTGAGTTTGTATTCCCCGTGCTTGCCGGTAAGCATTTCGTTGAAGGTCTGCTCAAGTCCCTCCCGTCCCTCGGCCTCGGGCCAGATGGTTTCGTGATTGTCTACGATGCCGTCAGGATTGCGGCCGGTCTTCCCGGTGTAACCGATCACCTGCCCGGCGACCTTTCCGTTCGGATAAACGCGCACGTAAATCGGCCGCACCACGATCTCCGCCGTCAAATTATCTTTTAGCTTTTTGTATTCGGCCTCGGTGAGGTTCTGCGATATCTCAAACGGCATGATCCCGCGGTTGCGATAATGACGCAGGATCGCATCGTCCGAAATTTTGATTTCGCGGCCAATTAACTTGGACGCCAAAACAGTTTTCTCGTGGGCAAAAGCGACCGCCTGCGCATCGGAGAAATCGAGCGGTGTCGGAAAATTGATCGCCAGATGATAACTGAGTTTGTTTTGCGCGAGCGGGACGCCATGCCGATCGGTGATCTGTCCGCGCGGCGCCGGGACATCGAGAATGTAGGTGCGCGCTAATTTTTGCGTTTCGAAAGTCGGAACAATTTCCTCTTCCTCCGTTTGTTTCGGGCTCGCTTCCGGAGCAGGCGACTGCGCAGCCGAAAACGGCGACGAGCCGAAGATCGACAATGCAACGAAATAACTAGCCAGAGTTCCCCGGATCGGCCTCATGCGAAAAGAATGTGCGTTAATCCGCGAAATCTTCGGATAAATCAACGTCTTTGCAGAAATCGATGCACATCTTCAGCCAGCTTACGCCCGATTCCCTCGGTAGCTGCGATTTCTTCGATGCTCGCTTTACGCACCCGATTTACGGACCCGAATTTGCGCAACAGGAGATTCTTCCGGTGCTGGCTCACCCCAGGGCAGTCGTCGAGAATGCTCTCGCCGATCCGCTTTTTCATGAGCAGTTGATGATAAGCATTAGCGAAGCGATGCGCTTCGTCGCGGATGCGCTGGAGCAAGCGCAATGCACCCGAATCCAGCGAAAGTTGCAATGGCAGCGCCCGCCCCGGGCGATAAATCTCTTCGTGCTCCTTAGCCAGCCCGATGATCGGCAGATCGTGCAAGCGCAATCGCTGCAATTCACGACAGGCCGACGAAAGCTGCCCTTTCCCACCATCGACAATGATTAAGTCCGGCAACCGAACGGCGACAAAAGTTTCGTCATTCCGAGCGGAGCGCAGCGAAGTCGAGGAATCCCGCGGAGTTACCTCCACGTCTTTCAACGGGGTCCCTTGGTCCGAGCCGGACTGGTATTTCCTCTCGGGATGACTCACGCGCTCAAGCGTCTCGGCCGGATTTTCCTGCGAAAACTCCGCCACATCCGGATTCGCATCCCGCGCTTCCAATAAAATCCGCGAATACCGCCGCCGCACTACTTCCGCCATGCTGGCAAAGTCATCCTGGCCTATCACGGTGCGCACCCGGTAACGCCGATAATTGTCCTTGTCCGGTACGCCCTCGCGGAATGAAACCATCGAGGCTACGACATGCGTCGTGGAAATGTTCGATATGTCGAAGCACTCCATCACTCGCGGTGGACGCGTAAGCTGCAATGCCTCACCCAGCGCCTGAACATCCGCCATCGGATCAATCGTGCTCGGGAGTCCGCCGCGCGTGAAACGCCGCATCGGCTTGGTGGTGTCCCGGAGATCTACGATCATGTCGCGGAGCTCAGCGGCTTTTTCGAAATCCGTTTTGTCGGCCGCTTTGCGCATCTCCTCCTCGAGCGCTCCGATCATCTCTCTTGATCGCCCCTCGAGAAAATCGCACGCCTGGGCGACCCGTTCCCGATATTGCTCTGCGTTAATCTCACTTAGGCGCATCGGCACTTGATAGGTTGATGATTTTAGCTCCCGCTCAGTTGGAGAACCGCGGCCGAATGTTAGCACGCCGAATTTTTTGCGCATGAAATTCAGCGTCTGCCGCAATGCGCCCGAATGCGCATACGGGCCAAAATAGCGCGCGTTGTCATCCTTCTTGAATCGGGCCAGCCGGAAACGCGGCCAATCTTCCGAGACGTCGATCTTGACCAGTAAAAAACGTTTGTCGTCACGGAACGAAATGTTGTACCGCGGCCGGTATTCCTTGATTAATTTGCCTTCGAGCAACACCGCTTCGGCATCACTGCGCACCGTATGAGTTTCAAAATCCCAAACCGCGTCGAGCATTGCCCTGGTTTTTAAGTCGGCCTGCGCAATCTTTGACGGAAGAAAATAGGAGCTGACACGCTTACGCAGATCGCGGGCTTTGCCCACGTAGATGACGCGATTAAACCGGTCGCGCATCAGGTACACGCCCGGTTTGTGCGGCACTTCGTGCACCTTCTTTTGCAAATCGGCCTTTTCTTTCGATGGCGTCATCTCGGCATCAAAATAAGCGAGGATTACGCAACCGTCATTCTGAGCGAAAATGCCAGTCCAACTCGGACCATCGCTCGGGATGATCGCGAGAAAATTACGTGGCCCGTGCCCGAGGCATGGCGGATTGCACCATCATCAGTTCGCTCACGTTTTCGGGCGTGAGCAGACCGACAAGCCGTTTCGTGTTGTCGAGCACGGGAACAACCGGGCAATTGCATTCCTGCATGATGCGAAACGCTTCTTCGAAACGCGTTCCGGTAGTAACGGTCGGAATGTCGCGCCTCATGACGTCGGCCACGCGGACCGCCGGATCGTTCTTGCGCAACGCTCCAATCAGATCGTGCCGAGTGAGCACGCCAGCGACGTTCCCGCTTTCGCCCATGACTGGGAAATCGTGCTGCGATGTCGCGAGCAACGCATCCACAGCTTCCTGAAGCGTGGCGTCCGCGCCCAGAGTGCGAAATTCGCGCACCATCGCGGCCGAAACCGGGAACCGGCGCGATATATCTTTCATTTGCGCCAGCGCCGCCTCTTGCGATGCGCCGATATAAACAAAAAGAGCGATGAAGATTAAGAACGGATTCCACATCAGACCAATGAAACCGAAAACAAAAGCAAAGCCTTGGCCAATCAAGGCGGCGATCTGGGTCGCGCGAGCATAAGTCATCCGCGTCGCCAAAACGGCACGCAGCACCCGGCCGCCGTCCATCGGAAACGCAGGCAACAAATTAAAGAGGACCAGCACTATATTGATCGTCATTAACTGCGGGATAAGTGCGCCGCGTTCTACCGTTTCTTGCTCCAGCGAACCTCGCCAGCCCCCGGCCATAAACAAACCGAACGCGATGACCACATTGACCAAAGGCCCGGCGATTGCGATCACCAGCTCCTGCCTTGGTTCCTCCGGCATGCGCTCGAGTCGCGCAACGCCACCGATTGGAAGCAGCGTGATATCCGGGGTGTTAATCCCAAACGATTTCGCGGCAATCGCATGCCCGAATTCGTGCAACACGACGCAAAGGAAGAGCAGCAAAATAAACACGACACGGCTTGCTGCTGCCGCGGAACCGCCCTGTTCGTAATAACCAAAGGCCAGCCAGGCGATCAGCAGCAAAAACGTGACGTGAATCCGCAATTGAATGCCCGCGATGCGAAAAATTGG
>JBDTZF010000199.1:0-2648 GCA_040005265.1 Verrucomicrobiota bacterium
GTTAAAAACACGGCGCAGCCGCAAATTAGGATCGCAAGCACAGCAATTAATTAGAGCGGCTTCGCCGATTGATTAGCATCGCCCCCGAAAGCGTTCGGGGCCGATCCACCTTGTCCCCTCACCGCCGTGAGGACGCTTCAAGCCGCCATTTCGCGGGACCACTCACGATAAACGAGCGGCGAAATCTCCGACGGCTTGATCTCACTTCGTCCGCCCCAGAAAACATTGGTGTATGAAACCGGAATACCGCTGGCCTGAAGATGCCGATCTATCGCCGCCTTGTGTTCAAGCAGGAGCGATTTGTCGGTGCCGTGCGCGACGGCCATGATGTTCACATTTTTAAACTCCGGACCGGCCTCGCGCCAGTAACAGTGAGTGAGAATGTGATGGCGCCCGACCTCGCCACCCGATTCGATTTCGCGTCCCGGCGGCACAGCCCAATGAAATAGCGCATTGAATCGCGTGACCCGCACACCGCCGGTCGACGGCTTGACGTGCTCCAGAAAGGTAGAGAACCGGCCGATTATTTTTTTCGAGTTCAACTCTTCGGCCACACGATAAAAGCCTTCGAGCGAGACACCGGCCCCAGCGGCCCGTTTTTCCCAAAGCGACGGCGCAATTTCTTCCGGTGCGAACTCGCGCTTAAGCGCGAGCAAAACATTCCACTCCTGTTCGTTTAGATCGACAGCCTGCACCGGAACCATTTTCGCGGGCTCATCTGATTTGCTGCCCGGTTCGACGGTTTTTCGGCGAACGTGGCCCACGCCTAAAGTAAAAATTCCTTTCGCGGGCATGATGCGAAAACGTTCGGCGCCGACTTTTTTGACCAGCAATTCGCAATGCTGCTGTAGCGAAAATCCGCGCGGCACCTTGAGAGTCGTCCAAAGTTTGTAATCCGAGCCGGCGGTGACGGTATCGGTCGAGCGTAGCACCACGTGCCCCGAAAACGGATCGCGCTGCGACATCCAATCAAATGCGTTGTCGATCTTGTCCTCCGGAACTTTCCAGGCAATGAGCGCGCCATCAGCCAGATTGGTCGCGAGCAATGTTTGCCGGACACGTCGGATCGTCCCCGCGCGCAGCATTGCCGCGATTCGCGCCATCACCACATCGACATCGACACCCGACCGTCGCGCAATTTCCTCGAACGGTTCCCGCACGAATCCTTCGATCTTGTCCTCGGAAATCGCCAGGATTTGGGCATTGATCGGATCGTCGTGCTCGGTTGGCAGCATGATTCAATCTTAGCATATTTGGACGCCGACAGCGCGCAGTTGTCGATTCGTCTGCTCGACAGCGCCTCGCCCTCCCGATACTTGGAGGTCGGGCGTTTGCTCCAACTCATGATCAAGGCTGTCTTTTTCGATGCCGCCGGCACACTGATCTGTTTGACCAGGACCGTGGGCGATCATTACGCGTTGGTCGGCAACGAAATGGGATTGAAGCTCGATCCCGTTAAACTTGACCGCGCGTTTTTCTCAGCCTGGAAAACAATGCCGCCCCGGAGCGCAATCGATGGTCCCCGCGAAAACGATGACAAAGATTGGTGGCGAGACCTTGTCGATCTGGTGCTCGATCAGGCAGCGCCGTCGTTGAATCCACTCGATCGCGACAATTTCTTCGAGGTCGCCTACGAGCACTTCGCCGAGGCAGGGGTGTGGGAATTGTATCCCGAGGTTGCCGATGTCTTGAAACAACTGCATCAGCGATTCCAGCTCGCCGTCGTTTCGAATTTCGATGGACGCCTGCGCATGATCCTGGAGCACCTCGGCATCTCTAAATTCTTCTCTCACATCTTCGTCTCCAGCGAAATCGGAGCCGACAAACCCGATCCCGAAATTTTCCGGCGCGCGCTCAAGTTCATGAATTTGGAACCCAACGAGGTTCTGCATGCAGGCGACGATCCGGAGCGTGATTGGAAAGCGGCCAGCGCGGCCGGATTGCCGATTTTCCCATTGGATCGACAAAAGAATTCGCTGCGCGACTTGCTCCCACTTCTCTGATCTGGATGGACGGGCTCCGTCGCGTCCCAGTCTCGGACGGCACAGAGGCCGTCCCTCCACCGTTCGGCTTTTGACGCCTCACAAGAGCGCTGCTACAGAGCTGGGTCGGGCGAGACTCGAACTCGCAACCAACCCCGAAAGTCTTCGGGGCTGCTCTTTTACTTCAATGACTGCAGAAATGAGATCGCGAGCCGCGGGTTCTTTTTTCTCTTGAGAGCCAATTCGAGGTTACGGGCTTCCGCCATTGACGCGAGTTCCCTTGTCGCAACGAGTTGAATCTCGCCGCCGAACCGAAGCGTAGTGTGATTATTCCCGCGTTTGTGCTCCGCCATCCGGCGCTCAAGATTTTCGGTCGCACCGATGTAATACCGGCGGGCGCCCCGCAAGATATAGACCCAAGCCATAGAGAGTTTGGGTCGGGCGAGACTCGAACTCGCAACCAACGCCTTAAAAGGGCGCTGCTCTACCATTGAGCTACCGACCCGATTGCTTCTTAATATCTATCCGGTTTCTCGATCGCAACCAACCCCGAAAGCTTTCGGGGCTGCTCTACCATTGAGCTACCGACCCGTGCGAAGCGTCACTTTCTGATGCTTACGCGATTTTTCAATATACAATGAGAGCCGCGCAAAGTGATTTCACACA
>JBDTZF010000200.1:0-2631 GCA_040005265.1 Verrucomicrobiota bacterium
ACCATGGCGATCGACAACGCGGGAAATCTCTACGCCGTTTGGGAGCAGGCGCCGATCACCACCGGCTCGAGCATCACTGGCGATGTGGCGTTGAAGTTTTCCTACTCAACCGACCAGGGCCGGACCTGGTCCGCGCCTTTGCAGATCGACACGTCCGGTTCGCCGCTCGGAACATTGCACACGAATGTCTTCGCCTGGATCGCCGCCGGCGACGATGGCCGGGTGAACATTGCGTGGTACGGAACTCCCGGCGCAGCGGCGAGCGGAGCGCATGGACCGGATGATTGCAACGGATGCGTCTGGTCGCTCTGGCTGACCCAATCGCTCAACGCGCATTCTGCCGTGCCGACATTCACGGCTCCGATCCTCGCCAGCGAGCACGCAGTGCATGTCGGCCCGGTGCAGACGCTGATCGGCGGACAACAAATGGCAGCCAGCCGCGCGCTCGGCGATTTTCTCCAGCTGCGCACAGGTGCGCGTGGCGAAGCACAGGTTTCCTACAGCGACTCGAATAACATTATCGGCTCAGCGGCATCAAAGGGAATGTATGTGCGGCAGAATGGCGGCCCCGGCTTGTTTACATCGACATCGCCGGTGAATGTTTCAGGCCTTGCGCCGTTCAGCGCCGCGACCGATCCGGCCGGTGACGGCAAATATGAAGCGAACGGAACGAGCAGCACGAACATGCCGCAGCTCGATATTCTGAACTCGAGTGTAGCGCTCGTGACCGAGGCCCCCTGCTCCGCCGGCGCGCCTTGTTACAAAGTCGTGATGCAACTGAATAATCTCACCCTCGCGCCAACCACCGCGCAGGATCCTGACACCGATCTGGTCTGGTCGACGCAATGGCTCGTGCCGTCCACCACGGACCCCAACGGCGGAAAGAATTTCCATGTTTACGCCGAATCGAACAACGGCGCTGCTCTGCAATGTTTCGTCGGCGAGAACGCACTCGCGTTGTTAGGCGGCGGCGGCGCGACCACGTATCCTGGGAATACGCAACTCCCGGCCGGCAATTGCCAATCCATTCTTGGCCCGAACGGAACCATCACGATCTACGTCCCCCTCTCCATGGTGAATGAGCCGGGCGCGGTCGATAGCCGGTTGCATGAGGTAACCGCGTCCACCATGACTCTCCAGCAGCCGGCCAACACAGTGCCATCCGTCGGCGGGATCGGCGGCAGTTTCTTCAACCTAATCGACGTCGTACAGGGCTACACGTTTGTACCGAGTTTTGCCGGCGCGGTTTCGCGAAAAGTGCACGGCGCGGCGGGAACGTTCGACATTCCATTGCCGACGTCCGGAACGCCCGGAATTGAGTGCCGGATTGGCCAGGGCGCTAATGCCGACGCGCATAAAGTGGTGATCAGCTTTTTCTCACCGGTCACATTTACTTCCGCCGTCGTTACGTCCGGAACGGGGACCGTGACCGGGACGAGCGTAAGCGGAAATCAGCTCACGATCGATTTCACCGCGCCGAATGCCCAAACGATCGCGCTCAAACTTTTCGATGTGAGCACCGGCACCGGTCCGGGCGACATCTCGATCCCGATCAGCCTTCTGGTCGGCGACACCAACAACAACGGCGCGGTCAACGCATCCGACATCAGCGAGACCAAAGCTCAGACCGGCACGGCGACCACGAGTTCGAACTTCCGCAACGACGTCACAGTAAACGGCGTCATCAATTCCTCCGACATCGCGCTCGTCAAATCCAAATCCGGCACCGGCTTGCCGTAAAGTGTAGAGGCGGCCGTGTCGGCCGCAAAGAAAAGAGGTCTCTAAGGAGAGCAGGAAGGCTGTAGCCGTGGTCGTTGAATACGGCGTGCTGGGAAGCCGCGGGATGGACTGCATTGCCGCTCGGGGGAGCGGAGAGCAATTGGGAGATTGCGAATCACCGCGGTCTTCATTCCTGTCGCGGCAATGAAGCAAGCCGGGAGACGGCGACATGGACGGGAAGCCTGGAGGGTGAGCGAACGGGAGAGAGCGAATCAGTCTATGACTGTCGGACTTCACCTGGAGGGCGTACGCACCGTCGGCGCCCTAATTTTGACTACCCTCGACACACCAAAACAGCGGGGATTTTTTTAACAGAAGATAACGAAGTAAACAAAGATCTTCTTCCCATCCATAAAGCTCCAAAATCTCTGAAAATTTCGCGTCTTTTCGCGTGTTTCGTGGGCTCATCTCCTGCAACTGTGAAGGGTGCCGCGACCCAAGCGAGCATGATCACGAGCATGAAGAGAGGTCACTCCCCTGCTCTGCCCTCTGCCCAACAATCAACCATCAACAATCAACCTTCGGTAATTGTTACCGAAACTAATGTGTCCCCTCCCTGAATCGCATTGACCACGTCCTGGCCTGATAAAACCTTGCCGAACACGGTGTGTTTGCCGTCGAGCCAATTGGTGGCGATGTGGGTAATGAAAAACTGGCTGCCGTTGGTGTTCGGCCCGGCATTCGCCATCGACAAGCTGCCGACCTGATGCTTTTGCGGATTGCCCTTGCATTCGTCTTCAAACTGATAGCCCGGGCCACCAGTACCGGTACCCATCGGATCGCCGCCCTGCACCATGAAATTAGGGATGACCCGATGAAACACGGTCCCGTCATAAAATTTGTCGCGGGCCA
>JBDTZF010000021.1:0-27841 GCA_040005265.1 Verrucomicrobiota bacterium
CTGAGCGACATGGGCGCGTGGGGAACGCCGCTGATGTATGCATTTCGCGAACGCGAAAAAATTCTCGATCTGTTCGAATCGCTCTCCGGCTCCCGCATGATGTGCGACTTCATGCGGTTCGGCGGCTGCCGTGTCGATGCAAGCCCGGAGTGGCTTGAGCGCGCAAAACAAATTGTCGATGCTTTCCCGAAGTTTCTTGATGAGTTCGAGAACCTGATTCTTCAAAACGAAATCGTTATCGCACGCACCCAGAATGTCGGCAAACTTTCCGCTGATCTCGCGATTAGTGCCGGGATCACTGGACCGATGCTCCGCGCATGCGGCGTGAATTACGACATCCGCAAAGTAGACGGCTACGGATTTTACCCGCGATTCAAGTTTCGCATTCCGCTGGGCGATCATGGCGACACTTACGATCGCCTGATGATGCGGGCGTTGGAGATGCGGGAGAGCATCGAAATCTTGAAGCAGGCTATTCCGCAAATACCGGTCGGCCCGATCATGAATCCCAAAGTAAAGATTCGCGCCTTTCGCCCGCTTGTCGGCGAAGCGTATGGACGAATCGAAGGTCCCAAGGGCGAACTGGGTTTTTATTTGATCAGTGACGGCAGTCCAAATCCTTACCGCTATCGGGTGCGGCCGCCGAGTTTCATTAACCTGACGATTCTTGAGGATCTTTGCCTCGGTCACACCGTCGCGGACGTGATGGTGATTCTTGGCAGCATCGATATCGTGATGGGAGAAGTGGATCGCTGACAAACAAATGATTGGTTCAGGCATACTCAAGGGGATGGCGGTCACGGCGCGTAACTTCGTTGGAAGTTATTTCGAGGAGGACCGGCTGATTACCGTGCAATATCCGGAGGAGCGCAGTCCTCTTCCGGAAAATTATCGGAATTTTCCGTTTCTTATTTATGATACCGATGACGCTGAAGCCGGACTGCGCTGCGTGGCTTGTAAGATTTGCGAGAAGGAATGCCCGCCGCAATGCATCTATATAGTTAAGAGCGAAGACAAGAAACCGGATTACATGGGCAAGCCGCAGTTTTATCCGGCGGTCTTCGATATCGACATTTCCGTTTGCATGAGCTGCCAGATTTGTGTCGAGGTTTGTCCATTCGAAGCGATCAAAATGGACAAGGTTTTCGAACTGAGTAAACGCGAGCGGTTTGATTCGTTGCTCCAGCGGAAAGATGAACTCTCCAAGTCGAACACCTACTACCACAGCATCCACCCGATCGAAGCGGCGGAGGTCGATGCGAATTTGGCTACGGCCGTAGCCGCGGCCGAAGCCAAGAAGAAGGCAGCTACCGCGGCGGCAGCTCAAGCTGCGGCGAAAGCCGCATCGCCGCCGACTTCCGAGCCCGGATCAACATCGGCGGCGCCGGGTGAAGGGCCGCCCCCGCCGGCCCCGCCTAAAGTTCCTGAAGTGTAAGCGCGGGCTTGGTCCGCAGATCTCGTTAATTGCGGCCGGCACGGCCGCCTCTACATCGCGGCGATTTACTCGGCGTTACGCGGCATGGGCAGTGCTTTAGAAGGCCGCGCCGGATATGATTTCGACGTCGCTCTCACACCGACGGTTTAGTTGGTTCCATTTGTCGCTGCTAGCGTATATCGCGCTGGCGTCGTCTTTGTTTGCGCGGCCAACTTTCCTGCCCGTCGAATCCACTCCATACGATCGTCAGATGTTACGCGTGCAACCCATCTTAAACACAGTGGGAACGGATTGTGCGGACGGAGTTTCGCTCCCGGTTGTTAATCAGTGGATGAGCAAACTTCGCCAAATTCCGTACCGTTATTCAAAGCAATGGCAGACGCCCGTCGAGGTCAGCATTACGAGAAGGGCCGATTGCAAAGGCAAGGCTATGCTTCTTTACGAGATAATGCGCGAGAAGGGCGTCACGGATGTTCGTTTTATCATCGGCAAACGTCGCGCCAGTGATTGGTTTACACATGCCTGGTTGGAATGGGAAACGGCAGACGGGACCTACCTTCTCGATCCAACGTTCAATAGGCGCGCCGTCAGAATGCAGCGCGAGAGCCGGGAAGCATACGTACCGCTTTTTGCCTATGAAGGTGTACTTCGCTATCGCGTGCTGAACCCCACGGGGCCGACAGAAATTCCGCTACGCGCAGTCGCAGCCGGCAAACCGAGCTGGCCCCTCTTCAATCTGAACAACTTGGAATAAATCTCCGGAGCCCTCGTGCTGTCGAGTTCCGGCATTCGTGCTAGAATTTGACCCGCGCCAGGGTGGCGAAATTGGCAGACGCGCCAGACTTAGGATCTGGTGGAGCAATCCTTAGGGGTTCGAGTCCCCTCCCTGGTACTAATTCAACCGGCGGGCTCGGAGAGGCGTTCCGCCAGTTCCAGATATTTTTGGTCGAGCTCCTGATAACGCTGTTCTGCTTCAATCAGGGCGCGGCGCTCCTCACTTAAAATTTGCTCGAGATCGCGAATGCGCTCCTGCAGTCGAATTGAAATGCCGGTGGCAGCAGGTTCATTGGCAGGCGACGATTCGTTTTCGATCAAGTCGGCAGCGGCCTCCGCCCGTGCCATTTCCAACAATGCGGGCATTTCCTGGATCTGGCGGCGCGCGCCGTCACAAGTATTGATGACGAAGGTCTCTTCGTTGATTTCGCCGAGTCGCACAAATTCCTGGATCGCGCCCAGTGTGGTCGGTCCATAGTAATGCTCGCTGGTAATCTCTACCAGCCAGTCCATGCCGAGTTGAGGCAACATCGGTGCCTTGATCCATGATCGTTGATCGTTAGAAAGAGCATCGTGTGGAGCGATTTGCGCTGTCGAAGCCCAGAGGGCGAGCTGCTCAAATGATAGCGGGCCAAAAAGGCTGCCGTCGCCGTGTTTGCGCAGAAACCAATCCTGGTTTGACGGCTCCATCGGTCACTCCCCTGCCGATGCGTCCGGTGTCGGTGAGGGCGGGATCATGAGTGTTTGTCCGGCCCGCAATTTGAGCGGGTCGTCGATGTGATTAAAGCGCTGCAGTTCGCCGATTGTGATCCCGTACAGTTTGGCAATGGAAGTGAGCGTTTCGCCACGGGCCACGGTGTGTGTGTTTACGCCGGGCAGGTGCGGCATTGGTGTTGCCGTCGGGGCCGAAGCTGCGGGTGCACGTTCGGTTTCGCCGATCATGACTCCCGGGCGCGTATGCACAAGCTGCTGTTCGAGCTTGAGGATCTGCTGAGAAAGAATGTCGATCTTCGCGTTTTGCTCCTCAATTTTACGGGTCAGCGCCTGGAGCTGTAGCGTTTCCGATGACGCCCTGGCTGGGACCGGAGTAACCGTTTGCGCCGAGACGAACGACAACGTCAAAAGGAATGTGATAGCAAATAGCGTGACCACCTTCATCCGCTTCCATGTTGCCACCGGCAGGTTTGTCTGGCAAGCCTGACACCACCGTCACGGTTTCGGGAAGCGCGGGCCTCCGAGCTTACCCAACCACGTTCTGGGGGAGGGTTACAACGGGCGGTTTCAGGTTGGGCAGCTTGCCTTTCGACCATTTGGCTTTAAATTTTTTTACGATGCCTGAGCGCGTTCAAAAGCCGATGGATCCGGCGCCGTGGAGCCCTAAGCAAGGTGATGGCGGCGGGCCGCGTTCACCGGATATTTCGAGGCCGGATACGAAGGATCTTCTAAAAAAAATGCGCAAAGTGGATCCGAATCAATCCAAGCGCTACCGCCAGCGAACGGGCCAATAATGGAATCTTTCCCTCTGGGACAGGGATTCGCCGGGGCGGGCGAAGATTTTCCTGCATTACTTCGGCGCAAAGGGTTATTTGGACAGGCGACAGTGATCGACCCAGCTGCGCGGATTACGCCTTCGAATCAGCAGACGTGGACGCCTACCGAAGCAACAACGATCCTCGCCTTTAAGTTTTCCGGCGGGGTGCTGGTGGCGGGCGACCGGCGGGCGACTTCCGGGAACACCGTAGTTTACGATCGCGCAGACAAGGTTCTCGAAATCGACAGGCATTCGATCATGGCGATTGCGGGTGTGCCGGCGACAGCGTGGGAAATGGCGCGCGTCCTCGAACATTCGTTTCAATATTTTCGGCGAACGCAATTGCAGGAGATGAGTGTGGACGGAAAAGTGCGCGCGCTCTCAAAGCTCTTGCGCGACAACTTTGGTCTGGCACTTCAGGGCCTGGGAATGGTGGTCCCGATTTTTGCGACTTACGATTCTGGGGTAAAACCTGAGGGGCGCCTTTATTTTTACGATGCGATGGGAGCGCAGTTTGAGGTGGCTGAGTACGCGGCCACTGGATCGGGATCTCCCGCGGTGCGTGGGATTCTCTATTACGAAAATCATTGGGGTGCACAGCCGCTTCAAAAACGGAGTGAAGAAGAAGCGATTACGGTGGCCTTGCGGGCCTTGGATACGGCGGCCGAATCCGATACGGCTACTAGCGGAGTCGATCGCATCGGGAAAATTTACCCGTTGATCAAAATCGTTTCGGGTGCGGGAATCAAAACTCTGCCGGAAGAGAGGATCGCGGCGGTGTTCGAGAAAACAGTCGCATGATTGAGGAGCCGTACCGCTGGGTTGAGGCGATCGCGAACCGACGCGAGTACATCGAGACGCAATTGGCGTCGGGCAGTCCGATCGCGGCGGTCGGCTACACGGGCGGTATTCTATTCCTCACGCTTGGCCGTGCCGGGCAAAAGATTTTTGAAATTTACGATCGCATCGGAATGGGTGCGATCGGTCATCCGGGCGATATCGAGCGTTTGCGCATGGCCGCAATCGAGCTGGCAAGTACCGAGGGATTCACCCGGTCAGCGGCGGATGTTTCACTTCGGCGGCTGGCGCATTATTCGTTAAGCCCGGCGTTGAAGGGCGCTTTCGAGCAAATTTACGGAGCGCCTTATCTTGCGCGGATGCTCTTTGCCGAAGTGGGGGCGACCCCTGCGGAAGATTTGTTTTTTCGGGTCGATTATGACGGCGCTATTGCCACCAACGGCGCAACTTTTGCGCAGGCGCGGCAGGATTTCGCTGTTCTGAGCGGGACACGGCAATCTGCCGAACTCATGGAAGCTTTCTTGAAAGCTGAACACAAGGCCGGGGCGGGGTTGGAGACGGCTCTGGGATCTGCGCTCGACGCTTGGAGCGTCGGGCACATGGCGTTACAAAGAGACGGCGCGAAAGAGCTTCCGAATCGCGCCACCGTTTCAAAACATCGACAAGAGCAGCTCGCCGGGATGGGCATCGAAGCGGCGCTCCTGGAACGCGCTTCGGGCACGGCAATCCGTTATCGCGCCTTGTCGGACGAGGAGGCGCGTGCGTTAATCAGTAAGTAGGAGACGAAATGTTCCGGCGATCAGGGATCAGACGGTCGATGAAAGACAGCGCGGCGTGGATGGGGGTCCTCCTGATGGGGGTCTCATTTGTTTGGCTAGTGTCCATGCCGAGGCAACCGGGCGAACCGGCCAGCGCACAGTCGTCAGGAAAACGGGCATCATTCGGCACAGTGGTTCTCGATCCGGGGCACGGGGGCCAGGATTCCGGCGCGATGTGCGGCACTGTCCTGGAAAAAGATCTGACGTTGGACGTGGCCCAGAGAGTCGGTCGGTTATTGCAGGCAGAAGGTCTGCCTACACTCATGACTCGTTATGACGATACGTTTGTTTCGCTGGCCGATCGCGCCCGGTTCACGAATCGTGTCCGCGACAGCGTCCTAATTAGCATTCATTTTAACGAAGGCGAAAGACCGCTGGCGAGTGGAGTGGAAACGTATTACGCGGATCACCAGGCGATTTCGGCGCCTTCAGTGATTGCGTGGATTCCGTTTTTCTCCGGACCAGCAACCACGGAGGCGCCCAATGTGGAAAGCCAAAGCCTGGCTGGCTTTATCCAGGAAGCTTTGGTCGCACGGACCGGCGCGGTCGATCGCGGCGCCAAACCCCGGCAGTTTTTTGTGATCACGAACGTGACTCGGCCGGCGGTGTTGGTCGAAGGAGGATTTCTCAGCAATAAGGAGGACATTGCCAAATTGGGGAATTCTGATTATCGCGAGCAGCTAGCCGCCGCCATTACTGAGGGTGCTTTGCGCTATCGCGATCTTCTTCAACAGCGTCGAACAACGCTCGCCGTGACCGCGCCCCCGCCGCACTGAATAAGCAAAAAACAAATGCCGTCCAAGTAGCACGGCAACATGAAAACTAAGCTCCTTGTATTATTTTTTTTCGGCTCGCTCCTAGTCGCCCGGGCGGATGACACGATCGCGAAGGCGCAGCAGGCGCTGAAAGACCAGGGCTTCTACTATGGCCAAGTCAGTGGAACCAAGGACGCAGATACAACGGCCTCGATTCGCCGTTATCAAATCCGAAACGGTTTGCAAGTTACCGGCGAACTCGACAATGAAACGGTGCGTTCGTTAGGGGCGAGCGCTTCCGGTTCCGTGCAGCAGACTGCCAGGAATTCTCCTCCGCCGCGGCCAATTGCGTCGGAGCCGGCAGATGGATCCGCACGGGAGGCGCAGCCCGACGGGGACGCGCGTCTGCAGCCGTTTGCCAGGGGACCGCAGAATAACGGAGGCGTACACGAGCCTGCTGAGGCTTTGCCGAATGCGCCACAGGATCAACGCGTCTATCCGTCGAATCCGGTCACTGTCACTCCACCGGGAGGCGCACTGTTTGCCGGTACTCCCTACGCCGGCGCTCCGCCGGACGTGCAGCGCGAAATAGTTGCGTCAGCGCAGAGGATTCTGGAGCGGCGCGATCTCTATCGCGGCGATATCGATGGAGTTTATGGTCCGAACATGGAATTTTCGCTGCGCGCGTATCAATCGCGCGTCGGCCTTCCGGTCACGGGGCGTCTCGATCTGTCGACGCTCGCTGGGTTAAACTTGTTACCCGGCTCGCACGTGCCGGCTTTCGTTCCGCGGCGGCCGATCCTGCGGCCGCGTTTTGAAGCGCCAGTGCGCGGCGAATGGATCCGGGAATAACTGTCGATCCTGTTAGGGCGCCGGTTTGTCGAATTCGACCGATTGTAGCTCAGCGAAAACGGTGCCTACGAAAATTTGCGCTTCGATACGAAGGGGGAGGCGATTGGCATCATCTGAGATCCAAATGGACGCTCGCTTGAATTTCCGGTGAGGCTCCAATTCCATTTGCTTGCCGATCTTGCTGAGTTTGAGATCGAGTTTAATGGCATTGTAACTGCCGGCGTGGACTGAGATTTTTTCCCGAGACAGGACGGTGAGGGTTGCAAGATAGGCCGACGTCGCCGGATAAACCGCCACTCGATAGGTGCTATGCTCTTTCAGCGGCTCGCTCCGCAGATACAAGGCTGCCGAGTGCAAATCGAACAAGTTCGGGAAATGGAATTCCTTGGTCGTCGTTGTTCCAAGGCCCGGCCCTTCAGTCCGGGTTCGAGTGGCTCCGCCGGCATTGAAAGCTACTTGTGTGACCATCTTTTTCCGCCGGTAAATCTCCGTCTGCTTCATTTCGATTGGATGAAGCGTTTCTGCATCGGAGAGGGCGCTCAGATCTCCGTCCAACCTCCACAAAGCGCGCACCAAACCAGTTGTATGCACAGCTCCCTCGAGTTGGAGACGGTTGCCGGCTTGTCCCATAAAATGTAGTTCCCCGGTGGCAGCGGTAAATCCAGACCATCCGAACCGGTAACTGGCCCGGAGTGGGCGTAGCGCTGGAAAGGCCCCGGGCGGCTCTTTGGAGATGGTGGACTGCCAGTCGGTTGCCAGACAACTCGAAGCGGAGGCGAGGTTAAGAATGATGGCCGCCGCCCAACACCGCATGACAGCATATCGATCCTGCGGTTTTCGCAAGAGGGCCGACGGATAGAAAATGCGACCGGTCATCTTCGCCTGTACGGCAAAACACACGCGAGTTTTGCTCGCGTGTGTTTCAAATTTTCGAGTTGAAATTAAGGTTTCGCCGGGCTGGCCGCTGGGGCTGGTCGTCCGCCCTTATTGAGGGAAGCAATTACCTCCACGGTAAAATCAGTGTTCTCCGGCGCGTACATTAGGACCGGCACACCGTTGAGGCTCATCCCTGACTTGTCGAACACGAGGTCCATGTGGTTGGCCTTCACTTTATCCATTACGATGTCCGTGATTTCCTTCACGATGCCTTCGCGCATCCGCAAGGCCTGCTCTTGCAGCTGACGTTCGCGAGTTTGCCGGAATTCGTTGATCTCGCGCTCCATGTTTTTGATATTGGTGATTTTGTCGTCGCGCTCCTTGGCAAGTTTCGTCTTGGCATCGGCCGAGGTAGCGCCGGATTCGAGCTGTTTGTTGAGATTGTTGATCTCATCCAGGGCCTTCTTATAGCCCTCCGCCCGTTCGTCATACTCCTTCTTGGCCGCGTTCTTGGCGTCATTAATCTTCGCCTCCGCGTCCTTAGTTTTGCCGTATTCCTTGAACGCACGTTGCATGTCGACCGTGCCGACCTTGAGAGATTGGGCAAAACCCGCAGCTGGAAAAATCAACGCGGAAGCCAGGGTAATAAAGAGAATTTTTTTCATAAGACAGGGACTAGGTTCGTCGAAACCGTTTAGACTGCAACCAATTAGATTCGTTCAAAACTGATAGCCGACATTGAAGTTAAATTTGCCGTGGCCCGGATTTCCGTCGCGGTCGATGGGAAGGCCATAGTCGAGGCGGAGGGGACCTATCGGCAAATCAAGCCGGAGACCGAAGCCCACATCGGATGCGAGGTTGTCGTAGACTATGGGTGCTTTAGGCAAACCCGCATGAGTCGTCCGCGGGATCACGATGGTATGAGTGCCGAAGTCGTAGGAATCCAAGTTCGCCACGCCGACATCGTAGAAGAAGGCGCCCCGCGCTTTTTCAACAATTGGGAATGTAATTTCAACGGTGCTGCGAATAAGCGATTTGGCCCCAAGGGGCTCGCCGTTGGCGTCTTTCGGACCGACTGCGCGGAAATCAAAGCCCCGAAGATTATTAGAACCTCCGAGAAAGAGCCGGTCGAAAATCGGCACGGCAGACGTGGTAAGGGTAGTGCCCGGGATCAGAACGGGGTCCGGGCCAGTGCCCCAATAATCCACCGTAGCCGCTTCTCCGTTAATCAGAAGAATAAGATCCCACGGTAAATGGTAATACTGAGATGCCTCTAAATCCCAGCCGTAAATTTGAGTGTCGCCCCCGAGGGGCCCACCCGAGAAGTAGGGTGAAAAGGCTATTCGCTGACCCCGGCGAGTAAGGATCGGATTGTCGCGTCGATCAAAGACGAGGCTGCTAAAAATCTGACTTTTCAGTCGAGAACCCGCCTGCGCCTGAATTTGAGGTGAAGAACTTGCGGCCACGTTGAAAATGTCGACGTCTTCCAGCCGGTAGCCGAGGCTGGCGTAAATAAACGGGCTAAGGGGCTTGCGAAGCTCAACCGAGAAACCGAAATTTCGCTGATCGTAGAGAGAGCTTAAATAATTCGCTTCGGTATAGAACGTCTGGCCTCCCAAAGAGAGGCGACGATCCAGAAACCACGGTTCCGTCAACGAAATCAGGAAATCTTTTCGCTGCGTGCCTAACTGGACACGCATTCGGAACTTCTGGCCGGCACCGGTGAAGCCAGGCCAGTTCATGATGTCAAAGTTACCCTGCGTCAGCTCGGCGAACACAACGAGCTTATCAACCGTGCTGAAACCGCCACCGAAACTCAGAGCACCAGTTCGTTTCTCTTCTACGAGGAGGCTGAGGTCCTTTCGTCCGGCAATTCCAGTATCTTCCGGATAAGTTTCGACTTTCGAAAAGTAGCCCAAGTTCTCGAGGCGTTTCTTACTGCGGTCCACTCGCACCGTATTGAAGACGTCGCCCGGCGAGACCAAAACCTCGCGACGGATGACCTTATCCTTGGTGCGCGTATTTCCGGTGATATTGATGCGCTGAACAAACGAGCGATCGCCTTCCTCGATCTTGTAATTGACATCAATCCGCGCTGGCCCTGCCGGGGCTCCTTGCGGCACCACCACGAGGTCTACGTAACCACCGCTGCCATAGGCATCCGCCACCCCTTTGGCATCTTCGCGCAAAGCCTTGGGGGAATAAACGGTGCCCTCCTTCATTTTGAGAAGGGCTCGAATCTTCTGTTCCGACGTCGCCTTCTCGCCCGAGATGGCAATTTTGCCGACGTGATACTGCGTCCCTTCTTTGATGGCGATGACGATTGTGATGGGGCCGCTTTGCCGTTCCTTGCGAACATCTTTTACTTCGACGTCGATATAACCGTGGTTTTGATACCACTCGCGAAGGCTATCCAAGTCCTGTTGCAACTGAACTTCGTCGAGCCGCCCCGATTTATCGAGGAATGCGATGAGCGTCTTACCGCGTGTTTTCATCTGCTTGCGCAGCGCCTTCTCGCCAAAATGATCGTTGCCTTCGAAATGGATTCTGCGCACGGCCCCTTTCGTGCCTTCGTTAACGGTGAAAACGACCCGCGCCGTCCCTCGCTGCGGGTCGATTGGGTCGACGCGGAACTCCACGCCAATGTCGTTAAATCCGCGTCCGCGATAGACGTCGATGATTTTCTGTCGCGATTTTTCCAGGGCTTCCTCGTTGACTGGCTGGTTGATCTTTAGCCCTATCTCTTTGCGAATGCGCTTTGCGCCGACCTTATTGGAGCCATCAACCACGATCTCACGCAAAATGGAGCGTGTTTGCACCGCCACGATTACTTTCACGCCGTCTTCCTGCGGCTTCGCAAAGATGCGCACATTCAAAACCTGGCCAGTTTTATAGAGGTTTCTTATGTCCTGCTCCACGATCTGATCGGAGTAAGGTTGGCCAATCGCGGTGCGCATTTGGGCAAGAATTCGTTCTTTGGCCAACGTGGCCGGGCCGCTGTATTCGACCTCGATCGCTCGTACTGTCGGCGGCGTTGGAGGAGCTTCTTCCCGCTGCTGGCCATGGATCGAGACAATGCCCAGTAAACCGCCCACGACGCCGAGCAATATCAGGCGCGCCAGTCGTCCCATCGATCCGTGAAAAAATCCCATAAAGTAAAGATGCCCTATCCCGCGCGACACACCGGCCGGGACAGAGCGGGTATTAGATGGAGAAGGGGGTCATCGTCAAGACAGGATTTTCCATGGCTACAGGGGCTTGACCATAGACAACGCCCCCCGGCCTTTAGTTCAAAAGCTCGTACCAGGTATTTCTGCGACGCGGTTCGTATCCTGCCGCGCGAATAAGCGACTCGATTTGCGCGGCGTCCAATCGGAACGTGGTGCCCGCGCTGCTCACTACATTTTCTTCCATCATGACGGATCCGAAGTCGTTTGCGCCGTACTTGAGCGCCACCTGGCCGACTCCCGGTCCCTGAGTCACCCAGGAGCTTTGCAGGTTCTCGATGTTATCCAGGAAAATCCGGGCCAATGCCTGAGTGCGCAAATACTCGGCCACCCCAGTCGGCTGCTTGACCTTTAGAGCGGTATGTTGCGGCTGAAAGGTCCAGCAAATGAACGCCGTGAATCCGCCGCTGCGATCCTGTTGGTCGCGAATCCGCTGCAAATGTTCGATACGTTCTGCCGTTGTCTCGACGTGACCGAACATCATGGTCGCACTCGACTTCAATCCCAGTTCGTGCGCGACCTGCATCACTTCCAGCCATCGATCGCTGTTGATCTTTAGCGGCGAAATTTTCTCACGTACCCGGTCGACCAAAATCTCACCGCCACCACCCGGGATGGAGCCGAGTCCGGCGTTCTTAAACTCCGAGAGTAATTCGCGCAACGGCATCCGGAAGGTATCGGCAAAATGTTGAAGTTCCGGCGGACTGAAGCCGTGAACATTAATGTGCGGATATTTCTCGCGGATGTGCTGGAGAAGCTGAACGTACCAGTCGAACCCCAATTTCGGATGATGCCCCCCTTGCATCAGGATTTGAACACCGCCGGCCGCTGAAAGTTCGTCCAATTTTTGATCGAGCTGTTCGAGAGAAAGAACGTAATGATCTTCATCGCGTTCAGTCCGATAGAAGGCGCAAAATTTGCAGTAAACATTACAGACGTTGGTGTAATTCACATTTCGATCGACAATATAAGTCACGATCTTGCGTCCATGTCCGTCGTATGAGCCTGCCTTCGCCAGATCGCGCCGGGTGTTCGCCAGTGAACCCAGCTCTTCCAATGGCAATCGATAAAGTTGCAGCGCGTCCTCAGCGGAAACTCTTTCTCCGGCGAGCACTTTTTCGGTCAGGGCAACATCATTCAAAGCGACCATGTCGATATAATAGTAAGTGATCGGTTTGGATTCCGCACGCACGGATTCACGCGTAAACTCTCTTCATGCAAAGATCTATCGCCGTCGTTGGCGCTGGCGTCTCGGGATTGACCTGCGGTGTTCGTCTTGCCGAACGTGGATATCGCACCGCGATTTTTGCAGGGGAAACTGGTCAGAGCACAACGTCTGGTGCCGCGGCGGCAATCTGGTTCCCGTACGATGCCGAGCCGGTCGACCATGTGATTCCGTGGGCGCTGGAAACCTACAGAGTACTTGTCGACCTGAGTCGAGAGTCGGATAGCGGTGTGTCGATGATCGAGCTTCGTCAATTTTCGCGGACGAGCCAGATTCAGATTCCAGAGTGGGCCCGGACACTGGGCGCCCGTTTTGTGGTCCCCGGTGAAGCCGCTAAATTCCAGGAATTCACGAGCGGCTTCGCCATCGCTGTTCCACTGACCGATACGACGATCTATCTCGACTATTTGGTGGAGCGCTTTCTGAAAGCTGGCGGCAAAATTCATTCCAATGCGTGCTTCGCCAAATTGGAAGATGTCGATCCAACCTTCGGCTTCGTGGTCAATTGCACCGGCATCGGCGCACGCGCACTCGTTAACGATGCCGATCTTGAGCCGCATCGCGGTCAAGTCGCGATTGTTCCGAAGATCGACAACTTGTCATTCGCGGTTGTTTGCGATGATGCGCCGCTCATGTACGCCATACCCCGAAGCAAGGATTGTGTCTTCGGTGGAACGAATGAACTCAGTGATGATCTCGCCGTCGACTCTGCATCGACGGCTTCCATCGTCTCTGAATGCGCTCGCATATTGAAAATCGAGAATCCGAAAATTCTGCGCGAGCGCGTTGGTCTGCGTCCTTTTCGCAAATCGGGCGTGCGTGTTGATCTTGATCGCTTACGTGACGGCCGCGCGGCCGTTCACAATTACGGCCACGGCGGCTCGGGGTTTACTCTTTCGTGGGGTTGCGCCAGGCAAGTGATAGATCTTGTGGGAGGCGCTCCTTAAATCACTCCGGGCAATTCGTTAGCCAGCGTCGTAGCGTGTAAGAATCCAGATCGCACGACTGCCAATTCGATAGACTGCGCACCTGTAGCGCCAGCCAGGAATCCTTCACGCTATAGAGCGTTTCTTCCCACTTAACATTTCCATTTGTAACCTGTTCGATGATCACTCGAGTCGGATCGCGAAGCAGCGATATCACCTGCACGCTGAAACCCGCGACAGCCAGGAGCACCGCGGCCAGTGCGATCCATTTGTTCTTCCAGGCACGTTGTAAGGTTGGCGCAATCAAGACCCCGAGCACAGGCACGATCGCCGTCATTAATCGCGAACCCCATGACAAACCGCCTGCCCAAGCGTGCCAATGGCCGATCGCCACGGAGAATGTTATCACTGTGATCAAACACAGGGTCGTCAGTGTTTTCTCTTTCCTGAAGAATAGAATTGCCCCGGGAACAGCGAGAAGAAGCACAGGCGAATAGACGAAAATCGACCGCCCGGGACTGAGGAGAACCCCGTAGAGGCCATTCAAAAGCGAAGCGCTAAAACCCTCGCCACCGTAACCAAAATTTAGCGGTGAACGAAATCTCAGCCAGTTGTAGAGAGCAAGGCCACCAATTGCCGCGATAATAATGAGGCCGGAAAGAAGCGTCCTGATGCCTTTGCGCCAGACAGTCGAGGCCCAAATCGGCAAGGCCAGCAAATTTGTTGGCCGAAACAGCATCGACAACGCAAGGCCAAGCGCGCTACCGGATGGTTTTTCGTAGGCAGCGAAACATAAACCAGCCATCAGGAATGCGCCTGAACCGACCTCGGAGAAAAATCCACGAGATTGATACCACCAATCGGAGCACGCGCCGACCAGAACGACCGTCGCGATCGCCGTTCGCCAATCAAAGTAGCGTCGAAGCAAGAGCAGCAGCGCCGTCATGCCGAGGGCGCCCCAAAGTGCATTGATTCGCGTGCACCATCGCGCGCCGGTGACCGATGGGACGACGCCAACGTTGCTCCATACATAGGCGTCGTCGTCAGCGCGCGCGGTCAGTTTATAAACAAGCGCGGAAGCGAGCACGTTGCCCGGAAAATACTTAATGTACAAATGACCGTCCGGTCCCGTCTGACCGATATTGACGCGGTCTTGCAGCCATTGGAACTCGTCGATCTGCAGCTGACCGCGTGTTGCCAGCGATGCTCCGGTCACAAAAACCGACAGTTCGTCCGACGTTTGGAATTTACCGCGGCTGGTAATTCCGTAGAACAAAAGGAACGCAATAAAACAGATCCCAGCGGCGCTGAGATTTGGATGCTTGCGCAGCCAGTTGTCAGTTGCGCTACCCCTCGGTTCCCGCGCGGGCGTCAAGTCAACGCGATGGCTTGGAAGGAGCTGATGACGTCGTCGGGTCCTTTTTCGGTGAAAAAGCTTTCGTAGTAGCCGGGGCCGAGATCCCAGTGCGGACCCTTGTAATATTCATCCCGATAAAACCGCCAGACGCCGGTCACGATGATGATGCAGCTGATTCGGTCGTTCCAATAGTCACCGACGTAGTGGAAGCTCAGGTTCGTGCGGGCATATGTCCCGCCGAAGCCAATGTGATCGTACAGGACCAGTTCCGGCAGGCGCATGCTTTCCTTGCTCGGTTCCACTTGCTCTTTGCCGGCGGCGCTGGCGTGATAACTGAGCGAGCCCAGTTTCCATTTCATGTCGATTACACAGCCGTTATCCGGCGACAATTCAGTTTTTGGTATTTGTCTCATAAGCGGGAAGGTTCGATGTCGATCTTGAACAACCCTCCGAGGGATGTCTAGCAGAGAGATTTTGGTCCACTTAAATCGGGTGTTCGCGTTTGTCGGAGCGGAGCCGGATGGTTTTTGTGTGCAGGTCATGCCGGGCGCGGATGAAGCGCACCGTCTTGCTCTTGGCCCGCATCAGGATCGAATGGGTAATGGCGGTTGTGCCCTGTCCCCGGACGCCGCGCAACAGCGCGCTGTCGCTGATCCCAGTTGCGCAAAAAACGATGTTTTTGCCGTGGGCGAGATCGTCGGCAAAGAAAATCCGGTCGAGATCTTTCTTGGAGCCCTCGTCGATTAATCTTTTGCGTTCCTTCTCGTCGCGCGTCCACATTTTGCACTGCATCTCCCCGCCGAGACACTTGATCCCCGCAGCTGCCAGCACGGCTTCGGGCGAACCACCGATTCCCATATAAAGATCGACATTACTCTCCGGCAACGAGGGCGCCATGGCCGCGGCGATATCACCATCGCCGATCATGCGCACCGACGCGCCGGCCGCGCGGATTTGATCGACAATCTCTTTGTGCCGGGGCCGGTCGAGCATCATCACGTTCACGTCCTGCACGCGTTTTTCCAGTGCGCGCGCCACGATGGCGAGTGTCTCGGCAATGGGCGCTTCGAGGTTAAGCGAGTCGCCCCGTTTTTGCGTGTAATGGATCACATCCGGGCCGTAAGCGAGCTTGGACATGTAAAAGGATGGCACGTCGCGCAATGCAACCTTGATCCCTTCTTCCGGGCTCGCGGCGGCCATACAACTAATCGAGTTCGGCGCGCCCTTGGAAATATTCGTGGTGCCGTCGATTGGATCGATGGCGATATCGAACGGCGGTGAGCCGGGTAGCCAGGTCCCGAGTTGTTCGCCTTTGAAAATCCCCGGCGCATCGTCCTTGATCCCTTCGCCGATGACTACCTCGCCGCAGATGTTCATGAGATCGAACATGCCGCGCATCGCGTCGCAGGCGGCAGCATCGGCCGATTCCTTATCGCCGCGGCCGAGCCAACGTAACGAATTGAGTGCCGCGGCTTCTGTTGCGCGCACGAAATCGAACTCAATAATGCGTTCGATGTCCTGGTAATTTTGTTTCGGCAGCCGATGCGTCACGCGGCGCTCATCCTCACGCATCTCGAACCCGATGACAAGCGTGCCGGAGAAAGGAATCGTCTCTCCGATCCCTACCTTTCCATTCCGGTCACATTTTCTGTGTGGTGATGCTCGCCATGACGATGCAGCGAGGGGCGGACACGCAGGAAGATCTGGAAGCCATAGCCGACTCCATCACTGCCGTAATATCGATCAAGACCACCCGGCCAGAAGTCCTGCGTCAGCTGGCCGCCGAGTCCGATGTCGATCTTGTTTCCATGCGAAAGATCGCGCACATAACCAACGGCCAGGGTATTCACCGCAAAAATCCTTCCGAAATCGCTGTTCTGCAGGACCAGTTCGTGCCCGGATTTCTCCACCCGCTCCCATCGCATATAAACGGTGTCGCGGTCGCGCTGGTAATTTGATTCGAGCAGGAACGACTGAGTTTTCTCGCCACCGTCATTGTTCTTTCCCCAGACGAAACTGCTCGACCAGTTTTTATCGTCGCCGAGTGGCAGATTGTAAATCGCGGATGCGGTGGTGCGGTGCCGGTTCACGTTGGGATCGAGAGCTTCCGGGCTCGCGATGTAACCGTGCGAAACCTGGAGCGCGAGGTTCGGCGTAGGGTTCCAGGAAATGCGGCCGCTGTAAGAATCGAATCGGGGCCGGTCGAAATCATAACGCTGCTCGTCCGGTTCGCGCCCGGTGAAAACGCTGCCTTCGATTTTCATATTGCGCCATTGCAGCCCGGCGGTAGCGACGCCGAAGGTGATGTGCGTTGAATCCTGCCAGTGATGCCCGATTGGGACGTCCGGATTATCCATTGCCGATGCGCGATGCATGAACGCGGGCGGGCCCAGGGCCGGCTCGCCCGGATAACCAAAATAGATGTAACCGCTAAAGTCGTTATTGAGCTTGTGTGAAAGAATGATCGACAACTCATCGAACAAATCGTGCGGATGCTGCCGATCATGTAGCGGTTTGTCGTGCCAGGTTTCGCCGCTTTGAAACAGAAGCGGATAACCGCGACCGCCCTCGGTGAGAAGATCGAGGCTCATCATCGCGTGCAAGCCGAGCTGCGTTGTGTCGTTGAAGGGATGCGAGTACATCGCCATAAACCAGTTCGGCGCGTCGATTCTGTCGTCGCCACGCCTTGTGCTCACATTTGTGTAACGCGGAAAGATTCCGCCGTGTAACATCAGCATGTCGTCGCCGAGCATTTGCATGTGACCGTACATTGGTGACGAGTCTGGGGCCCATGCGGTTCCCGAACTTTCCCGGCTCATCGGGTCGGCGATGTTGACCGAAGATTGCATCGACATCGACATTTCGTCGTGGTTGCGATCGTCGGGCCGCTGCGGCAACGCCATCCCATTCGCGTCATGCATCCCGTGGTTCGCATGCCCGGCGTGATCTTCTGCCTTGGGCGATGAGCGCTTGCTTTCTTTAACAGGCACCAGCGTCATTCCGCACTTGGGACATTCTCCCGGTTTGTCCGTCACCACTTCCGAATGCATCGGGCAGGTGTATTTCTGGGCGGCTGGAGCGGGTGCCGAAAGCGAAATGCTCGGCTGCTGCATGGTCTGGCCGAACATGACGTTTGTCATGCTCATTGCGGTAAAGACCGATAATACTATGATTTTTCTCGTCATTATTTGAAATTAGTTAGGGCAAAAAGGTTTGTGGGCTAATCGCGCGGTGCATGAAGGCAGCCAAAGCGGTTCTGCGATCTGGCGTAGTGTCGGGCCTGTCGCCCGCTTTTACAAAAAATGCGGCTGACACAGCCGCCTCTACACCTAAGCCGAGACCGGCGGGGCGTGAGCGAGAATGCTCCGCTGCAAAGTCAATTCAGCGAATGAATGCGCACCCGGAGGTCCAGTCCCGAGCAACAGCGGAGCGACGTTGTGTCGTACCGGTTGCTGAATTTCTTCAAGGCGAAGATCGACACCGGAAAACTTCGCGTCATCACGGGTCCACGACTTCACAGAAGTCGCCACCAATGCGCGCAAAATCTTGCAGCACTGGATCCCTGCTGGCTGCCCTTTTGGTTTCTCGGATTTGGAAGGAAACGGGCACTCGCTCTGGCTTGCATTGTCGTTGTAGCGATCGCGGCGAGCGCGCAGTGATTCGAGATCGCGAGCCAGGAAAAAATGAGGAGCGTGACAACCAGGCAATGCGCGCTCGCTTTCATTCCGCCTGTCCCATCGCGCAGGGGGCGCGACTGCTCAAATGTTTTCGTTCGGCGGATCGACCAGTGGCGGGACGGTGCCGGATGCCACAGCTTCCGGGGACACAAAATCGGAAGGCTCGACTGGAGTTCTCGATGGTCCCGGCACCGGGTCTTGCTTGATACGGGTGGACATTAGCATCGCGCTGAAGAGCAAAGCCGCCGCCAGAAAATAAGGTGCGCCTGGCAAATGGATGGAATGTTTCGGGTTGATGAACCAGGCGAACACCTGCGAGAACAGAACCGGACCGATGATGAACGTGATCGAGCGCAGGCTTTGGATCGCGCCCTGGAGCTCGCCTTGCTCCCGCTCACTGACCCGATGCGTCATCATACTTTGCGCAGCGGGCATGGAAATGTTCCAAAGGGAAATAATCGGAATAGAAGCAAACAACCACGCCCCCGTCCTGGCGAGGCCGGCCATGAACATGCCGCTCGCCCCGAAAAACTGCCCGATGTAAAGCGTGCGCTTCTCGCCAAATCGTTTCACCATTCGACCCGTTAGGCCTCCGGAAATAACGGCGGTGACGATGCCGACGACCATGAGTGAGAGACCGATGGTCAACTGATTCCAAGCGTAACGGTAGATGCCGTAGAGCGCCCAAACACTGAAGACATTGTGCGCGACGTAGGCGAGAAATTGAATGGTGGCGAGTCGCCAAAGCTCTGGATGCGACCGCAAGAGCACCAGCGACCCGACGGGATTGGCCCGGGTTAAGGCGAACTTCTGTCGCTTCTCGGGTGGAAGCGATTCAGGCACAAAAAAGTAACCCCAGCACCAATTCGTCAGGCTCAATCCGGCTGCGACCCAAAAGGCGAGGTGCGGATTGATGTTACTCAGTAAGCCGCCGATCGCCGGGCCAAATGCGAAGCCGACACCAAATGCCACCCCGATCATTCCGAACGCTGCCGCGCGTTTTTCCTTCGGCGTGACGTCGGAGATGTACGCCATCGCAGTCGGGATACTCGAAGTAGTGATGCCGGAAATGATTCGCCCGAGAAATAACCAGCCGATCGTCGGCGCCATCGCCATGACGACGTAGTCGAGACCGAGTCCAAGGTTCGACAGCAGAATCACCGGCCGGCGCCCGAAACGGTCCGACAAGATCCCGAGCACCGGCGAAAAGAAAAACTGCATCAACGCGAAGACCAGCGCGAACCAGCCATTCCAGTTGGCTGCGCCGGTCATGCTGCCGCCGAGAAAATCGAGAATCAATTTCGGCAAAACCGGGATAATCAATCCCATCGCCAGAATGTCGAGCGTGACCGTAACGAAAATAAAAACGACAGCTGCCCGGCGGTTTTTCATCTAAAATTATTGTTATGATTGCTTGTCAGAGGCCCCGTGTCACACATCACTTCTTCACATGATGCAGCTCTCCTATCGCTCGCCTAAAACTGAAGTGCGCGAAAGCAAGATCCACGGGCGTGGATTATTTGCCACGGCGAGGATCGACAAGGATGAGGTCGTGGTCGTGAAAGGCGGACACATTGTGGATCGCGAAACGTTGCGGCGCGAGATTACGCCGCTGCTCGGTCCGGTGGAAATCCAGATCGATGAGAATCTGTTCATCGCGCCGGTGACCGAGACCGAGCGCGAGTTGTCGATGTTGTACTCAAATCATTCCTGCGATCCGAACCTCGGTATGCGCGGCGAGATTACATTCGTGGCGATGCGGAACATTGAGTCCGGCGAAGAACTCACCCACGATTGGGCCACCACGGATGACGATGAATACTCCGTTGAATGCAAATGCGGCGCGCCGATTTGCCGACGGCTTCTTACGGGCAAAGATTGGCAGCGTCCGGAATTGCAACAACGTTACGCGGGATATTTCTCTGCCTATCTGGTTCGGAAGATCGCGGCAGGGCGATCGTCGCCTTGATTCGATCCTGGCCGGTGTCTAAGGCACCTTTAGCTCAGTCTCTTTCGGAGACTTCACGACGGCATTGAGTTCCTGGAGCACGCGGTCCACCCGGGGATTGATCGGTGTCTCCAAGAGGCGCTTTTGCTCGTCACTCAGCGAGATTTCGCGGAGGGCGGGTAAGGGCGGTGGGCGGGGAGGCGTTTCCGCGACTTTGACGGGCGGAGGCGTTTTCTCAGCCGTCTCTGGCGGCGAACCGCCTTTTCGAAAGAGCTTCATAACCCAAGCAGGTAGTGGAATTTAAGCTTGTCCTGTGCCATTCGGCGGGCGGATCGGCTTGACCCGCCGCCCTCGATTGGCATTATCAAGGAGGCCAGACGTCTTACCTATGAGCAAATCCTACTTCCCAACCGAACGCGCCGGGCAAATCGATTGGCATAATAACTTTGCGATGGAATTCCCGAAAGTCGGGGACAAGCTCGGTTTCAGTCAGGCGGAGATCGCTAATGCGGTCAACGATTCAAAATATGCAGCATACCTTCTAAAGACCTTGGGTCCTGAGATCGATTCCGATCCTGGACACGCCGCCCACGCCGTTTTGGAAGGACAAACCTCCGGCGAGTTTGTCGATCTGGCCGTGAAGGGGGCACCTGAAGCTGTGCGTCCCGGCATCGATACCCGGCGTCAGGCGCGCGCCGAACGAATGAAATTGCATTCGAGTTTCACCGAAGCGATCGGCAAACAATTGCGCGTTGTTCCGAGCGCAAAATTGGACCCGAAGAAATACAAGGCCGAACTCGGGGTCGCGCGCCGGACCGGCAATTATGTAACGATTCCATTTCGCAAAGCCGGCGGGGAAGTGAGTGGCATCAACCTTTACCGGCAGTGCAAAGGCGAAAAGGCTGCGCAAAAAGTCGGGTTTTTCTTTCGCACACCGGCGATCGACACTAGCGCGCGACCGGCTCACGATTGCGCCTACACGGCTCGCGCTGTCGTTGATGGCAACGAAATCGGGCAAGCGAGCGACGCGGTGACGGTGGCTGGTTGATCGCCCGCTCAGCTGTTGCGGGATCCGACGATGTACGAGCGTCGAAAGAATTGACTGCTGCGCCCAGCTGAATTCTTGAGACGTGTCGGGAGACACGGCCTCGTCGCCTTGGGCATTTTGATTCTCGGTCTCGGAATTGGCGTTCTTGGTTATCATTGCATAGCGCATTTGAGCTGGGTTGACTCGCTTTTGAACGCGTCGATGATTCTCGGCGGGATGGGCCCGGTCGATCCGCTGTCGACGACAGCGGCGAAAATCTTCGCCTCATTTTACGCGTTGTTTTCTGGCCTCGCTTTTATCGGCATCGTTTCGTTGTTGCTCGCGCCGTTTGTGCATCGTTTGTTGCATCGCTTTTACACCGACATTAATGCATCAAAATGAAACCGTTTGATCGACATTCGTTTTTGAGCGCAATCGCAGTGGTCGCTCTTGCCAGTTGTTCGCAACCCGAGAGGTTGGCGGCGCCGGGGAAGGCGGCGTCCGCCGGCTCGCCAGTTTCCGCCGTAGGCAAAGTTACTCTCCATGCCGGGCAGCCTTGCGCCTCCCCAATCATGTTCGATTTCCGAATTACGGGTGCGCGCACGACGGTTCAGCTTGGAGCGCCGATGAGTGAGACCCGATTACTTACCGACGCGGCGAATCGCAATCGACGCGTCCGTATTTGGGGCAACTGGCGGCATGGCCGGGAACCGGGTTGCAACTACATCAACATCACCAGGGTTGAGCCTCTTTCGATAGCGGCAATGTTCTAACCGGGGACAAACTCGCGCTGGCGTTTCCAAAACAGGAGGCGCGAGGGACACTGACGGGCGCAGAACGCGTGCGAATGGCTTCGTCTGGGCTAGCCTTTGTATCTCAACTGGAAAGGCTAAGTCATGGAATGGTTATTTAATCCGCAACTTTGGATCGGTCTGCTCACACTCACCGTGCTCGAAATCGTGCTCGGGATCGACAATATCGTCTTTATCTCGATTCTCTCAGGCAAACTACCTGAGAGGAAACAGGCGAGAGCTCGTCGAATCGGCCTTGTCCTCGCGATGTTAATGCGAGTGCTTCTCCTTCTTTCCCTCACGTGGATTATGGGACTGACCAGGCCTTTTTTCGTGGTCCTGGGATTCGAAGTCACTGGCCGCGCTTTGATTCTAATTGCCGGCGGTTTGTTTCTGCTGACAAAAAGCACTCACGAAATTCACGACAAGCTCGAAGGAGACGAAGATGAGGAGAGCGGTCGCGCGGCCCCGTCGTTATTGTCTGTGCTCGTCCAGATCAGCCTGCTCGATATCATCTTTTCGCTCGACTCAGTCGTCACAGCCGTCGGCATGGTTGATCACGTCGGCATCATGATCGCGGCCGTGGTATTGGCGGTGGGCGCGATGATGGTATTCGCCGAGACGATCAGCAATTTCGTCGAGCGACACCCCACGATTAAGATGTTGGCGCTCAGTTTTCTGTTATTAATCGGAGTGAATTTGATCGCGGACGGTGTCGGATTTCACATTCCGAAAGGTTATACCTATTTCTCGATGGCCTTTGCCGTCTTTGTCGAGATGCTCAATCTCAAACTGAGAAAGGCTCCCACCGCACGTTTGCAACTGCGCAATCCGCGGCTGACCCGGTTAGCGGGGCACCAGTACCCCCCAAGGTCGGCGCCTCCTCCGATTTTTTGACCTGAGTTTATGACTAGTGCCGGTAATCCTTTGAACTGATTCCGCCTTCGAGGCCAGGTACCGCGTTTACGCTGTGGGGAATTACTTCACTGGTGAAGAACAGTGACCTTCGGGAATGGATTATCCGAGTAGCACTGCGGGTTGGAAAAGGCGGCGATTGTTGCCGCCACGCCCGACGGGTCGAACGCCGCTAATTCCTTGGCTGTGGCAATGCCGTGCTGAATGGCATCTTCCTTCAAGTAAGTTTGTCCTACCATCACGACGTATTGAGCTTTCACCCATGCTCCCACGTTGCGATTAGTGGCAAATTGCTTGTCCACCTCCGCTGCTACCGCGGGAGTTGTTATGGTGTCAAAGTGGGCCAGCGCATATCCCAGGTAATCGGCCCAATCAGACTTCACTTGATCACTGATATCCGTATTGATTTGTACTACCTGCCCAATCATCATGCTCCCCGCGGCAATCCCCTTTGATAGGGTAGTCAGTTCGTAGGCACCGGTGGCTAGATTTCTGTTGCCGATTAGCTTGGCCGCTTTCAAGGCGAAGGTCTTCGCCGGAGATTCAGTCAGTTTCGCCAAGGAATTCGCACTGCTAACGGCATCCCCGGCGCCGGCCTTGAAGGCAGCCTCCCCGGAACCGTAAGCGCCGGCGGTCATAATATTAGAAGCTATAGTGGCTGGCCCCATGATCATGTTGAGAGTGTTAGAACCACAGGAAATACCCGAATTGGCGCATCCTGCCCCGCACGGGGTAAGCCCTGTTGGACAATCCTGCCAGCAGACCGGTCCGACGCCATGGTATCCAGCTCTACAAGGGGTGTAGCACAATCCCGCGTCCTCCTCCTTGCCCCCCGCGCAAATCATGGGTTTACCCGCGCCTCGTCCATAGGAACCCTTGACGAGATCGAGTCCGCTTGCTCCGCTCCATCCCGATGGGATAGAGGGAGTCTTCAAAGCGCAGCCTATCCCGATACTGACGTAGCCCGTTGGGCAATCCAACACTGACCACCAGCAGGTTCCAAACCAGTCCCTGTCGGTGCAGCGCCAGGTTCCGCCTTTCGTAAGCGGCTTGTCGATGTGGCAAAGGGCGCCGGTATCGACGTATCCGGTGGGACACGATTGCCAACAGACCGGGCCATTGCCGATATAGGTAGCTTTACAGGTAGGATAGCAGAGAAGGCCGTTCTTCTCTGTTCCCGCAGGGCAAGTGCTCAAAGGTACGCCGACGCCGCGCGTGGAGGATTGCCGCCAGCAGAAGGGCGTCTTCATTCCGGCGATTCGCGTGCTGATCCAGGCGTTGACAGCAGTCACGTCGCTGGACGACAACGGAAGTCCCTTGTCCAGGAACGCTTTATAGTCGGGAGCTATCCCCGAGGTTGGACCAAATTCGGTGGAGTAGGGAATTTTCCAGGGAGTTGGAGCTGGTGTTTGAGCGGCGGCGATTCCTAAAGCCACCGCGCCTGCAACGAGAACGATCGCCAGCAGTCGGTGTGAGTTATTCATGTTTGCTTTGATCCTTTCAGAGTTTGAGGAAATGCGCCTTCAGGACTGGGTGGACATAAGCTTGAATTTGGCGGTCATTCGAAAGAGCGTCGATTGATGCCTCAAGCTTCTGTCGAGCTGCCTGATATTTGCCGACAGCGGCGCCGGCCGTCGCAGCGTCCTCTTTGCTCAGCTTGGATTTTGCGAAACTCTTCATGACTTTCTCGCAGTTCTTAGCTGCGCGCTCATATTCCTGCCCGCAGGTGTCGAGCCGCTTGTTTAGCGCGTCCATTTTTTGAATGAATGCCTCGCTACTTTGATCGGTTTCGTTTGTGTCATCGGCGTCGGTAGGCGTGGTAACGGGATTTGCCTGGGGCTCCGCGGGAGCATTACTGGCCCCGTTAGGGTTCTTCGGACCCTTCGCTATGGCATCTTCCTCGGCAGCCCTGGCAGCAGCTCGCTTGGCTCTCTCGGCTTTATGCTTCTCATTGTCTGGGTCTGGTTTGTTGGCGGGATGTTCCTTAGTAGCCTTGCGCCTCCGAGTCGCAACGTAGTTCGTCGGGACTTTTTGCGCCGCGATTTCATCCGCGATAGCGGCGCAATCGGACATTGCCTTGGTTGCATTATCGATATCAGCCAGGGAATTCGCGTCGAGGGTTGCAGGTGCGGTTGGTTCGGCTGCAGTGGGCTTCGTGGCTGCAGGAGATTCGGTTACGGTCGGTGCGGTTGCGGCTGCAGGGGTTCCGCCTTGTGGTTGGCCTCGCTCACCAACCGGCGGCTTTTTGGAAGGCGCCGCTGACGCGAGCGATGAGATCAAGAACACCGCGAGGACATTTACAGTGGCTATCCGATTCATTCCGCATTGTTAGGAATAACAAGTCGCTCCGTCAACACATTCATTCGTTCTTGTGCTCGAGCCAATGCGGGCGGGACACCCCATCCGTGGTAAAAAATCCGCGTTTACCTACGGTTACGAGTCAAAGACTAACGAGGGGAGTAAGCGACGCAGCGCGCCGGCCCAGCCCTCGCTCGTGCAAAATCGTTCCTTAGTAACGGTAGTGTTCTGACTTGTACGGTCCTTCGACCGGCACTCCGAGATAATCGGCTTGCGGTTGCGTAAGCTTGGTGAGTTTGACGCCGATTTTTTCCAAGTGCAGACGGGCCACTTCTTCGTCGAGTTTCTTCGACAAGACGTAAACGCCGACTTTGTAGGTCTCGCGATTCTTCCAAAGATCAAGCTGAGCGAGAACCTGGTTGGAAAATGAGTTCGACATGACGAAGCTCGGATGGCCTGTGGCGCAGCCGAGATTCACGAGCCGGCCTTCCGCGAGCATGAAAATTTCGTGACCGTCCGGGAAAGTGTACTTGTCCACCTGCGGTTTGATGTTGGTGCGCTTGACGCCTTTGGCTTCGTTCAAACGGTCGACCTGAATTTCGTTATCGAAGTGGCCAATGTTCGCGACGACGGCCTGGTCTTTCATTTTCTCCATGTGCCCGAGCGTGATGATGTCGACGTTGCCGGTGGTACTTATATAGATGTCGCCGCGACCGAGCGTGTCTTCGATGGTGGTGACCTCGTAGCCTTCCATCGCCGCCTGCAACGCGTTGATCGGGTCGATCTCGGTGATAATGACCCGCGCGCCCTGACCGCGAAGCGACTGCGCGCAGCCTTTGCCGACGTCGCCATAGCCGCAGACAACCGCGACTTTGCCGGAGATCATGACGTCCATCGCGCGATTCAATCCGTCGACCAGCGAATGCCGGCAGCCGTAGAGATTATCGAACTTCGATTTGGTGACCGAATCGTTCACGTTAATAGCGGGAACGAGGAGTTTGTTTTCCTGGTGCATCTTGTAAAGGCGATGCACGCCGGTGGTCGTCTCTTCCGAAACTCCGCGCCAGTCCTTCACCACTTCATGCCAGCGGTACGGATTCTCGCGTTGGACTTCGAGCAACAGATCCTTGATGACCTGCTCCTCCTTGTTGGCCGATTTCGATTTCGCCCAATCGCTGCCTTCTTCGAGCGCGTAGCCGTTGTGAATCAGCAATGTCGCGTCACCGCCATCGTCGACGATGAGCTGCGGGCCTTTACCGCCCGAATGAGAGAGCGCCTGGTAGGTGCACCACCAATATTCCTCCAGCGACTCACCCTTCCACGCGAACACCGGCACGCCTGCCTTAGCAATTGCGGCCGCGGCGTGGTCCTGGGTTGAGAAAATATTGCACGAAGCCCAGCGCACGTTCGCGCCAAGATCGACCAGTGTTTCGATCAAGACCGCGGTCTGTATGGTCATGTGCAGCGATCCCGTGACGCGCACACCGGCGAGGGGTTTCGACTTCGCATATTTTTCGCGAATCGACATCAGTCCGGGCATTTCTTTTTCCGCGATGGAGATTTCTTTGCGTCCAAAATCCGCCAGCGAAATGTCGGCGACTTTGTAGTCCTGTTGCGTTTTCGGTTCAGTTGTTGTCGTGCTCATAGATTTACTTCGCCGCCTTTTTTAGTTCGGAGGCTTTGTCCGTTTTTTCCCAGGTAATGTCGGGGTCGTCGATCTTTCCGAAGTGTCCGTAGTTCGTCGTCTTGGAGTAGATCGGCCGGAGCAGATCGAGTTGCTGGATGATGTCGGCCGGTTTGAAGCTGAAGACCGATTTTACCGCGCGCTCGATTGCTTCTTCGTCCACCGTCGCGGTGAGGAAGGTATTAATATGAATGCTGACCGGCTGGGGGTGCCCGATGGCGTAGGCAAACTGCACTTCGCAACGCGTGGCCAATCCTGCTGCCACCACGTTCTTCGCGACCCAACGGCCCATGTAAGCGGCGCTGCGATCCACTTTGCTCGGGTCCTTCCCGGAGAAGGCGCCTCCGCCATGCCGGCCCATGCCGCCGTAGCTGTCGACGATAATTTTGCGACCCGTCAGGCCGGTATCGCCCTGCGGCCCACCGACCACGAAACGGCCAGTCGGATTGACCAGAAACTCGGTTGTGCCGTTCATCATCGAGCTGGGTAAAACCTTTCGAATCACTTTCTCGATGCAAAAATCCCTGATCTCGCTGTGCTTTACGTCCGCGGAATGTTGCGTCGAGACAACGACGTTCGAAATCCCAACCGGCTTGTTGTCTTCGTAAATGACCGAGACTTGCGACTTCGCGTCGGGTCGCAGCCATGGGCACTCGCCGCTCTTGCGGATACGGGTCAATTCGCGGCCGAGCCTATGCGCATACATGATCGGCGCCGGCATGAGTTCCGGCGTTTCATCACAAGCGAATCCGAACATCAGGCCTTGATCGCCTGCGCCTTGTTCGGCATGTCCCTTTCCTTCCGCTTCCGATTGATCGACCCCCTGCGAAATGTCGGCTGATTGATCGGTGATGATGTTGCTGATGAAAACCTTGTTCGCGTGGAAGACATCGTCTTCGTGGACGTAACCGATCTCCTCGATCGCCT
>JBDTZF010000022.1:0-27466 GCA_040005265.1 Verrucomicrobiota bacterium
GCCGAAGGCGATGGTTCCTGGCCAGCGGCGATTGCGATGGTGACGGTGAGGCAAACAAGGAAGGCGACGAATGGTTTCATAGGGATTTTGGGTGAGATGCGGCGTCAGCGCCGCGTGGATTCAAAAAGGTTATTTTGGCAGGGCGAATTTTCCGCGCTTACTGATCTTACTGATGTGAAGCCTTGTCGTCAGCTTCGAGCCAATCGAACGTCGTCGCCTTTTCCGGATCGAGCCCCAGTTTTTTCGTTTCTTCGACGAAATAATCGCGCTTCTCCGGCACGTTGTACATGCTCCCCGCTTCAACTTCATCGGACCATTTCTTGATTTCTTCCGGCGTTTTTTTGGCGCCGCTCCTATCGAGCCATTCGGCCATCTGCTGATCGCTGGAACCGTTCTCGATTTGCGTCTTAAAGTCCGGGCCTTTCACGTCTTTAAATCCGAAGAGCATGTTATCGAGCGGGCAATCAAAATGATAATCGCCGATGTTGCCGGCGACGAGCGCGCGACACTTGTCGATGGTGCGCCCGAGAATTGCGTAGCCTCCAACGCGAATCCGCGGACTGCGCGGCGCTTCCTTCGTTAAATCTTTTCCGGTGACATTCTTATGCATGCTTGAAAGTACGGCGAAACGAGAATCATCGCAACCCGGACGCAAAAAACTGGCTGAAAAAGAAACGCGAAATTGGCTCGTCGCGCGAATTATTTGTATGGCACAACAAAAGGAAATTATTTCGACGATTAATGGCTTGATTGAGACCCTTAAAGACGGACAGAAAGGGTATAAAGAGGCCTCGGAAGCGGTAAAAGATCCAGGGCTGAAAACGCTGTTTAGCGAATACTCGCTGCAACGGGCGAAGTTCGCAGGGGAGTTGCAGAGCGAAGCGCGGCAGCTCGGAGAGTCCAATCCCGAAGATAGCAGCTCGGCCTCCGGCGCAATGCATCGCGCCTGGATTAGCTTGAAATCCGTGGTTACGAGCGGCGACGACCACGCCATTCTGGCTGAATGCGAACGCGGTGAGGATTCCGCCGTGAAGGAATACAAGGAAGCGGTGGAGGATGGCCTCTCCGCGCCCATTCGCGACATCGTCTCGCGTCAATACAGCGAGGTGAAAAACGCGCACGACCGGATTAAAGGGTTGCGCGACTCCACCAAAGCGGCCTAGTCCACGAAAAAATTGAAGCAGAAGGCGCCGCATTGTTGGCGCCTTCTTTTTTTGTACCTACAGTTGCCAACCGCCGCTAGAGTCTCATCCGGGTGAAATGTTCCTGTCGTTTGTTTCTTGTCGTCATGTTGATCGCGACTTCCCGTGCCGGATCAATTATCGCGCCGCCTCCGGCCGGAAAGATTTATCACGGATGCTACTGGGGCGGCGTGGGCACCGATACACACGATCCGAGCGAACATGACGTCACACCGTTGGATGTCGCGCGCTATGAGGAAGCGGTCGGCGCCAAAGTCGCATGGGTTTATTTCTCGAATAACTGGTTCGAGTCGCGAAGGTTTCCGTCGGAAATGTGCGGTTGGATCCGCGATCTCGGGAAAATTCCGTACGTGCGCCTGATGTTGCGGTCCGATGTCGATCAAAAGCATGCCGAGAAAACGTTTACGCTGCAGAAAATTATCGCTAGTGATTTCGATGTCGATCTTCGGGCCTGGGCGCGGGACGCGAAACAGTTCGGATCGCCCATCTTGATCGAATGGGGGACTGAGCCGAACGGCAATTGGTTCGCGTGGAACGGCAAGTGGAACGGCGGCGCAGGCGAAGGCCCGAAGCGCTATGTGACGGCGTACCGGCACATTGTCGATCTGATGCGCGCGGAAGGTGTAGATAATCTGCAATGGGTCTGGCACGTCAATTGGTTCGACGTGCCGGAAAACAAATGGAACGCCTTTGAGAATTATTTTCCGGGCGAAAGTTATTGCGATTGGGTTGCCTTGAGCGCCTACGGCCCGCTGGCACCCTTGACGCGCGATAGCACCGAAAGCTTGCGATTCAAAATGACGGAAGCTTACCCGCGCCTGGTGAAGATCGCGCCTGGCAAGCCGATGCTCCTCGCGGAGTTCGGCTGCGACGTGCATAACCGGCATGTCGATGCTGCCCGTTGGGCGCGCGATGCGCTGGACGATTTGTTTTCAAATCGTTGGCCGGCCCTTATCGGTTTTTGCTGGTGGAACGAAGGCTGGCAGAATGACGACATCAAGAAGCACGACACCGACATGATCGTGCTGCACGATGTCGATCTTAGCCGCGTTTTTCGCGAGGAATTCGCAAAGCATGCGGATCAGATTCAGGAGACGCCAGTGATTAGCCACAAATAGACACAGATGAAACACAGATGGGATTTGGCATTAGTTGATCGGAATCCGTGTAAATCCGTGTTAATCTGTGGCCGATAAAATATGGTCAAGATAGACGTCAATTACACGGGTGGTCTGCATTGCGATGCGACGCACGGGCCATCTCGATCGAAGATCGCCACGGACGCGCCGACGGATAACAAAGGCAAGGGCGAAGCATTTTCGCCGACAGATCTGGTCGCGACCGCCCTCGGGACCTGCATCAGTACGACAATGGGTTTGAAAGCCGAGGAACTTGGCGTCGATCTACGAGGAATGACGGTGTCGGTGCTGAAAGAGATGTCGAAAGACGCGCCACGACGAATCGTCGGATTACCGTCCGAGGTGCATATTCCGTTGCCGCCGGATTCGCCGCATCGTCAAACGCTCGAGCAAACAGGTCTGAATTGCCCGGTGCACAAAAGTCTTCCTCCGGAGATTAATCGCCCCACGAAATTTTTCTGGGAAGGGTAAATTTTTTCGTCATCCCGAACGAAGTGTAGGACCTCGCGACCGCTTGTGAATCACAGAACTTCGAGATCCATCGTCGATCGCGGGATCCTTCGCTCCGCTGTCCGAGCCGGACTGCACAAATGACAAAGCTAAAGTGATTGGAGGATGACAGCTCCCATAATCAGAAAAGCGATCGAAGCGGACATTCCGAAGCTGCTTCCGTTAATGCGTGGGTTGGCGGAATTCGAGAAATACGCTGACGCATTCGCGATAACCGAGGAAGTTTTGCAAGAGCAAGGTTTTCGCCGGTCGCCTCCGGATTTCCATTGTCTCGTCGCCGAAGAGGGCGGCGAGTTAGTCGGGATACTCGTTTATTATTTTGTCGCGTTCACGTATCGAGCGAAGCCGAACGCGATTATTAAAGAGCTCTACGTTGACGAGCCGTACCGCAGTAAAGGCGTGGGCGAGCTCTTGATGAAAGCGGTTGCGAAGGAAGCATTAAAGGCCGGATGTGCGACGATCAAATGGTGGGTTGCAAAATGGAATCATCGCAGCATTCAATTTTACGAACGGCTGGGGGCGAAGATCGACAATGAATGGCACGAGCTTCAAATGAGCGAAGAGATCTTTCGGAATCTCGCCGCGTCCTAAGCCGCTTTACTTCTGGTCGCCCGGATAGAGCCACTCCACGTATTCGCGAACGCCGTCCTCGAGAGAAAACCGTGGTTCGTATCCAAGCGCCCCGCGCACCCGGGTGAGTTCGGCGAGCGTGAAGTTTTGATAATGCGCGTGCGGATTCTCGATGTAATCAGGCTGGAAATTTGTGCCGAGTGTTTTGTTTAGCACACCGACCAGATCGTTGAATGAGCGCGCCTGGCCGGAGCCGAGATTGTAGATTCCGCTCGTCTCCGCTTTCAGCCCGCTAATGCTGCCTTCGACCACGTCCTTCACGTAAACGAAATCGCGTTTCTGTTCGCCATGTTTGAAAATTCGCGGACGCTGCCCGGCTTTCATCTGCTGCGATAAATGATAGACCATGCTCGCGGGCACGCCCTTGTGTGTTTCCCGGGGCCCGTAAACGTTGAAGTAGCGCAGGCCGATTATGATCTGATCAGGATTCATTCTGGCCTCACGCATGGCCAGGTTGTCGATGATCGCCTTGGAGAAAGCGTAAACATTGGCCGGCGCGGCGCCATTCGTTTCGACGCTGGCCTCCGCTGCCGCACCGTAGGTCGCGGCTGACGACGCATAGATAATCCGTGTCTCGGTCGGCCGCGCGAACTGAAAAATCCGGCGAAAACTTTCGACGTTATCGTGCACCTGTTGGAATTGATCGTGGTTGGTCGTGTCGGTGATCGATGCGAGATGAAAAATCGTGTCGAATTTTTCGTCGACGAATTGTTTTCGCCAATCGAGCGTGGCCAGGTTCTTGGCCACGAAATCGCCGCGATAGCCGGCCAGGTTCTTGAAGTTGCCGGATCGAAAATCATCGATCACTGTGAGCCGCGCGTTAGGGAAACGCTCCTGGAGCGCCAGCGTCAAATTGGAGCCAATGAATCCCGCGCCGCCGGTGACGGCGAGGCTCAGTGAAGAATCGGAAGGAAGCACGGCGGGAATTATAGCGCGGTTGATCAAATTTGTCTTGAGCCGAGAAGGACAAGGGGATAATTCTCGAACCAGTTCTTTGCGAGCTTGAAAAAGTGGATCGGCGCGAGAAATCCCGTGTAAACCGGGAGCAGTTGCGCTGCTGTAACTGGATACGACTTCCCAAGGCCAATCGTCGGCAAGAGCCGGCGGTGAAGGCGGGAAGAAGGTGAAGGTTAGTTGAAAGTTGTAGCCACCGGCCTGTGGCCGGTGCGCACGGCCCGCAGGGCCGTGGCTACATCGACTCTCAACTTCTTCGAATGCCAGGAGTCAGAATATTCGACCGATCCATCTCATTCGTGCGGTTTCTGTGGCGGCGGTCTATGACCGTCGATCTTCTACAGGCGCCGCGCGGAAAAACTTCTTCGCAAAAAGAAGAATGAGAGCTGGGCGATGCGCCTCGCTTCGGTGAGGCAAACAAGTCCGACTCTCGGAGTTGGAGGACACTTGTTATGCGAAATCGTCTAGTATCGTTCGTCTTGAGTAGCGCACGCGTCCCGCGTGCTGGTTTTGGCGTCTCGCCAAAACAATCTTGTTTTAAATCGCGGATCCTGGGGGTTGGTGTGCCACAAGAAAAGTTCGCGACGGCGAGACGCCCGCGTTCCCCGGAACTATGGCGCGCCAGTTTTCCAGTTTTGTTCGTCTTTCTTTCATTCCGTATCGGGATTTCAACCTGCGGTGCCCAGTACGCCGGGACAAACGAATATGGCGAAGCGGAAGCGGAGCAGGTCGTCGTTTCGGCGACACGCACAGAGATCCCGCTGGATCAATCGCCTGCCAGCGTAAGCGAAATCTTATCGGCAGATCTCGATCGCAAACAAATCGAGCGCGTCGGCGATGCATTACGCGAAGTTCCGGGTTTGTCGGTGGTGCAGACTGGAACGGCGGGGCAGTTAACTTCCGTATTCACGCGCGGGCTCAACAGCGCGCACACGCAAGTTTTGATCGATGGAATACCGATCAATCAAGGTCTGGCCGGCCAGTTCGACTTTGCCAACCTCACGACGGACAACATCGAGAGAATCGAAGTGGTGCGGGGCCCACAAAGCACCATTTATGGACCGCGTGCGATGGCAGGCGCGATCCAACTTTTCACCAAGCAAGGAGTGGGAACACCGGGAATCACTTTGAGCGGTGAAGGTGGAAGCTATGATACGTTTCGCGAATCGATCTCGAGCGATGGTAAGATCGCCAGTTTCGATTATTCAGTCGGCGCGAGCCGTATCGATACGGATAACGCGCGGCCGAACAATCAATATCGCAACTCGGCTGGGATCGCGAACATCGGCTTTTCGCCCGACGATCAGGCGCGCATCAGCACGCTGGTGATGTATTCCAATAGCGATGCTGGAAATCCAAACATGATTACCAGCTCACGTCCTCTCGACAATCTTCTGACCGAGAAGTGGCTCGTCGCACCGCATATCGATCTTCGCATCGAGGATTGGTGGGAGCACAAATTCATCGTCAGTTACGATAACGAACGGCAGTTAAACGATCCGAATCAGGATGGATTCGTCGGGCCGACGCGCGCGCTGTTCAAACGAGTGACGATCGATTATCAAAACGATCTGCGCCCAACGTCCTGGCTCACGATCACGTCCGGTTTTTTTTACAACCATGTCGATGCGGGTCAGGAGCGCCCGTTTGTTTCCCAGGCGTTCGGACCGCAGCCTAGGTTAATCAGCGATTTTACCCGGGAAACGGCGGGATTTCTGGAGGCGACCGCCAAGATCGAAAATCTTATTTTGGTCGCTGGAGGACGGTACGATCATTTCAATCAGTTTGGCGACATTTGGACTTATCGCTTCGCCGGTAGCTACAAGATCGACAAGACGGACACGACGCTGCATTCGAGTGTCGCGACAGGATTCAGTCCGCCGAGCAGTCAGGACAAAATTTTTCGATTCAATCCGAATCCAGCGCAACCGTTAGCACCGTTGGGGCCGGAAAAAGATTTCGGCTGGGATGCGGGCGTGGAGCAACGGCTTTGGAACAGGCGCGTCACGATCGGCGCGACTTATTTTCATAACGACCTATCGAACTTGATAGGTTTTAACGGACTTTTCGAGACGTTGAATCTCGGCGCGGCCAGGACGCAGGGAATCGAAACGGAATTGCGGGCGCAACCAATTGCCAATCTTATTTTCGCGGCGAGTTACACCTATCTCGACACAGAAAAAACGTCGGCGTCAGATCTTCCGCTGCCGCAAGGATCGCGCCTGCCGCGCCGACCGCGGAACGAGGTTTATGTTTCCGGCTCGTACCTCTGGTGGAAAAAGCTGCGCACGACAATAGAGGCGAAATGGGTAAACGCGCGGGAAGACTTAAATTTGGTAAACTTCGGCGGGCCGAACATCGACGTCGAGGATTACAATTTCGTGAACTTCGCTGCCGAATACGAAGTCAATCCTCACATGTCGATTTTTGGCCGGATCGATAACCTAACGAATGAACATTACGCGGAGGTTGTGGGATTTCCCACACTGGGGCGCGCTGCTTATGCCGGAGTTAAGGTGCGATTTTAGTGCGTAACTCTGTCATCCCGAGCGCAAGCGAGGGACCGCGCCAATGGAACTGGGACAGATAAACCAGGGTGCGCGATCAAGCGCTTTGGGTGAGGTCCTTCACTTCGTGCAGGATGACAGCCGGTGTTGAAGGCGCGCGCTAATTCGCGTATCCGTTTGTGTGCCCCCGGTTGTTTATCTCCTGCTCAGCTTTTTCGGCGGCGTCGTCATCGTCGCGATCATTTTTCTCATCACGCGGCGTGGTAACAGTGTTGAAGAGGAGCTGATCAAGCGTCTGGAGGTGATCGACCGTGGATTGCGCGATGAATTTTCCCGCAATCGCGAGGAAGCAGGCAGCGCGGCGAAGACGCAACGCGAGGAATTGGGAAAGTCGCTCGAAGGGGTTAGGGGGATTGTCGATCTTCGCTTGAAGCAATTGCAGGAGGACAACGCGAAGCAGATCGACAAGATGCGCGCGACGGTCGATGAAAAATTGCAGGGGACGCTGGAAAAACGGTTAGGGGAGTCGTTCAAGTTGGTGAGCGATCGGCTCGAGCAAGTACACCAGGGCCTCGGCGCGATGCGACAACTCGCCAGCGACGTCGGCGGTTTGCAAAAGGTCCTTGCGAATGTGAAGACGCGCGGCGGTTGGGGCGAGGTGCAGCTCGGAAATCTGCTTGAACAGGTGCTGACCGCGGACCAGTTCGCGAAGAATGTGAGGACGCGCGATGACAGCGCCGAGAATGTCGATTTTGCGATCAAATTGCCCGGCGACGAAAACGGTGCGCCGGTTTGGTTGCCGATCGATGCCAAATTTCCGACCGAGGATTATCAGCGATTGATCGCGGCCCAGGACAAGGGCGATGTCAATGCGATCGAGGACGCAATGAAGGGTTTAGAGGTGCAGCTGAGAAAAAACGCGAAGGACATTTGTGGGAAATACATCAACCCGCCGCGCACGACCGATTTCGCGTTGATGTTTTTGCCGACGGAGGGACTCTACGCGGAAGCGATCCGCCGGGTCGGTCTCGCCGAGCAAGTGCAGCGCGATTGCCGAGTGGTTTTCGCCGGACCCACTACACTTGCTGCTTTACTCAATAGTTTGCAGATGGGATTTCGCACGTTGTCGATCCAGAAGCGCTCAAGTGAAGTTTGGAACCTGCTGGCCGGCGTAAAGACGGAGTTTGGAAAATTTGGAGAAGCGCTTGCCGCCGTGAAAGAAAAACTCGATCAAGCGGCGCGGCACGTGGACAACGTGGCGGTGCGCTCGCGCGCTATCACGAAGAAGTTGCGTGATGTCGAGGAGTTGCCTAGCAATCCACAGCCGCTGCTAAAGGACTTGCTTGGCAGTTCTGAGGACGAGGAGTGACCTCTTATTCCTCCTCATAATCCTATTCCTAATCGCGGCTGCCTTTCGAGTAGGAATATGAATATGAGTAGGAGCAGAAAACGCGCTCTACAACACTTCGTTCCACTTGCTCTTGTCCTTGAGCATGATCTCGCGAAGAAGGCGGATAGGCGGCATTCCGTGATTGAGAAGTTCGTTGTGAAATTTCTGGAGTGAAAAATCGGCGCCATGCTGTGCTTTGTAATCATCCCGCAGTTTCAGGATTTGCAGCTTGCCCAGAGTGTAGTTGAGATAACCGGGATCGAATGTGCCGCGCATTGCTTCAGATCGCGCCGGCTTTTCTTCGTAATAACAATTGTCCTGAAAGAACTTGGTCGCCTCATCGACCGACATGTTCTGTGTGTGCATTCGGATCGACGCACCAAGCCGGCATAGGCGCAGCAACGCTTCGGCACTCTGGGCCATTCGATACTTGGCGGCGCGTTTCGCACCCTGATCGGCGGAGGTTGCGCCAGCGACCCCCACGTAGCCTTCATCGACCATCATCTTTTCGCAGTAATGCGCCCAACCTTCGGTGAAAGCGTAACTACCGAAAATTTTCTCCACCTTCGTCGCGGGCGAGGCATTCAATCGCAGAAATTGCACGTAATGACCCGGGTAGGCTTCATGGATGGAAACGATGTCGGCTGTGTAATAATTAAACGCAGTGAGCCACTCTTCTTTCTGGCTGTCCGGCCAATCGCTCTCTGTTGGCGTGACATAATAGTAGGCTTCGGTCCCTCTCTTCTCGAACGGGCCGGGCGTATCCATCGAGGCGAATGACGTAGCGCGGCGATATTGAGGCGTCTCTTTTACCCGGGCCCTGACTTCGGACGGAATGGTCACGAGTTTGTGGCCGATCACGAATTTACGAATCTCCTCGAGGTCATTTCCGATCGCGGACAGCAGATTTTCGGCGGTAGGATGCTCGTGTTGGACTTCTTTGAAAACCTCGTTAGGCGATTTGCCCGGATCAATTTCTTTCGCGGCCATGGCAAATGCTCGCTGTTCCGCTTTGATTTGCGCCATTCCGATCTCGAGAACTTTCTCGGGAGCCAGGTCGACCAATTCTGTCTCCGCCAGCATGCGCTTGTATTTTTCCGGGCCGATTGCGAACTGGGGCGAAGCCTTGGGCAGTTTTTCGCGTTCCAGCCAGCCGGCGTAGTCAGTCAGAGCCACCGCAGCCTTGCGATTGGATTCCTGAAAATCCTCACGGATTCGCTCATCTTTTAACTCAGCAATGGCCGCGACCAGGTTTGTCCTCAGGAAATCCGCGGCGCCCCGGGCAATTTGGATGGCCAATTCGACGTAAGGCTTGGGAAGCACATCATCCAGGTTGGTTTTAGCCGCGATCATCAGGTTCGGAACCTGCAACTCAATGGCGATGATGCTCCGAACGCGATCGTCGATGGGGGCAAAGTTTCTTTTGATGTAAACATTCAGATCGATGGCGCGCGGGTAAACCATCGGATTGCGCTCGTAGATCGCCATTTCCTGTCTTTGGAGAATCTCTTTTTTAATCGCGGTCTGAAGTATTCGCAGGTCGATCGACTGACGCGGACTGAGCTTATCGGGCTCGAACTTGTTTAGCCGGTCGTCGAACCGGTGTAGCCGGGCGAGTTCAGCATCGAGCGCAAGGCGGCTGTAGTCCGTAATCTTGCCGTCATACTCATGGAACCCGAGAGCGGTGGCCTGAAGCGGACGCGCAGCGAAGTATCCTTTGATGAATTCCTCGGCCACCTTCTCGTATTCAGCATCGGAAGACTGCGCCGCCGGCGTGGCCATCAGTGCCGCCGGCAAACCAAGGGCGACGATGAAAAGCAAGCGACTGAAAATTTTCATGCTATGGCTCAATTCGCGCTGGCACGGAAGAATAGCCGGCTCGCATGCATTGCCAAAGATTTCCACATGAGCGATGGTGCCGCGATAATTTTCATAAAATGAGACGGAGCTTCGTTCTCGGTGCGTTAGTTTGCCTGTTGTCCTTCGCTTTCCTTGGGGTGCGCTTCCATAGCACGCGCGCGGCCAACGAGGAGGAGGATAATGGGTACTCGCAAATTTCCATTTTCGCAAAAGCGCTTCAGGTCATCCGACAGGATTACGTCGATGGAAGCAAGACTGGGTATCACGATCTCATCACGGCGGCGATGAAAGGAATGCTTTCTTCACTCGATCCTCATAGCCAGTTCATGGATCCGAACGATTTCCGGGACATGCAGGACGACACCCGGAGCCGCTTCAACGGCTTGGGCGTCGAAGTCTCGATGAAAAACGGTCTGCCCACAGTTGTTAGCGCAATGGAGGATACCCCCGCAGCCAAGGCCGGCATTCTCTCAGGCGACCAGATTTTGAAGATAAACGGCAGCTCAACAGAACGGATGGAGTTGCAGGACGCCGTCAATGTGTTGCGCGGCCCGCCGGGGCGGAAAGTAACGCTGACGTTGCTGCGGCCTTCGACGAAAGAGATAAAGGAGTACACGCTCGAGCGGGTTGAGATAAAAGTGCAAAGCGTAAAGGCCGCACGTTTACTGGACCCGGAACTGACCGGGCCGTTCAAGATCGGTTACATTCGGTTGATTCAATTTAACGAACCTACGGCCGACGAATTGTCGAAAACGCTCGACGAATTACAGAAGAGCGGGATGCAGGCGCTCATTCTGGATCTTCGAAACAATCCGGGCGGTCTGTTGAACAGCGCGGTCGAAGTGTGCGCGCAATTTCTACCGCCCAACACGAAGGTGGTTTCAACGCAGGGTCGGGTGGCATCGCAGCAGCGCGATTACGCGACATCCGGCGCGGCAAAAGAACGGCCACAATATCCAATGGCGGTTTTGGTGAACGAAGGAAGCGCCAGCGGCGCGGAAATCGTGGCGGGAGCGCTCAAGGATTTGCGCCGGGCGATTCTTGTTGGCGAAACTACTTTTGGCAAGGGATCGGTCCAAAACGTTCTCCAGTTGCCCGACGGCTCGGCCCTGCGCATTACAACGGCGAAATATTACACGCCAGGCAAGCAGGTCATTCATGGAAATGGCATCACGCCGAATATCCGCGTGCCGCTGACGGCGGAACAAGCGCGGTTGCTTTCCACCGCGCGCAGCGCTGAGAACGGGAAAGTCGAGGAAAGCGCGAGTTTGATCAAGGCGCGAGACCCGCAAATGCTGCGCGCGATCGATGCGCTAAAAGGCGTAATGATTTACGCCAAGCAGGGTGGCTCGAAGGTGGAACCGGTAAAAAAATAATCTGTCATCCCGAGCCGCAAAGACAATGCCAGTCCGGCTCGGACCGAGGGACCTCGCAAATACCGATTGATCACTTTTACTGATTTGAGGAGGCGAATTCCAGTTGTGAGGTGCCTTATTTCGTTCGGGATGACACGCGCGTTTTAGTGCTGATCGTGAATACACTTCTCGCCCTCGAAACTTCCTGCGATGAAACGGCGGTCGCGATCCTGCGGGCTCGCGACTCCGCTGTAGAGTTGCTCGCCAGTGAGGTTGCTTCGCAAGTAACCGAGCACGAAAAATATGGGGGAATCGTGCCCGAGGTGGCGTCTCGCAATCATCTCGTGCATGCGCCGCGATTGCTCGAGCGCGCGACTCGCGACGCGAAGATCGACATCGGCGAGGTCGATGCTTTTGCCGCAACCAGCGGCCCCGGGCTGGCCAGCTCGCTCATGATTGGCGCATCGATCGCGAAAGGCCTGGCGATCGGGTTTGGCAAACCATATTTGGCGATCAATCATCTGGAAGGCCATCTGCTTTCGCCTTTTTTCGGCGGGAACGAAATCAAACCGAACGTTGCTCTTGTTGTGAGCGGTGGGCATACGATGTCGATCCTGGTTCGCGGTCTGGGAGATTATCAGGTCATCGGTCGCACGGTGGACGACGCCGCGGGCGAAGCGTTTGATAAAGTGGCGAAGATGATTGGACTCGGTTATCCCGGTGGCCCGGAAATAGAATTGCGGGCGCGCGCAGGCAATGGGAAACGCTTTGATTTGCCGAGGAGCATGCCCGGCTCGGAAAATTTCAGCTTTAGCGGCTTGAAAACGGCAGTGCGCTATTTGTTGCCAAAAATTGATATCACCCGGAGCCGCGCAGAAAATGCCAGTCCGTCTCGGACCAAGGGATCTCGGGAGCCACTTGGTGCGGTTGCTGGATCTGTCGCTGTCGCTCAGGATGACGCCGTATTGGCTGATCTCTGCGCTTCGTTTCAACAAGCCATTCTCGATGTTCTGGTGGACAAAGCCGTCGCGGCGGCGCGGAAGCACCATGTTGATGTCGTGACGGTGAGTGGCGGAGTAAGTTGTAATCTGGAATTGCGGCGGCAGCTCGGCGAGCGCTGTGCGCGAGAAGGACTCGAATTTCGGACCGCGACCCCCTGGTTATGCACCGATAATGCGGCCATGATCGCGTTCGCGGCCTCGTTGCGGCTGGCAGCCGGGTTCGAATCGAAAGTCACCGAGGAGATCGACCCGAATCTTGCGCTCGTTTAATTGATTCTTTTCGCTTTAGTGTATCGCTGTGAGACCGACAATCGTAGCCGGAGTTTTGGGAGCAATCATGTTCCTCGGTGCCTGTGCCGCCTATCAAGGGGAGAAAAGAGCGGAAGCTGAAGAAAGAGCAGCGGCTGTCGCGAAAGCGGAGGCCACCGGAGAGATTGAGCCGGGAAAAATCAAACTTCCACAGGAAAGAGAGCGAGTTGAAACCGTGCCTGCTTTGACACCGACTCCGACACCCGCGCCTGACAGCTTGCTTAACCGGCCGCTGGATCCGGCCGGGAATCCACACAACTAAGATTCTGAAAGTGTCGCTGGCCCGTCGGCACCAAATTCAATACTCGCGTTCGAGCAGATGATTCGCCAGGGCATGCAAGGCTTCGCCCTTTGAACCGAAGATCGACATCGCCGTGTGCGCGTTTCGCGTAAGACGTTTCGCTTCGGCGCGCGATTTTTCCAGACCAATGACCGCGGGATAAGTGGCCTTGCGCGCCGCGATATCTTTCCCTGCGCTCTTGCCGAGTTTTTCTGAGGTTTGCGTCACGTCGAGAATGTCGTCAATAACTTGAAAGGCGAGACCGAGAGCGCGGCCGAATTTTGTCATCGCACTCAACTGCTTTGAATTTGCGTTGGCGCTCATCGCGCCGAGACGCACGGCGGTAGTCAGGATCGCGGCTGTCTTGTTTTCATGGATGTAACGCAGTTGCGCGCGATCCGCCTTTTTCCCTTCGGCCTCCAGATCGGCCACTTGTCCGGCGATTAGCTTTTGACTTCCGGCGGCCATCGCGACTTCACGCAGCAAGATCGACATGTCATAGCGCCGGGATAGTTTGGCCCGGGAAACGATCTCGAATGCGATGGTCAACAGTGCGTCGCCCGCCAGTATGGCGATACCGTCGCCAAAAACTTTATGACAGGTCGCGCGGCCGCGCCGGAAATCGTCGTCATCCATGCTGGGGAGATCATCATGAACAAGGGAATAGGTGTGGATGCATTCGATTGCACAGGCGAGCGGCAATGCATTGTCGATCTTGCCGCCGCAAGCCTCGGCGGCTGCGAGACAAAGGATCGGCCGCAAACGTTTACCGCCGGCGAACAAACTGTAGCGCATCGCCTTGTGAATCGTCGCCGGCCTTGTGTTCTCCTTCGGAAGATAGCGATCTAACGCACGGTCGATCTTCTTGTGCGTCGCCGACAGATAGCTTCGGAGATCCATTCGCGAAACATTGAAAGCGGATGGCGCGGTTTGGCAATGGAAAACGACTACTCAACCCTGGTAAGTGGCAGGCCCTAAGTTTTCAGTCGCTGCAGTGTTTCTCTTACAAAGGAGACTTTTATGAATACCTCAGCGTTACTTTACAGGCCCAACGCCCGCTGGCAGATCTGGCTCGCGTTTGGATGTGCCGCGGCTCTCCACCTGGGGGCAATTGCTCTCGCGCGGAGTGAGTCTGATGCTCCCATGCTCCCGCCACCGGCGGGTGATGACGTGCCTGTGTCAATTGATACGCGGATTGATGAGACACCAAGCCAGCCAGAAGAACTGCAACCGACGGTGCCTGTAGATTCTCCCAAAGGTAACGAGGCGATCTCAGAGGATCGTTCGACTCCGGGACCGATTCGCCCAAAGAACACGGAGCCAGTGCCTCGATTCGTGGAATCGACCCACCTGGGGCGCGTTTCCGCTCCGAGTTTTGGCTCATTCAAGACGCTAGCGATATATGCGCCGCGTCCACCATATCCGTATGAGGCCAGGCAGCGACGCACCATGGGATCGGGCGTGGTTGCCCTAACAATCGATTCAGCGACAGGAGGAGTGATCGATGCGCACCTGGTGCAAACGACCGGAAGCGCGATTCTTGATAATTCATCCTTGAGCGCGTTTCGAAGGTGGAGATTCAAGCCCGGAACGGTGACAAAGGTACAGGTGCCCATCACCTATAAGCTTACCGGCGCATCGTACTGAACGTCAGCGTCGTTGGTCGCAATCCCAAGAATCTCCTAAGGTTTTAGAAGTTCGGGTGTCTATTTCAGTAGAGATATGCGCGAACAGCCGCACCAAGCGAAATCGGAGCAAATGGATGAACTATTACGCAGGTTTCAGGTTCCCCTTTTGCAGTTCGCGACCCGCATTACGGGCGACCGCGAGCGTGCCCGAGATGTTGTGCAAGAAACCTTCATGAAATTTCAACACAACGGCACTTCGTCGAACGAGCGTGAACCGGCGACATGGCTCTTCACCGTTTGTCGCAACGGTGCGTTAAACGTTTGCCGCAAAGAAAAACGAATGCTGTATCTCGATGAAGAGTTGATCGAATCGCGTGAAGACGAACAACCGATGCCTTTCGAGCAGCTCGAACAAAAAGAGGCAGCCGGATTCTTGGCCCGAATTGTGGCGACGCTGCCGCCACGGCAACAGGAAGTAATCCAGCTCAAATTTCAAAACGATCTCAGCTACCAGCAAATAGCCGACGTCACGAAGACCACAGCCAACAATGTCGGCGTGCTCATTCACACCGCGCTGAAAACATTGCGGCAACGCTACGGCGCGGCGTCGAAAGAATTTTTGCCATTCGAGCCTAGAACCACCTGATGAAAATGAACCTTGATGATCCAAAATTGACTGCGTTCGCTCTGGACGAGTTGGACGAGCCGGAAAGATCGGCAATGGCCCGCGTGATCGCCGATTCAACGGAAGCACAGCGCGTGGTCGAGCAAACGCGAGAGTTGGCGTCCGCGCTGAAAAGCGAATACGCCGGCGAGTTGAAAGACGACGCGCCAGTCCCGGCCAACTTAATCGATATCCGCGACGATCCCTGGATTTGGTCGAAAGCGCGCCCATTGGCGATTGCGGCTATTCTTACGATCTGCGCTTTGGTCGCAAGCGTAGTCGTGTTTTCAAACAAACACGATTCTCGGCTGGCACGCGCCGAACTGCTCAACACTTTACCGGGCGCTTCCGGGGACATCGAGGCCGAGGTGATATCGAGTGGTCTTGCGGGCCAACAAAATTCTGCCGCTGCGCCGGAGTTTCATGAAGAGTTTGCTCCGGTTCCGATAAAATCCGCGAGGCAGGGACCTTTGGGGGCGGCATTTGTCGCTGGGGCATCGCAGGAAGAGAAAGCCAGTTTTTGGAACACAAACATATCTTCTCAAGCAGGGAGCGATCTCGGCAAGAGCTATGACGAAGTTCGGGCCGCGAAGCGCGAGTTCAACACGGCAGCTTACGATCACATTCTAGAGAATCCCTTTCTCGATGCGGCGACCAATCCATTGTCGACGTTCTCCATCGATGTGGACACGGCCTCGTATTCGAACATTCGCCGCTTCATCAATGAAGGGTCCTTACCGCCAAAGGATGCCGTGCGCGTGGAGGAGATGATTAATTACTTCACCTACGATTATGCCCAGCCAAGTGATGGAAAGCCGTTCGCCGTACATGTCGATGTTGCGGGCTGTCCGTGGGAAGCGTCGCATCGGCTGGTGCGCATCGGCCTGAAAGGACGCGAGATCGCGACCGATAAACGCGGCCCGAGCAACCTGGTATTCCTTCTCGATGTCTCCGGTTCAATGGAGCCGTTCGAGCGGTTGCCGTTGGTGAAACAGGCGATGCGGTTACTGGTCGACAAGCTTACCGAGAACGATCGCGTTGCGATCGTGGTTTATGCGGGCAACTCGGGTCTGGTGCTGCCATCCACAACTGGCGATCACAAGGAAAAGATTCTTGAGGCGCTGGAGAATCTGAAGGCCGGCGGCTCGACGAATGGCGCGGAAGGAATTCAGCTCGCTTACAAAATTGCGGCGGACAATTTCATCAAAGGTGGTGTGAACCGCGTAATTCTGGCGACGGATGGCGATTTCAACGTGGGCGTAACGAGCCAGGGGGATCTCATCCGGTTAGTTCAGGACAAGGCGAAGGGCGGCGTGTTTCTAAGCGTGCTCGGTGTTGGCACCGATAATCTGAAGGATTCGACGATGCAGAAGCTGGCCGACAAGGGAAACGGAAACCACGCCTATCTCGATTCAATTGACGAAGCGCGCAAAGTTCTTGTGCAGCAAATGAACGGCACGCTCGTGACCATTGCGAAGGACGTGAAAATCCAGGTCGAATTCAATCCGGCGCATGTGGCGTCCTACCGATTGATTGGTTACGAGAAGCGGCTGCTGCGTAAAGAGGATTTCAACAACGACAAGGTTGATGCCGGCGAAATCGGCGCCGGGCATACCGTAACGGCCTTGTATGAAGTCGTGCCGGCTGGCGCGTCGGTTAATCCAGCGGCGAGCATCCCGCCTGTCGATCCGCTAAAGTATTCGGTGAAGGAAGGATCGACATCAACACGGTCGGCCTCTTCTGAAATGCTGACCGTTAAGTTGCGGTTTAAGAAACCTGATGGCGAGACAAGCGAATTAGTTGAACACGCGTTAGTCGATGACGGAGCTGAGTTCGCCAAAGCGTCCCAGGATTTGAAATTTGCCGCGGCGGTTGCGGAGTTTGGAATGATCCTGCGTGAATCCGAGCACAAGGGAGATGGAACACTCGGCGCGGTTTTGGAATGGGCGCAGGAAGGAAAAGGCAGCGACGCCCAGGGTTATCGCGCGGGATTTATCGAGCTGGTCCGCAAAGCGCGAGCGCTGAAGAAAGGGTAAGGCGAAATTTCCACATCAGATTCCTTCGACGGTTTCGGTGGTGGCGATCGGTTTGGTGCGCATGGCAAGAAATGCGCCGAGAAGCAGGATGACGGCGCTCCAGAGTTGCGCGTGGGTCAGGCGTTCGCCGAAAATCCAGGCGGAGAGCGCCATGGCGCCGGCCGGGCAGAGAAGCTGGAGGGTTTGAGCAAGCGCAACACCGATCTCGTGGATCGCTACATAATAGAGAACATGCGCAAGGGTGATGCAGGTCACGGCTGAAACGATCAGGATCATGTTTACGTGCGCGCCGGCATGAAGCGGTGTGTCGATTCTCCCAAAGAACGCAGTAAGCGGCAGGAGCAGCGCCGACGTCATGAAGCTAATCAAACCAAAACTCCGAATGGGACCCAGTTGAGCCGAAGGGCGTTTGACCAGCACGGCGTAAAGGGCCCAGCAAAATGTCGCGGTGAAGGCAATGACCAATCCCGGCAGCGCGATATGTCGATCATCGTGTGTTCCCGCCTGGAACCAGATTACACCGAACGCTCCGGCCAATCCGAGAAAGGTCCCTACCAGGAACTGCCATTGCCGAATGAGATGGCGCTCCTCGGGAAAAAGGGCGAGGGCCAACAGGGCGGTGAAGATGACCGACGACCGGGTGAAAATCGCAAAAACGCCGGGGCCCATGTAGGAAAGGGCCATCACCTGCGTCACCTGGTGAACAACGTTAGGCAGGCAGGGAAGAAGGCAAAGTCCCACGGAGCGGATGTCGATCCTCGGCCCGCCGCGATGCAGGTGATAAAGAACGAAAGGCACAATCGCAATGCAGGCGACCGAGTAGCGGTAAAAATTCTGCGCCCAAGGGTCGTAGTAGCGATTCAGGTAGTACATGAACAGCGACGGCATCGACCAAATCACGATCGTGGCAAAGACGGCGGAATACCCTTTGGAGAGATTGGGTCGGGTGGAAAGACCTGGCGTGGGACGGGGTTGCTGCATACCGGCTGATTTTGGGTGTTTAATTTGCTCGCCTACACGCGATTAATCGCTCAAAAAGTAATCCCGGAGGAGAAATGAATATCTTGAATAAGCAAACAGTCACGTTGGCGGCAGTAATTTTTTTGTGTTTCACCGTTATCCCGACAGGGCTTGCGAAGAGGAAATCGGGGGGCGGTGGTGAAGGCGGGGGCGGGGGCGGGGCGCATCTGCAGAAGGGCGTGGAACTGGCGCAACAGAAGCAATATGACGCGGCGATCGCTGAGTTTTCCAAAGCTATTTCGGAGAATCCCAAGGACGCGCGCGGATATACAAACCGCGGGACCGCTTATCGAGCGAGCGGCCGGCTTCCCGAAGCGGTGGCCGATTTCACAAAGGCGATTGAGGTAGCGCCCAAGGATGAGATTGCTTATCGCGAACGTGGCAACACCCAGGTGATGCAGCGGGCCTACGATTCGGCCATGCCCGATTTCGACAAGGCCCTCGAGATCAAGCCGGATGATGCTTTGACGTTTAAGTATCGCGGCTTCGCCGAGCTCGGGTTGAATCAATGGGACAAGGCGGTCGCAGATTTTACGATTGCGATACAAAAGGACGCTAACGACCCGCAGAATTACGACCGGCGGGCGTTCGCGTATCGCGGGTTGAAAAACTACGACGCGGCAATTGCTGATTACGCGGTATTGCTGCAGAAAAATCCGAACGACGCGGAGGTTTTGGCCAAGCGCGGTTACACCTTCAGCCTGAAGCAGGAGTACGAGAAATCGATCGTCGATTATGAGGCTGCGTTGAAGATCAAGCCGGACGACTACGACACGGTGCAGCGCCTGCAGTACGCGCGCAGCGCGCTGGCGGCGAAGAATGCGCCGCCGCCCACGCCGACGCCGTCTCCCGCAGGGGGCGGTTTGGTGACACCACTTAATATCGGGATTGCGCTCGCCTTGGTGCTTATCATCGCGGTAGTGGTGCGCCTCGTTACCCGCGGCAAGGAAGAACCCGAGAGCACCAGCACTCGAATTCGCTAGGATCTTAAACGTGGCGGCAACACCGCTTGATTTGGTTCGATGCCAAACCAATCGGCGAAAGCCGCAATTTTGGGGACACGACCCGGCGAACAGGCGAGGGTTGCGCCCGAGAATTTCTTTGACAGTCAAGGACGGGCTGTTAGCTTTCGGACGCTTTTTGCTGGAACGAGGCGGGTCCCATTGTCGTTCAAATTGCAAAGTTTGACACGGCTGTGGGACTTTTCACTCTCTGGCGAAGGGCAAACCGGTTCGGCCCTCGAAAGCATTCGGGGGAAGAGCGGCCCATGTAGCTCAGTTGGTAGAGCACGTCCTTGGTAAGGACGAGGTCACCGGTTCAATCCCGGTCGTGGGCTCCAGAAACGGACTCGGGACCGGGCAGATGATTAGAAAAAGACGCAGTATTAATTAAAAGAAAGATCGACATGGCTAAAGAATCATTTAAACGCGACAAGCCGCACGTGAACGTCGGTACTATCGGTCACGTGGATCATGGCAAGACCACACTCACGGCCGCAATCACCAGTGTTTTGGCAAAAAAGGGTTTCGCTGAAAAGCGCGCCTACGATTCCATCGATAATGCTCCCGAAGAAAAAGAGCGCGGAATCACCATCAACACCGCGCACGTGGAATATCAAAGCGAGAAGCGCCACTACGCCCACGTCGATTGCCCCGGTCACGCTGACTACGTCAAGAACATGATCACTGGCGCCGCCCAAATGGACGGCGCAATTCTGGTCGTCTCGGCTGCCGATGGCCCGATGCCGCAGACTCGTGAGCACATTCTGCTCGCGCGTCAGGTCGGTGTGCCGTCGATCGTCGTCTTCCTGAACAAGGTCGACATGGTCGATGACCCCGAGCTTCTCGATCTCGTCGAGATGGAAGTGCGCGATTTGCTCACTCAATATGAATTTCCGGGCGATAAAATCCCGATCGTAAAAGGCAGCGCGCTCAAGGCGCTGGAAGGCGACGCCGATGCCGAGAAGCAGGTGCTCGCGTTGGTTGAGGCCATTGACGATTACATCCCCGTACCGGAGCGGCCGATCGATCAGCCGTTCCTGATGCCGGTGGAAGACGTGTTCAACATCGAAGGTCGCGGCACCGTCGCGACCGGTCGAGTGGACCGCGGTATTCTCAAGAAGATGGAAGAAGTCGAGCTCGTCGGCATTCGCGATACGGCCAAGACGGTTGCGACCGACATCGAAATGTTCCGCAAACTTCTCGATGAAGCGCGCGCCGGCGATAACGTCGGTATTTTGCTTCGCGGTTTGAAGAAGGAAGAAGTCGAACGCGGCCAGGTTATTGCCAAGCCGGGTTCGATTAAGCCGCACAAGAAATTCAAGGCGGAAGTTTACGTCCTGACCAAGGAAGAAGGCGGCCGTCACACGCCGTTCTTCAGCAACTACCGGCCGCAGTTCTATTTCCGCACAACGGACGTGACCGGCACGGTCAAGTTGCCCGATGGCGTGGAAATGGTCATGCCCGGCGACAATATCTCAATCGAAGTGGAATTGATCACTCCGATCGCGATGGAGAAGACGATTCGTTTCGCTATTCGCGAAGGCGGTAAAACCGTCGGTGCGGGTCGCGTTGCGGACATTGTGGATTAGCTTTAAGCCTGCACTTTCACTTCCACCTGCTCGGCCTTGGCAGAGTGAGTGTAAGGAAAAGAGCAGGGATAAAGTAAGGAGAAAACTTACGCCAGTAGCTCAATTGGTAGAGTAGCGGTCTCCAAAACCGTCGGTTGGGGGTTCGAGTCCCTCCTGGCGTGGTTTGAGGCCGGTTAGACATGATTACAAAGACAAAAAGCTTTTTGAACGAAGTGAAGGTCGAGCTTCAAAAAGCTTCCTGGCCGTGGGACCCGAAAGAAAAGGGATTCCGCCGCTACAAGGAGCTTACCGACTCGACCCTGGTGGTCATCATCGCGATGTTATTGCTTGGCGGTTATGTCGCTCTCTTCGATTTCATCCTCGTTAACTTCATCCATTTCTTCACCAAGTTGCACTGATTATGGCGCAAACATTCGCAGGTAAAGATCAATGGTTTGTGGTCCACGTGCTCTCTGGCCAGGAGAACAAGGTCAAAGAGAATATCGAGAAGCGCGTCAAGACCGAGGAGATGGTTGATCTCGTTTACGAAGTGCTCGTTCCGACCGAGCGCGTTTCGGAAATCAAAAAGGGCAAGAAGAGCGAGACGACCCGAAAGTTTTTCCCCGGCTACCTGATCGTAAACATGCAGCTGCTCGACGAGAGCAATCAGTTGGTCGGCCGCACCTGGTATTTCATCCGGGACACACCCGGCGTGATCGGTTTTGCCGGCACCAAGAACAAACCGATCCCGATGCGCCAATCGGAAGTGGACAGCATGCTCGCGCAAATGAAGGAGCGCGAAGAAAAGGTGAAACCGAAAGTCAGCTTCGAAGTAGGCGAAACGGTCAAGGTCGCCGACGGCCCGTTCCAAAACCAAAATGGTATCGTCGAAGAAATCGATCCCGAACGTGGCAAGTTGCGCGTCTCCGTCACCATTTTCGGCCGAGCCACGCCGGTAGAGCTTGAATACTGGCAGGTCGAACGCGGCTAAAATCACTCAATTCAATTCTTAACTAACGACTCTCAACTTTCCCATGGCTAAAGAAATCATCGCTCATATCAAACTCCAGATTCCTGCCGGTCAGGCGAACCCGGCACCGCCTGTTGGTACCGCGCTCGGACCGCGCGGCGTGAACATCATGGCGTTCTGCAAAGAATTTAATGCCGCCACTCAAAAGCAGTCCGGCGACATTCTTCCGGTCGTTATCACAGTCTTCAAAGATAAGTCGTTCACGTTCATCACCAAGAGCCCGCCCGCCGCGATCTTGTTGAAGAAAGCGGCCAACATCGCTGCCGGCTCAAAGGAGCCGAACAAGGAAAAGGTCGGAAAAGTCACGCGCAAACAGGTCATGGAGATCGTGAAAACGAAACAGAACGACTTGAACTCGCGTAACCCCGAAGCCGCTTTCCGGATCATCGAAGGCACCGCCCGCCAGATGGGCCTCGAAATCGTCGATTAAGATCGACAAACGGCTGGAGCGCCGGCCCTGCTGAGCGTCGGTGAAGGCGCGTCTCGCCCTGTCCCGAGGGCATCTGTCTTGCTTATTGGCTTTGGCCGTGCGTTCGCGACCGCCAATTTCCCTTGTAGAGCTCATTACTCTCGACATTCCCGTGGAGAAGGAGGCGGCCGTCCCGGCCCAGAGAATTCTGCTCCTGGAAGACCGCGATGATTTCCGGGAGGTTCTCCAGGATCACCTGGTCTCCGGCTCTTATCAGGTGACCTCAGTCCGGAGCGGCGTCGAGGGCCTGCGCGAGATCATGAAGGACACCTTCGATATTATTCTTTGCGACATGATGATGCCGCAGGTCGGGGGCGAGATGTTTTACTGGGCGGTGACGCGGATCCGGCCGGCTGCTGGTCGGCGCTTCATTTTTTTTACCGGCCACCAGAACAATCCGACGATCGAGTTTTTTTTCAAACGGGTGAACGCGACGGTGCTTATCAAGCCCTTCAAGCTAAAGGACCTCGACTTCGCGATCCGCGATGTTTTTCGCAAGCTGCGCTGATACGCCCGCAATCGCGCATTGCCGGCAGGGGAGGTCAAAGCAAGACGAACTAGGAATTAAGCAAATCGCGAAGGCCAGCGAACGGGGGGCCGTGGCTAAATTATCGCTTGCCTGTATCGCGCGAAAGCCGCCGATTGCGAATTTCCCATAGACACGCCACAAGAATGATCCCGATTACGCCAATCAAATTCGCCGGCTCCGGAATGATTGCGACAAAGAAGTTGTCGAAGGTCGCGAGGTCGGGGATGTTTCCTGAAGAGTTGTAAAAGCCGGCGTAGGTCGTCCTTGCCAGCGAAAAAGTGTTAACCGGGGCGGTGAGGCTGACACTGGTGCCATCCAGGGAAATATTCGAGATCGACCCGACACCGCCTGCCGTATCCACCACGAACGAAAATGTGTGCGTCGTTGCAGGATCGAAGCCTGCGAGGGTGGTAAAGATTCCGCTGTCTGCGCCGCCGATTATGAGACGCACGCTGCCGGTGCGATCCACGGTAAGACCGGTAAAGTTGTTGAAACAATGTGACGATCCGCCGGAGGCGATGGTCATGGAGCTGAAAAAGCCGAGAGCAGCACCGCGGTGCGCATTATTGGCTTGCGTCTGGGTGCTGCCACTAATGTTGAAGTCAATAGAAAGTAGAAACTGCTGGGGCGTGCTAATGCCAAGGTTTAGGCCGAGCCCGGCGTCAGAGCCGAGGCGCACTGCATTGTTTTGAACATCGGCCTCGTAAGGTGTCCCACCTGTAAATCCGCCGACTATACTGACATTTCCGTTCCCAGCGTAAATGGCGGCCGGCACATTCGTTGGAGCAGGCATTCGTCCGACAAGCGCGGTATCGTTTGGCGCTGTGAACGTGTCATCGATGATTATCGTTGCAGAAGCGGTGTAATCCCACGCCAGCATTGTCACGCTGAACACAAGCAGGCGCGCGAAAGGGTGAGATTTTAAGTGAAAACGATGGGCAGCATTCCGCATAGGAAGGTTGTAGCTCTCCGAGATTCCCGGTCGAGAGGTGCACATTCTGTGCCGCGGGGTCCGCTAGTAACATCCTGGAGGCGGCCCGCCGGCCGATGGGCACGGGTCGTCGACAACGATCGACGATTATTTCGGCACGTTGTCGATAAGGCCGAGGTATTCCCAGCGCTGAAGCGAGATCGGCACGTTGCCGTTTTTCCAGACAAAATCGTGGAAGGCCCGGAGATTGAATTCTTCGCTCTGCTGCATGCGCGCTTCGGCGAGAAATTTGGTGATCTGAAGTTTGCCGATCTGATAGGTGATCGCCTGGCCGGGGCCGGTGGAGAAGGCGATCGCTTCACTGCGCGCGGTCTCCGCATCCATCGGCACTTTTTGTTCCAGATATTTCGCGGCTTGCTCGAGCGTGAACTGGCCGGTGGCAAGTTTCACATCCACTTCCACACGGAGCGCGCGTAGCCGCATGAAATTGTAAATGATCTCGCGGGTATGCGGGCTGTCGTCGAACAAACCAGCCTGCAGCATCATTTCCTCGGCGTAAAATCCAATCCCTTCGTTCGCCCCGGAGTCGTAGTAATGACGCCGAATCGGGTCTTCATGTTTCCAGGAGAGGCAAAGCTGAAAATAATGGCCGGGAATTCCTTCATGAACACAGAGTGGCCGGGAATCCAGTGCCGTTGCCTTCCAAAAATAGCCGAGATTTTCTGACGGCTCGGTGGTGTAGCGAATGCAATTTTCCTTGAGTCGCGACGGCGAGGTGAAGTCATCGGTCTCGCTGAAACCCAGGACGCGCAAATACTCCGGTGCTGATCTGAGAGTGTAATGCTGGACCCAATTCGGAACGGTGAGAATGCCGCGCTTGTCCAGAAACTCGCGAACCTGATTCTCTTTTGCCGCCGCATCTGCAATCCAATTGTCGATGTTGTCGGCCAGTTTCAATGGCGGCACATCTTTGTTGCGTTGTTTTTCGTAGGCCTCGAACGCGACCGCTCGGTTCCATTCCTGCCGGCCCATGGACAGGAGGTCTTCCGGCGAATAGGGCATCAGCGCGACATTCTTCAGAAAGAAAATATAAGCCTCGCGGCCGAGCGCGGTCTCTTTCGGAAGCGACGGCGATTTTTTCTGGAGCAATTCCCGGAATTTCTCCAGCGCTTCAGCGGCACGGTCGGTGGCGCCGTTTAACTCCTCCTCTTTGAGCGTGGTCGATTTTAACAACGAAGCCGCCATTTTGTGCAGCCGTTCCCGGATACCATCGAGCGCCTGGATCGTAACTGCGGCGAACGGCTCCGGCGGCTTCTCCAGATTCTCCGCGGCCTGCTGCAAGATCGACGGAATATTTTCGATGCGCGTGAGAATTTCCCGGCTTCGAGTTTCATCGTAAGGTGCCGGGACGGTCAGCGCTTCGACCACCGGAGTGAGCGTCTGCTCAATATAGAAGTTCGGATCGCGTTTCCAGCGCGGATTAATGTCCATTTCCCATCGAACTCTGGACAATGCGGAGCCAATCAATTTGTGATCGACTTGTTGCGGAATCGACCATCCCTTGGAATCGATTTTCTTCGCGCGTGTCTCGAACTCGGCCAGATCGCTGCGGCGCTTGTCGATGCTCGCGCGCGACCAATCGCGGGTTCCACCGGGGCGCTCCATCCGGTTCACATCATCGCCGGTGAACGGGGCATATTGAGCCCGCCACGTCCAGAAATCATTCGCGAGCGGGCCTAACGAATCGGCGCGAACAGTCGTGGCGAACAGCAGGGCGATGACGAAAAATCTCATGTCGATCTTACGAGGCCGGGACTAGGATTGTTTTGCATTTTGACGAGATCAACGCGGGCGTCTTTCGTTACCGACTCGTTCGCGCGAAAAAACACCGATAATAACAACGGGAAAGTGAAGGCGAAGCCGAGGAGAAACTTTGAGCCAGTTTCAGGGTGGAACTTGTTCAGGGAAAAAGCAATCACCTTGCGACCTTCCGAAAGCAAGTTTGTAGCTTGCGCTTCCATCGCGCCATCGAGCGAGGGCTCCCGATAGCTAGCGTCGCTTATTTTCGTAAAGCCGTGTCGCATTTCGCGATCTCGCCGGCGATCTCGTTGGCCCACTGCTCGTTCGAGCCCAAGGTGCCCGTACGACTACGCAGATCGTTCATGATATTCAGGGTTTGCCGAAACATGTCGCGAGCAGCGCTCATGCGTTGCCGGGTCTCGCTGGCTGATGCTTTCGGGGACGTGGCCAGCGCAACATAAGCATAGCCCAGATATTCATACGCCTGACCTCTCCCCAAATGGCCTGTCTTACCTCCACTAATTTCCTGAAGAAGGGCGACCGCCTTACGACATTCTTCGAGCGCGGGATCAATTTCGCCAAGTCGCGCCTGCATACGGGCCACGCCGGCGTGACAAGTGACGACCATGAACTGCGAGACTAAATCTGCCGGCCCCTCTGTTACCAGTTTTTCATAGTTCCCCAGCGCTTTGCTGAAGTGCAGGAGAGCTTGGGAGTTATCCTCCAGCTCCGTTAGCAAGTCGGCTATCTCCCTGTGCGCCTGGCCGAGATCCTTATGGGTTAAGGCATTGTCTGGATCCGCCGCGAGCAACTCCTCATCGAGTGTTACTGCCCGCCGGAAATACTCCAGCGCGGCCCGCTTGTCGCTGTGTTGGCGGTAATCGCCGCCATTCAGGTAGTTCACCACAAGATTGCGGCGGTAGTCGGCGTTTATGGGATCGTCCGCGAGCAACGCTTCTCCCAACGCGAGCGCCTTGCTATTGGCCTCAATGGCGCCAGCGAAGTCATTCTGCATCAGCAGCGCATGACTGATATTGTCCTGGCTAGACCAGAGTTCGCGACGATATCTTTGATCTTGCGGATTGCCGGCGGCTAGCTTTTCGCAGATGACCAGAGCTGCACGATGTTGTTCGAGTTCGCCGGAGAGATCGTTACGCTCCTCCAGCGCCCATCCGAGCCGGTTGCGAGTAACGGCGAGCTCAAGCTGGAGGTCGTAGTCAGCGGGCTGTTCCTGCGTCAGGTCGAGGTAGAGCGCGAGGGCTTTCTGAAGATGCTCGAGCCCATTACTCTCCTCGCCCGTGTTCATCAGCCGGTAGCCAAGTTTTTGGTGGCTGTTGGCGAGCTCGCGCCGAGCCTGCACGTCACCGCGGTTCGCCGCGATTAACGCTTCGCGAATTCTCAACGCCTTCGTGTAACTCTCCAACGCACCCGCTATGTCGCCAAGATTTCCGCTCGATTGTCCTCCGCGTACGTCGCCAACTCTTTCGTAAGCGGCTGCGAGCTCGCGCTGCAACGCCGGATCTCCATGCGCTTCGCCGGCAAGGCTGTCGAGGTAATTCAAGCCATCCTTGACTAATCGCTCCCGCACTTTGGTCGCGCCGGGCAATTGCTTGATCGCATCGTGGTAATCGAACAGAACGCTATTGGCCAGCT
>JBDTZF010000114.1:0-8396 GCA_040005265.1 Verrucomicrobiota bacterium
TCGCGGTCGCGGTCTCTGTCTCGGCGCATGGCGAGTGGACGACTCTTTCAGCGAGTTCCGATGCCGGGCCATCCGGTGTTGTTCACCGGCATGTCGCACTGAGAAATGCTCAGGGCGAAGAACGCGTCGATGTCGATCTTGCGTTGTTTTCGGCGAAATCGTGCGCGTTGCGAATAATTCAGAACGAGAGCGGAAACAATGCCCTCGCGGAAGTCATGCAGAGTGAAAAATGTCTGGCCGGCGTCAATGGCGGGTACTTCAATCCGGAATTTGCGCCGATTGGTTTGCGAATTATTAACGGCCAGATAGTGACGCCTTTGGTCCGCGCCCGCCTGTTGACTGGGCTTCTCGTTTCATCCTCGCGCGGTGTTCAGATTCTGCGAATCCGCGAGTTTTCCATTCGCTCCAAGGTTGATTCGGCCGTCGAGTGCGGTCCGTTTCTCGTCGAACTTGGCCAGCCCATTCGCGGTCTGGACAACACGCGCGCGGCGCGGCGCACGTTTGCTGTGACGGCCTCGCCGGACCGCGTTGCGCTCGGATTTTGCTCCGAGGTTTCGCTCGCTGGCTTGTCTCAGATTCTTTCCACGGCGCGATTGGCGGACGATTTTAAAGTTCAGCGTGCTCTGAATCTCGATGGCGGATCGTCCAGCGCGTTTTGGGTTGCGCGAAACGATGGCGCCCCGATTTCGATTTCAGAACAAAAATCGGTTCGCGATTTTATTGGAATGATTCCAAGACGCTAGCGCGTCGCAGCGGAAACCGTCGAAAATAGCCGGCTCGACAGAGTCTCGTCCTGCCGTTCTTATTGGCGGATGCGCACATTTGGCGGTTTCAGATCAGGCGATAAATTTTTCTATGGAGAAGTAGTCGGCGACGACGTGCATGTTTTAGCGCGGCCATTTTGGATCGACATCGAAGCAACCGGCGAACAGCAGAAGCTTACCGAGTTGGAAATTAATCTTCCGGTTGCGCCCGCGAAGGTGATCGCGGTGGGGCTCAACTACGCCGATCATATTAAAGAGATGTCGCGAACCCCGTTGGGCACGCCGTTGATCTGGTTCAAGGCGCCGAGTTCCCTTCTTGCGCATCAGGGCAGGGTAGAAATCGCCTTTCCCGATCATCAGACCGATTTCGAAATCGAGCTCGCTGTGGTCATTGGCTCGCACACCAAGAATGTGAGCGCGAAGGAGGCGCGGGAATGCGTTTTCGGTTACAGCATTGGGTTGGACATCAGCGATCGCGATTTGCAGAAATCGGAAAAACAATTTGGGCGGTGTAAATCGTTTGATACCTACACTCCCGTCGGGCCGTTCGTGTATTCCGATGTCGATGTTCGCGACCTGGCGATCGAGCTCCGCAACAACGGCGAAGTGAAACAACAGGCGCGAACCAGTCAGATGATTTATTCGGTTGCCGAGATCGTCTCCTTCGCGAGCCGTTCTCTCACGCTCCAGACCGGGGACGTGATTTTGACCGGAACGCCGTCCGGCGTAGGGCCGATTCGCACGGGCGATCAGCTGGAAGCGCGGATTGGTGACTGGATACCGTTGCGCATCGGGGTGGTGAACGCGCCGGCTTGAGAGATTGCCTTACATCCTCACGACCAGGATAATCCGAAGTATAAGGAAGTAACCTCTAAAGAAAGCAATTTGAATAATGGTGAAAAGTTTTTCTCGACTTCCGACCAGCCCATTTGGGATAAAAGCACTCGAAAGAAATACCGAGCCGGTAACTCGGCCTAGGCCTTAACTATGAAAACAACGTTTACTGTTTGTATCTGCACCGTCGCGCTTGCGCTAACTTCGCTTGCTCAGAATCCTCCTCCTCCGCCACCGACCGGGCCGGGGCCTGCAGTATCGCCGGCGCAAGCCGGAGCGCCGATTCCTCCGCCTCCGGCCGGCATGTCGCCTGGAATGGCTCCTGGTTCAGCACCAGCGGGCGCGCTTGCTTCACCCGCGCCAGGCCAATCAGTTCCTGTGACATTGAGCCCATCACCGGCGGGTTCACCGGCAGCAGCAGCGCCGGGAGGCGAAGCGCACCTCACGGGCAATTTCCTCATCGACAATTTCCGCAAGGGCGGCCCGATCATGTGGCCGATTCTGATCGTCTCTATTATCGCTTTAACGGTCGTGATCGAGCGAATCTTTTGGTGGATGGGACGCTGGTTCCGGCGCGATCCCAAGCGGATTGAGAAGGTATTCACCGCCGTCGAGAATAGCGACATTGCCGAGGCCTCCAGACTTTCTCGCGGGTCGCGGGATCCCGTCTTGCGCATGCTATGGAACGGTTTGAATCACCAGCATGCTTCCCTGCAGGGAGCGTTACAGGTTGCTGCCGGCATCGAAATTAAGCGGGCCGGACGATTCCTCGTTGTCATGGACACTCTGGTAACCCTGGCGCCGTTGCTGGGTTTGTTGGGAACCATTACCGGTCTTATCAAATCATTTAGCTTCCTTGGTAATGAGGAGCTTGCCGTTACAGCCGTCACGGGTGGTATCGCCGAAGCTCTGATCGCCACCGCGTGCGGTCTCGGTATTGCCATCTTCGCGCTGATTCCGTTTAACTTTTTCACCTCCCGCGTGTCTAACTTGGAGTTCGAATTGCAAACGGCAGCCACGAACCTGGAGGTGATGTTGGAAGCAAACGCGAAAAAGGAAGCTGGGGTCGCTTCGGCCCGATAGGAGAATCGCGAACGGGACTAAATCCATCAACTCATGCGACTACCCTCTCTCATAGTACACAAGAAGGCGCGGATCGAGATCATCCCACTGATCGACATCATGTTCTTTCTGCTGGCCAGCTTCATGATGGTGAGCTTGAGCCAGGTACATATGAAAGGCATGAAAGTCATGCTTCCAACCGGCCAGTCCGGCGAAACGCAGCCGAAAAATAACTACATCAGCGTGTCGGTCAATGAGAGTGGAAACTTCTTCTTCGACAAACAGGAGCTGAGCTACGACGCGATGTTCCAGCGGCTGCAACTCGTGCATCAATCGGATCCCGAGGCGAAAGTGTTTGTCCGCGGCGATGCCAACACGGTTCATGGCAACATCATCCGGTTGCTCGATCTTCTTCGTGCTGCTGGGTTTCTCAAAGTCTCGTTCGAAATAAAAAGTCAGGCGCTCAAGGGAGTGCCCGGACCGGCGACGTAATTCACTGGTATGGCGCAAACCACCACAACGGAGACAGTCAAACCGGTGCTTTTCGAACCGCCGCCGCGCTTGCATGTCTGGCTCTGTCTCGGCGCGGCCCTCGCCATTGATTTGACGGCAGTGCTCCTCGCCCAAAAACGCGAGGCGCCGCCGGTCGATCTTTCCGATATCCCCATCGCGGTAGTTGAAGCGACCATGCAGGCGGAAGAGCAGCCGACGCCGCCGCCCGAAGAAGTCATGGCTCCCACGCCTCCGCCGGAACCGGAAAACACGCCCGAGTTTCACGAGGAAACCACGCCACCTCCGAAGATAAATAGACCGCAGAAGATTGCACCGATCAAAGCGCCAACGGTCGGAAAGGTTGGCCCGATGTCGATCTCCAGCGCCAAGGCTCTCGCCGTCTATGCGCCACGGCCGCAGTATCCCTATGAAGCGCGTTCGCACCATGTCATGGGCAGCGGCGTTTGCGTGGTGTCAGTCGACACGGGGACCGGTCAGGTGACCGACGCGAGCATGGCCCAAAGCATAGGGAACCCGATTCTGGATAATGCCGCGGTCAGCGCCTTCCGCTCGTGGCGATTCAAACCCGGCACGGTTTCCAAAGTGCGAATCCCGATCACTTTTACCATGTCCGGAGCCTCCTATTAGCTATGCGATTGACCTCACCCATTCCTCACAAGAAAGCGCGGATCGAGATCATCCCGTTGATCGACATCATGTTCTTTCTGTTGGCCAGTTTCATGATGGTCAGTCTCAGCCAGACCCACATGAAGGGTATCCGGGTGAACTTACCCTCGGGTCCGCCGCCTCCGGGCCCCCCACAGAAAGATTATGTTTCAATCCAGGTGAGGGAGGGCAATGTAATTTACGTCGATGGCAACCCGATGGTGCCGGACGACCTGCATGGGTATCTCTTTCGTTTGCATCAGGCGAATCCGGAGCTCAAGGTTTCGATCAGCGCGGAGATGATGGCGTTGCACGGTGACGTGATTAGGGTACTTGACGAAGTTCGCACCGTTAAAATCACCAAGGTGGGCTACCAGATTCGAGCGGCTCAGAAGCAAGGCGCTCCATCGGGAGCTCCCGGGGCGCCACCGCCTCCACCGCCCCCTAAGCGTTAGGCTGATAGGAATTGCGCTAGCTGATTCACCGCCCTAGCCCGGTGGCTGATCCCATTCTTAGTTTCGACCGGTAATTCACCGAACGTCTGATCGAATCCCTCCGGCTGGAAAATGGGATCGTAACCAAAACCCCCCATGCCGCGCGGAGGATCGACAATCGTTCCTTCTACGCCGCCCTCGAAGGTCCGGAGCAGTTGCCCATCCCGCGCCAGCACCAGAACGCAGCAGAATCGCGCTGACCGGTCTCCGGCCGAGCCGGCCTGGGCAAGCTCGCGATACAACTTGTCGATGTTTTGCTGGTCGGTCGCCTTCGGCCCGGCATAGCGCGCGGAATAAATCCCGGGCGCTCCGTTCAGCGCGTCTACTTCCAAACCGGAGTCATCGGAGACGACCAACCCGGTCACTTCCTTTGACACGGCAAGCGCCTTCAAAATAGCGTTCTCTTTGAACGTCCTTCCACTTTCCTCGATCTCGGAAATTTCCGGATGCTCTGACAAATCGCGCACAACGAAATTCGGTTTGAGCATCCGCTGAAGCTCGCGGGTTTTATGCCCGTTGCGTGTGGCCAGTACCAAATCCATTTTCTTTTCCTACTTTCCTGCTTTCCTAAGAGATATTCCGATGAGCAGCGAACGTCGCAAACCATATCCATTCGACGAGATCGAGCCGCAATGGCAGAAGATCTGGGAGGATCGGCAGCTTTTTCATGCGCCGAATCCGGGCGAAAATAATTTCGATTCGGCCAAGCCGAAATTCTATATCCTCGACATGTTTCCGTATCCGAGCGGCAGCGGATTGCATGTTGGGCATCCGGAAGGCTATACGGCGACTGATATTGTCGCGCGGTACAAACGGATGCGTGGATTCAACGTTCTGCATCCGATGGGCTGGGACGCATTTGGATTACCGGCGGAACAATATGCGATCAAAACCGGCCAGCATCCCTCCATCACAACGCGCGACAACATTGCGAAGTTCAAGACGCAGCTGCAACGCATCGGGTTTTCCTACGATTGGGAACGCGAGATCAGCACGGCCGATCCTCGTTTCTATCGGTGGACACAATGGATCTTTCTTCAGATCTACAATTCATGGTTCAATCCGGAGACGCAGAAAGCGGAGCCGATTTCGACTTATCTCGGCAGCGACCCCGATGAAGTGCGGCTCGCATATGTCGCCGAGGTTCCTGTCAATTGGTGCCCGGATCTTGGCACCGTCCTGGCCAACGAAGAAGTGGTCGATGGAAAAAGCGAAGTGGGCGGTTTTCCGGTTGTTCGACGTCCCATGCGCCAATGGATGCTGCGAATCACGGCCTACGCGGATCGGCTTGCCAATGAACTGAAAGACTTGGATTGGCCGGAAGGAATCAAACTGCTGCAGCGTAACTGGATTGGCCGCAGCGAAGGTGCCGAGATCAAATTCACAATTGAAGGTCACGACGGCGCGATCCGCGTTTTCACAACCCGTCCGGACACAATCTACGGCGCGAACTACATGGTGCTTGCACCCGAGCATCCATTGGTGGATCGCCTAACGACCGAAGACCGGCGCACCGGTGTCGCGAAATATCGCGAACAAGTTTCCTCCAAGTCCGACCTCGAGCGCACCGATCTCGCAAAAGAAAAGACCGGTGTTTTCATCGGCGCGAACGCGATCAATCCGGTAACGGACGAAAAGATTCCAATCTGGATAGCCGATTATGTGCTGATGGGTTACGGCACCGGTGCGATCATGGGCGTGCCTGGGCATGACGAGCGCGATCTGGAATTCGCGCGCAAATTTGATCTCGCGGTCATGCCCGTCGTCCAGATGCAGGGCAAAACAGCGGAGGAATCGATCGGTGCGATCGAAGATGGCATCGCGATCAATTCACCTTTGATTAACGGACTGCCTACGCCGGAAGCGAAGAAGAAGATTATCGGTTGGCTTGAACAAAACGGAAGTGGCCGCGCCGATATTCGCTACAAATTGCGTGACTGGCTATTTTCGCGGCAGCGTTACTGGGGCGAGCCGTTCCCGGTGGTTTGGGAGTCCGAGCCGAACAGACCGCATGGGAAGCACCGCGCGCTTGATGAGAAGGAACTGCCGCTCATTCCACCGCCTCTCGATGATTATAAACCAACCGGCACAGGCGAACCGCCACTGGCCAAGGCGAAGGAGTGGGTTCGCTATTCCGAGAAGGCGACGCGCGAGACGAACACAATGCCGCAATGGGCCGGCTCGTGTTGGTACTACCTGCGCTTTTGCGATCCGCAGAACGACGAGCGTTTCGTCGGCGAGGAAACGGAACGTTACTGGATGGGTGGTGTAGGGGCGGGCGTGTCGCCCGCAAACGACAAAGCCGAGGCCTCGAAACGAAAAGCGGCCGACACGGCCGCCGCTTCAACGGGCGGGGTCGATCTTTACGTCGGCGGGACCGAGCATGCCGTGCTCCATCTGCTGTATGCCCGCTTCTGGCATAAGGTGCTTTTCGATCTCGGTTATTTGTCCAAGTCGGAGCCATTCCAGCGTCTGGTAAATCAGGGGATGATCCTGGGCGAAGACAATCGCAAGATGTCGAAGCGCTGGGGCAACGTGATCGACCCGCTCGATGTCATTGCCGAGTACGGCGCCGATGCGTTTCGCTGTTACGAAATGTTCATGGGCCCCCTCGAGCAGATGAAGCCGTGGAGCATGAAAGGCGTCGAAGGGGTGTTCCGTTTTCTGGCCCGGGTCTGGCGTTTAATAATGATCGAAAATCAGGCGGGGCAGTGGGAGATGTCGCCGGCCGTAAAAGATGTCGATCTTAGCAAGGCTCAGCAGAAGATTCTGCATGCGACCATCAAAAAGGTAACCGAGGACATCGAGTCGCTTTCATTCAACACCGCGATCTCGCAGATGATGATTTTCGTGAATGCATTTACGACTGCCAACACGATCCCGATTTTGGCGATGCGCCCGTTCCTGATTCTGCTAAATCCTTTCGCGCCCCATCTCTCCTCGGAACTGTGGGAACGATTGGGAGCGAAGGAAGAGATCACGGACCAATCATGGCCTCAGCACGACGAGCGCCTGCTCGTGGAGGACGAGGCTGAAATCGTTGTGCAGGTGAAAGGCAAAGTGCGCGACCGAATGACGATGTCGATCCTCGCGACGGAAGAGGAAATGAAGACGCTGGTCCTGGCGAACCCGAAGATTCAACAACTGATCGCCGGCAAGACGGTTCTCAAAGTCGTGGTTGTGCCGAGAAAGCTTGTTAACATCGTTACTGATTAGTTAGATACGAATCGCATGTGGAAAGAATTCAAAGAATTTGCCGTTAAAGGAAATGCCATCGATCTCGCCGTCGGCGTGATTATCGGCGCTGCATTTGGCGGAATCGTTAACTCTCTGGTCAAAGACATCCTGATGCCACCGATCGGGTTGCTGGTCGGGGGTCTCGATTTCTCGAACAAGTTCATAATTCTTAAGGAGGCTCCGGGCGGCGGCACATTTAACACTCCGGCAGACGCCGCCAAGGCGGGCGCAGTGACCTGGAATTACGGAAACTTCGTTACCCTGATCATCAATTTTCTGATTGTGGCCTTCTGCATTTTTCTGGTGGTGAAGGCGATGAACAAATTGAAAAGACCTGCGCCGAATACGGCTCCGGTTTCAAAAGACTGTCCCGCTTGCGCCATGACTATCCCGGTCAAGGCGATCCGTTGTCCGCATTGCACCACGGAACTTTCCGCCAAATCAACGACGTAAAGGTGGATCGAGCAGTCCCTTGCTCGATGCTAAGATTAGGCGGCGAAGCCGCATGTGTTCGGCATCGCCCGACGGAGCGGCCGATCCTCCTCAAGCAATAATTCCTTGCCACGGGGCGCATCGATGGTATCGAGGGCCGCTATGCTTCAGATTTCCAAATACGTCGGCCTAGCCCTCGCCGCCGGAACTGCCTGCCTCCTCATCGGCTGCGCAGAACAACCCCGTGCGGGTTCGCATTCAGCGGCCACGAGGGCGCGGCAAATCCAGAAGGTCCGGACGACAGCATACACCCACACGGAACAAGGAGGCCGGCACAACGCGCTGGGCAAAACTCTTTCCGGTCGCCACGTCATGAGCGCTGCATCCGATTGGTCGCGCTTCCCGCTCGGCACGC
>JBDTZF010000201.1:0-2513 GCA_040005265.1 Verrucomicrobiota bacterium
GTGACCTCGACAGGTGTTGTCATGCAGCAGGGGGTGATCCACAATTGTCGCGGATACATGGACCGGTGCTTGTTCCGGTAACCGTTAACTATTCGATAAGCGGCACCGCACACTCCGGCAGCGATTTTACACTTAGCGGTACCCCCGGGCAGGTCACGATTCCAGCGGGGCAATCCTCCGCCACAGTCACACTTCACGCCATCATTGATCATCTGAAAGAGAGCAAGGAGACCGTCATCATGACTCTGACTAGCGGAACAGGTTATACGATTTCTTTGCAGAAGAAGGCCACGACAGCGATCGGCAAGAACAACACCTGAGATCAGCGATTGCTTCGAAATAAAGTCACGCCTGACTGCCACAACTTTCGGCGACCCACCGCAAATAATCCGGCGAACCTTCGTCGATCCTGATGCAGATCAGCTCCGGGACTTCATACGGATGTAACGAACGGAGTTTTTCCTGGAATGCGTGGCGTCGATCTTCGCTTACCTTGAAAAACACGAGCGTTTCCGTTCCGGTCTCAATCTTTTCCTGCCATCGATAAATCGATTCGATGCCGGGCAGAATGTTTGCGCAAGCGGCGAACATTTCCGTGACCAGTTGAGTGGCAATTCGCCGCGCCGTTTCGACGTCAGGAAAGGTGCTGATCGCCAACAATATCTCTTCGGACATGCCTCAGGCCAGAATCGCCGCCTGATGTCGCTTGGCCGACTCGGCCCGGCAAATCCAGCCGCCACCGAGGACGATGTCGCCATCGTAAATAACTGCCGCCTGGCCGGGCGTGACGGCGCGCTGCGGCTCATGCAAGCGGATACGCGCACGGCCGTTTTCAATCGGTGTGATCGTCGCCATCGTTCCAGGATGATTATATCGGATCTTCACCGTGGCCTCAGTCTCCTTGCTGTAGCCGGAATCGGTGATTCCGGCGGCCGGGTGCCAGTTCACTTGATCGATCTCAAACTCGTCGACGACCAAATCGTCCGCGTCTCCGACGATCACGCGGTTTGTCTCCGGATCGATATCGACGACGTATCGCGGGCGGGGCGATCCGCCAGGAAGTCCTTTGCGCTGGCCGATCGTGAACAGCTCGATCCCCTCATGTTCGGCGATAAAATTACCATCGACATCGTAGATCTCGCCGCGATGAAATTCCTTTTCGCCAAGGTGTGAACGAAGAAACGCCTTGTAATCGTTGCCCGGCACGAAACAGATTTCCTGGCTGTCGACTTTATCGGCGACTCTCAACCCCAGCGAATGCGCGATTTCGCGGATTTCCGGCTTACGCATCGTGCCGAGCGGGGTTAGCGCGCGGCGTAACTGCGGCTGGCGCAGACTGAACAGAAAATATGATTGGTCCTTGCGCGGATCGACACCTTTTCGAAGGATCGCGGTGTGAGCCGCATTGGCATTTTCGGCGTCAGCGCCCGCCGCTACCGAATGCTCAATGATCGCATAATGACCGGTGGCAATATAATCGCAGCCCAGCGATTTGGCTTTGCTCCAGAGGTTTCCGAACTTGAGTTTCTCGTTGCACATCACGCAAGGATTCGGCGTTCGGCCGGCCTGATACTCGCTCGCGAAATAATCGATCACCAGACGCTCGAACTGGTCGGCCTCGTCCACAACATAATGCGGAAAGCCTAACGCGTGCGCGACGCCGCGCGCGTCGGCCACAGCTTGCGGCCCGCAACATTTGTCTTCAGCGCGCGAAATGCAGTCCTGCGGCCAGACCTTCATGGTCACGCCCACGACATCATAGCCCTGCTCCCGCAGCAAATAGCCGGCGACGCTCGAGTCCACGCCACCGCTCATGCCGAGAAGAACGCGCTGTTTGTTTTTGTTTGTCATGGGAGCCAGATAAGGTCGCTATTGGGCGGAGCGCGTCAACCGCCTCTGGTTAGCGCTCGATGGCCTTAGAATTTCACGGGTCGGCTGACAAATTTGCTGTCGCGCAGGGTGAACCGCCACGGATGATCGGCCGAGCGGGAGATGCCGATCCGAGCATCCGCGACGACATCGACCGTCCCGCCGGAGCGATGCATGAAGGCGTGCCGCGGATCGGAGCAAAGATCGATCTCATGGTGTCGTCCGGTTATGGCCAGGGCCCGGGTGAGCTTTCCGGGACCGGAACAGAGCTGCCGCAGATCATCAACGTTCCGGCGTTTTTTCATCCGCTCGATGCCACGCCGCGGCTCGAGCGCGCGAAATAAAACGAAGCCGTTCTCCTGGCCCTTAACCAATACATTCAACATCCAATGAACGCCGTAATTGAAATAAACATAGGCCGCGCCGGCTTTGTTTCTCTCGACAAAATTCCGGGCGCTCGGTCGCGTAAAAGTGTGAGCCGCTTCGTCGCCAATAGCCGCGTAGGCTTCCGTCTCGACAATGATTCCGGAACAATTGCCCCAGACTAATTCTACGCCGATGAGTTCTCGCGCGCACGTCAACAGATCGCGCCGGAAAAATGATGCGCGGATCATTCGCCCGGCCATCCCGCGCTTCGTGGTCAC
>JBDTZF010000115.1:0-8233 GCA_040005265.1 Verrucomicrobiota bacterium
CTTTCGCCACCGGAATCTCATGCGGGCTATCTTCCGTCAGCGAAACGCGAATCGTGTCCCCGATTCCATCCGCCAGTAGTGAGCCGATCCCGATTCCGCTCTTGATCCGCGCGTCTTCGCCTTCGCCGGCTTCCGTCACACCGAGATGCACCGGATAATTCCAGTCCGGTCCGAGTTCGTCTAAACGCGCCACCAGCAATCGATAAGCAGCGATCATCACCTTCGGATTGCTCGATTTCATCGAGAAAATGAACGCGTGATAATCGAGATCGCGCGCGATCCGGGCAAATTCGAGCGCGCTTTCCACCATCCCGAGCGGCGTGTCGCCGTACCGATTCATGATCCGGTCCGAGAGCGAGCCGTGGTTCGTCCCGATTCGTATGGCGATGTCACGCTTCTTGCAAAGATCGACAAGCGGCGTGAAGCGCTCGCGAATTCGATTCAACTCCGCCGCGTATTGCTCGTCGCTGTATTCACGAATCGCGAATTTCTTCGAGTCGGCGTAATTTCCCGGATTTATCCGCACCTTGTCCACCCATTTCGCCGCTTCCATCGCCGCGTCGGGCTTGAAATGAATGTCCGCCACGGTCGGCACGTTGTAACCGCGCTGGCGCAGCCCGTTCATGATGTTCTCCAGGTTGCGCGAATCCTTCACCGTCGGCGCAGTGATCCGGACAATTTCGCAACCCACATCCGCCAGTTCGATCGTCTGTTGGATCGACATCTCCGTGTCCATCGTGTCGCACGTGATCATCGACTGAACGCGAATCGGATTCGATCCACCTACGCCGACTTTGCCCACCATCACTTCGCGGGTCGGCCGCCGCTGATAAGAAAATGGGTTCGCGCAGTATTTCACGTTAGGCATCGGTCTTTGGCTCGACCCACACTGCCGTGCCATAACAAAGAACCTCGGTCACGCCTTGCATGATTTCGGTTGCGTCATAGCGCAAACCGATAATCGCATTCGCGCCGAGCTGCCGCGCGTGCTCCATGCAAAGCTCAAGCGTATGCTGCCGTGTTTTTTCGCAAAGATCGGTCAGGATCGTGATGTTACCGCCGACCAGTGTCTGCAACCCGGCTCCAATCGTTCCAATGATCGAGCGCGAGCGCACCATGATTCCGCGCACTACGCCAAACGATTTCACCACGCGGTAGCCGGGCATTTCGAATGCCGTTGTCGTCATTGCAGGATCCATGGCCACAACGTAGCAGACCCCGAATCCTGGCGCTACGGCGCGTCCGAATCTTTCGCCGGCGGTTTCGATTCCATCTGGTCGAGTTGCTTCCTGACGAAAGGCAAATCCTGCACATCGAAAAACGTGACGTAGAGCATGTAGCCGATAATTAATGCGGCGCAGGCGGTCTGCACTACCTCGAGCACACGCATGTTCACCGGCTTGCGCCGGATAGATTCGATAATCGCCAGCACGATGTGGCCTCCGTCGAGCACGGGAATCGGCAACATATTTAGAATTGCCAGGTTCACGTTCAGAATCACGCTGAACCAGATGGCGAGCTGCCAGCCGCGTTCATTTTGGAAAAGGAGATAGTAAATGCGGCCAATCCCCACCGGCCCGCTCAGGTGTTGCAGTTTCACGTCTGATTTCGGCGACGCGATTGCGCCGATTGTGTTCAATGTCCCGGTCACACTCTTGTAAACCTGTTCCACCGGGTTCGGATGGGAAATCGATAACTTGCCGTCCGCGTCCCACCGAATTCCGATCCGGGGTTTCATTTTGCCTTCAGTCAGCAATAGCTTCGGCTTTACCGGGACATCGAGTTTTGTTCCATCTCGCTCCACCTGTAGAACGAGCTGTTCGTCAGGATGCTGGTTGATGTATTCCAACAACGCGATCGGACTGTAGATCGTCGTTTGATTGAAGCCGCGAATGACGTCGCGCGGCCGTAACCCAGCTTCCGCTGCCGGCGTGTTCGGCTCCACCTCGTCGATAATCGGTGTCTCCGCCGGATAGATCAGTAATTGTCTTACGCTCTTCCTGCGCCACCCGCGCGTTTCCGCCTTGTACGGTTCCACCGAGACGGTCTGGACAGTCCCGTTCCGCTCGAATTTGAGGGCGATCTTTTCGCCTTCGCTTCGGACGACGTTCCAGCTCACGCTATCGGTCATCCCCAGAAATCGCGTAACCGGTTTCCCATCTACCTCGAGAATCTTATCCCCCGGTTGAAGATCAACTTTCCGGGCCGGCGACTCCGGCGCGACATAACCAACCACCGTGGTCGAATCCGCTTCGCCTACCGGATGGCCGACCGCCCACACGATGCAGGCGAAAGTCAGCGCCAGCAGCATGCTGAAAAAAGGGCCCGCGATCGCGACGATGATTTTGTCGAGCGCGGATATCGGGGCCAGCTTTTCACGATCGATATCGGCTTTGCCTTCGATGATGTCCATCGGCGCCAGTTGCGGCAGCGCCACAAAGCCGCCGAACGGCAGCGAGCCCAGCGAGTACTGCACGCCGTTGATTGTTTTTTTCCAGAGCGGCTTGCCAAACCAGATGCCGAATTTCTCGATGTAAAGGCCGCGCCACCGGGCCGCCAGAAAATGCCCCAGCTCATGCACCACGATGAGCAGGTTAAAAAGAATGATGACCTCAAACAGAATGAGGAAAACGCGCGCGATATGAATAATCATGATTTCTCTTTAGACGCGGACGAACACAGAATTACACGGAGAAGTCCTTCTTTCTTAATTCTATCCGTGTGAATCCGCGGCCAATTTCTTGGCTTCCCCCCGCGCCCATTGATCGGCCCGCAATATGGCATCGAGATCGGGTTTCGCAACGGGCGTGTGCCTGTCCATTACCTGTTCGACGACCCACCAAATTTGCGGAAATCGCAGCCGGTGACCCAAAAATGCCGCGACCGCAACTTCGTTCGCCGCATTCATCACCGCGGGCAGTGTGCCGCCCGTTTCGCCGGCGCGCCGCGCCAGATTCAGGGCCGGGAAGTCGCCGTACCGCGGGACAAAGAACTCCAACTTGGAGAGTTTCGAGAAATCGAGCGGCGGCAGCGTGTTCGGCACCCGGTCGGGCCAGGTCACGGCATATTGGATCGGGAAACACATGTCCGAATAACTAAGCTGCGCCAGCGTCGAGCCGTCGGCGAACTCGACCATCGAATGCACAATGCTTTGGGGATGAATGACCACCTCCACCCGTTTCATCTCCACCCCGAAGAGCCAGTGCGCCTCGATCATCTCCAGCCCCTTATTAAATAGAGTGGCCGAATCGATCGTGATTTTCGGCCCCATATTCCAGGTAGGATGCTTCAGCGCCCGCTCCACCGTGATCGAGTTGAACTCGCTTCCCGGCGTCGTCCGGAACGGTCCTCCCGATGCGGTAAGAATGATCCGGCGAACATCAGGGTTTTGAAACGTAGGAGGGGTCTCAGTGCCCCGAGTGTTTGCCAGATCCGGACTCGGGGCGCCATGGCCCCTCCCACTTTCGAGACATTGAAAGATAGCGTTGTGTTCGCTATCGACCGGCAAAACGTGAACGCCTTTCGCCTTCGCCTCTCGCATCACGATCTCGCCTGCCATCACCAGAATCTCTTTGCTCGCTACCGCCAGATCTTTGCCCGCTTCAATCGCCGCCAGGGTCGGACGCAAACCGCCAGTCCCGACGATCGCCACCAGAACCATGTCCGCGTTCGGCAGACACGCGATCTCGCGCAATCCAGATTCACCGGTAAAAATCTTCGGTTTGTACTCGAGCGTTTGCAGCAGAATGTCGGTCTTGGATTCATCAACGAGGCAGACCGCCTCTGCTCGCGTCTTGTTGGCAGCCAGGGCGAGCTTTTTGGCATTACTGTTCGCCGCCAGCCCGACGATCTCCATCCGGTCGGGGATGTCCTTGGCAACTTTGAGCGTGCTCTCACCGATCGACCCGGTCGCCCCCAGAACAACAACGCGCTTACGTTTCATTTTTTCGACAGAATGACAGAATTAACAAAATGACTCTGAGAAGTCAGAGCGAGGCTGGCACTTTTTTCGGAAGCCGGAATTTTTTCTTGTACTCGAAACGCTCCGCCCCAAAATTTACGAGCAGGCCCTTGTCGATTCGGGTTGCGACCAGGTAATTCACAAGCTGAACTTCGTGCGCTTTCGCCAGCGCTTGTATAGCTTTCAACTCAACAATAAGCGAATCGTTGACCAGCACATCCGCCGTGAAGGCGCCAACCAGTTGACCATCATAGAGCACGCTAATCGGCTTTTCGGCCTCGGACTTTAGCCCGGCTTTTCGCAACTCCCAAATCAACGCATTTTGATAGACTGATTCAAGGAAGCCATGTCCGAGAGTCGAGTGCACCTTCATCGCCGCCCCGATGACCTTGCCGGAAAGATCATACGCTCCGGGTACCTCTTCCATTCTGATCATTCTGTTAATTCTGTCCGAGAACTCTTCAGGGTACCCGGATCACCATTCGCATATAAAAGAATAAGACCGGCGCGGTGAAGAGAAGGCTGTCGATCAAATCGAGCGCGCCGCCGATTCCGGGCAAAAACTTTCCAGAATCCTTCACGCCGGTGCTTCTCTTGATCATCGATTCGGCCAAATCCCCAATCACCGCCGCAAATCCAAGCAGGAGGCCAAGAATAGTCGCATGAGTCCAGGTCAACATCGACAAGCGATCGGGCATCAGTTTGAACAAGCCCAAACTGCACAGCAGCGCAAACGTCAGCGCGCCAAAAAATCCTTCCCAGGTTTTCTTTGCGCTAATGTGCGGGCTCATTTGATGCCGGCCGATAACACTGCCCGTCAGGTACGCGCCCATATCGCTAAACTTGGTGACTGCGATCAAGTAGAGGCAGTAATATTGACCGGTCACAATGCCGGCGCTCGAGCGCGGCGTCAGATAAACGATCTTCGTCGTAAAATTGAAAAGCCACAGCACGTAGAGCAAACCGAATAGCGTGTAAGCCATCGTCTTGAGCGGCTGATCATCGCGCAGACTCGCGAACATTTGCCGCGTAAACACCGTCAGCAAAAAAAAGACCAGCACCGCCGTCTCGAAATCGTACGAGCCGGCCGGCCCCAACTGCGCGAAGTAATAAAAGCTACCCGCCAGCATCACCACGCCGCAGAGCATCGCCGTGACCTTGAAGTTCGGGAGCCGATCGTGATCGAGCATCCCGTAAAATTCCCAGAGGGCGATCAGGCCAAACCCGCTGATCAACAGCCAGAAGAAAACTTCGTAACCGGACAGCGCGATAAAAAGCGCGATCGACCAGAGCACAATTGTGCTGGCGAATCGCAAAATAAACACGGAACGCGGTGTCTTGGCGGCAGGCGGCGATGGCTCAATCGTCTCGGGCATGGGGTTTCCATCATCCCGAGGGGAGATAATTTTGTCCACAGATTACGCAGATTTCTGCAGACAACGTTTTCACATTTATCCTGTGAATTGAATTCACGGGACCAGCGCCATTAGAAAATTCGAGCCGGCACTAGGCAGAGTGGCGAGACTACCCGGCGAATTACGAAGTGAAACTTTTTCATAAAAAAGCGTATCTTTAGCATTGACAATTGTTGACGGCCTCTGGGATAACAGCGCACCGGCAACTGGAAGCATGACGCTCCCGGACTCGGATTTTACAAGCTCACAAAAGATGATCACACAAAACCCTTCCACGCTATTCACACGGCTTGCAGCGCTCGCCGCCACATTCTGTTTCGCATTTGCCACCGCTTCGGCCGTAACGCCGCGAGCGAACCTGGTGAATAACGACCAGCCCATTCAGGTCTTTGCTCCCGGATCGGACATCGTCGCGCCGCTCGACACGTTCAACATTGCCGTCGTCGGTTTCAATGCCGCAAGTGTCGGCGCCTTCATCGTTTCTCCGCTGACCGCTACGTTTGGCATGACGATGACGTTCCCAGGCGCGGGATTGGGTGGACAAACAGTGACTGTGACTTCGAGTGAGTCCTTCAGCGGACCCAATACCATCGATACGGTCACCATTAGTGTGCCGACAAATTTTCTGCCGGCCGGCACAGTCATCGGCGGTACTCCAGTGACAACGCTTGAGATGGATCTCGGGGGTTACAATGCCGGAGTGAATACCCTCGATTTCGCCACGCCGATCACCGGCGCGACTTATACGGGATCAATGCTCTATTCGGGCGGGACATTCGCGTTGAACCCAGGGCCGAACACTGTCCTCACCAACTCCGACATGTCGCTCAAGACAGCTGAAGGCGTAAATGCCGGCGGCGGGGACCTCTCGCCGTTTGCGATCCGCAGCTTCACCTTCACCGCGACTTATGCCACGGTGCCGGAACCTTCGAGCATCGCGCTGGGCGCACTCGGGACAATCGCGCTGCTCTTCCGGAAGAAGCTCTTCCGCCGGAGCGCCTAGTCCTTCGGGACCGACAGTTTAAGTTTTCAGCCGCGGGTAAGCGCCAGGCGCGCCCCCGCGGCTTTCTTTTCGTCCCCGCCTCTTCTTTGCTGTAGCCGGGGTCGATGACCCCGGTCCGACGCGATTACTCTTTCGGCGTGGGCGTAGGAGTAGGCGTCGCTTTGGCTGCCTTCTTGTTTTTGCCCTTTGGCGCCGGCGTAGGCTTGGGGGTCGGTGTCGGGGTCGCTTTTGGCGTCCGGACCGGAATGCTGCTTCCGGTAGTATTAAAGAGGGCACGTCGCGCCGCTGCTGCCGGCGTTGGTGTAGGTGTGGGGTCTGCCGCCCATGCGGTGATCGTTAGGGCAAGCGTGACAAAAACGCAGAATAATTTGTTCATGCGGCCAAGATACAACGACTCAACCAGTTTGTGTCAATACTGAGGACCGCGCCTTTTGTCCGACGCGTAACCGGCGCACGAACACCGCCGCAGCTGCAACCAGAAGCAGATACGAGATCGTTGCCGGTTCCGGCACGAATTGCGTCACAAACATCTGCTGCCCGTCGCCGAGCGCGCCGGCCTGTTGCAAGTTCTGCGAGAAAAAAGCCGGCGTCTGCGTGCGGCTGCCGACAAGCAGCTTCCCCGATGAATCCAGAAAGATGTCGTCAGCGTAATTGAATGTAACATTGTTTTGCAGGACACCAGTCGTCGCATCCAGTCGCATCAGTTGATCGAAAAAACCTGTATGCCCGAGCTCGGTAACGAAAAGACTATTGGTCGCCGGGTCGTACTCGATGCCACGGATATCGGTATAAAAATTGCCATCGCCTATGAGCGGGATGGTGCGCACAAATACGCCGGTATTTGTGATCTCATCGATCTTGTAGGCGGATGCGACGAATAAATTCCCGTTAGCCAATGGCTTTGTGTCGTACACCTGGTTGGCTGTGTAAATTGTTGTACCCGACGCCGGATTTCCTAACAGGAACCTGGTCAACTGATCCTGGCCGGAAACGTAAAGGTATTGGCTATCGACAGAGATTTTGCCGTAGGAGAGATTCCCGGCCACGTAAGTCGATCCGGTATAAGTCATGTGGACCATGCCGGAACCATCCAGAGCGACGACCGCGAAGCCCGACGACCCGCGCGAGAGAGTCGCATAAAGCAGGTTATCCGAGCCGAAAGCAAGTCCACGTACCTCACTGCCCAGCGCAGAGGGAACCGTGTAGGACCCGACCACTGCACCGGTGGGGCCGTATTGAGTGATGACGTTCGAGAAATAATTCGAGCTATAATAATCGCCTTGGACGAGACCGAAATCTCCGCGCACCGCTGGGATGACCGACAACACCGCGGCAAGCGCCGACAGCAAACAGCCCGCCTTCGACCCCTTAATCACCCACTGATGAGATCAATCCGGGTCGAAAAAAACAAGAACAAACGCGGATTCACTCCGGAGTGACATGCTTCTGCATGTCCACTCATTTTCGGCTCGCCGCGCGACGAGTCTATAGAGACTGGACCCGGAAGAGCCAAAAGCGACGCAAGGCGAATCGCATCTAGTTAGTCCTGATGAATAGCCGACACAGTAAATACACAATGCCACTCGTTACTATGCTGGGGACAATGAAAATAAGCAGAAGAAAACCGAACACAGTATAAAAATTATCACGTGGCTGAACGAGAATATCTATCCAACAAAGCGCCAGGCTTGAAGCAATAACAATGGTGCACCATTCGATTACGCCAATCCACAATTTGACCGGGCGTCGCCGAAGCAATGACGGTTCCACACTTGCGCGCGCGATCGCGACACCAGACACCAACACGATCCAGATAATGTTTTCGTGTTGCGAGAAAACATTCAGCGACACTGC
>JBDTZF010000116.1:0-8141 GCA_040005265.1 Verrucomicrobiota bacterium
GCCTGGCAACGCAATCGACTCTGCACTTGGTGAAGCCGCTTGGTTTTTCCCTGGACGATCGACAACTGAAGCGCGCCGGTCTCGATTACTGGGATGAAGTCGGCGTTCGGTTGTGGGATTCCTTCGGCGAGCTGCAACAATCACAGGGACCGAATACGCGATATTTTTTTCTGACCACAAAAACGAAAAGCGCTTACTACGACGTGAGATTCGTGCCCGGGGATTTTCTGGTGTTCGGGCGCGAAACAAAAGGCCTGCCGGAAAGCTTGCTGGCGGCTAACAGCGATCGTTGCATCACGATTCCCATGCATGGAACGCGCAGCCTGAATCTGGCGACGGCTGCGGCGATTGTTTTGTTCGAAGCCGTTCGACAACAAGACGATCGACTGGATCGCTAACGAAAGCTCGCCACGGCGAGTCCGTCCAACGGCGGACAGAAGGTAACGAGGGTGTTGCAGTTTCTTGTGCAGCAACACCCGGCGGATCGAGCAGTCAACGCTCCGCCCGGTCGCGATCCCATGGTGTTAATTTAGGCGGCGAAGCCGCAATTATTTAGCATCGCCCCCGAAAGCATTCGGGGCCGATCCACCTGTCCGAGAACTCGCGTGTATTTTTTTTGAGCCCGGGAGGCGTCCAAAACGCGTCTCACAAACGTTTCATAATCAGGGATCAATAGGACTCTCGCCGGACGTGTCATCGCCTCGTTTGCTGATGAACTTTGAATAACTCACCGGCCCGGCTTGTCGAAGTAGGTAAGGACAACAGAAAGGGAAATTATGAAACAAATTATATATTCAGTATGTGTTGGGAGCATGGCACTGGCGCTAACGGCGTGGGGCGCACCGAATGACACGTCGAATGACGGAAAACGAAAGGGACGGAGCTCAAGTGAATCTAGCTCCCAGGTAAAATCCTCTTCGGCGAAAAGCAGAGCGACGGTAAGGAGCGGTGGAACGATGCGCGCAACGCGCAATTTCACGAATACGCGATTCAACCAGCGCAATTACGTGAAATCCAATGTGCGTTCGAATGCCACAGTCCATCGCACACACACACTCCGCGAACGAAGCGTGGCGACGAACAGCCGGCTTCGCGCGACCCGCAATGTCGGGGTCAATCGCGAAAGGAACCTCACGACGAGACGTGCGCTTCGCGCTAATAACGAAGTCGCAGTAAATCGCGGGGATAATTTCAGGAAAAACCGCACCCGAAACATCGAGGTCAATCGGAGCCGAAACGTATTTGTAACCAACAACTGGCGTGGCCACCGTTTCGCCGGTCACAATTACGCCGCGTTCCGGAACTATCACCGGCAATGGCATAATCGCGGTTGGTGGAGGAACCACTACCCGCGCATTGTCTTCATCACGGGAAATCCGTGGTATTGGGACAGCGGTTATTGGTATCCGGCGTGGGGTTACAATTCGTACGGATACTATCCATATGACGGGCCGATATATGCCGGCTACGCGGATCTAACTCCCGATCAGGTGGTCGTGAACGTGCAACAGCAGTTGCGACGCGACGGCTACTATTCAGGACCGATCGATGGCGCTCTGGGACCAATGACGCGGCAAGCCATTGCGGCGTTCCAGGCTGACAACGGATTGGCGATCACGTCGACAATTGACCAGCCTACGCTCTCCGAACTCGGCGTAAGCTAGCCTTCGTATCTTAAATTAAGGGAGCCGCACGGTGAACTCATCGTGCGGCTCTTCGCGTTATAGGGCGCTCGTGGCTCGCGACTTAGAGAGGATTTTTGTCCCGCGCAACTTTGACGCGCCACATGAATTGAATAGATTGACCAGAGTCAAAGTCCAAGAAAACCAAGGAAGTTAACTAAATTATGAAAATGTTACTAGTATTACTAAGCTGTTTCGCTCTTGTCGGCGCCGCATTGGCGGACCCGCCCGACAATCACAAAAAAGGCAAGGGCAAGCATGGAGACGAAGCCGAAGTCGCACCACAGGGAGGCAATCAGGGCAAAATCAAAGGCAACGGCCCACAGAACCGGAAAAATATGTCCGGGATGAACCAGACCACGGGAACCGGAAGCAATCAGCAGTTTCAGTCAAACAAGTTCTCGAAAAAGGGACACAAGTTTGACTCCGCCGATTCGAATGTGGCGGTGCAGCACGGCGAAAAGCTTCACGGCCGAAACAAGTCCGCTGACTTGCCGAACGCGAACCCATTTGGCGGAAACAAATTCCAGGGCAAGAAGTTCGAAAAGAAACACTTTGAGTTGGCGAGCAAGGCCAAGGGAAACATCCCAAACGTGAAATTTAAGGAAGGCAAACACATTGAAGGGGCCGAGCATTGGAAAGGCAACAAGTACGTCGTCTTCAAGAATTACAAGTGCGAATGGCACGACCACGACTGGTGGCATAACCACCATAACAAGATCGTTATCGTCTTTGGAGGCGCCTATTACTGGGATAACGGCTACTGGTTCCCGGCCTTCGGCTACCAGCCGAATGCGTTCTATGCATACGAAGGGCCGATCTATGCCGGGTCCGTTCAGATGGACCCAGGTCAGGTCGTCGCTAACGTGCAGGCCGCGCTCCAAGAGCGGGGCTACTTCGTGGGAGAAATAGACGGTGCTCTTGGGCCGATCACCCGCGCCGCGCTGGCCAAGTACCAGGAAGATCAAGGATTTGAGCCGACGGGCGCAATTGACGAGCCCACGCTCGTATCGTTCGGAATGGCCTAATTCGAATCCAAATTCACAAGGAACCGCCGCGGTTGTCCGCGGCGGTTTTTTTGTACAGAGATGCCACCAGGAAAAATCCAGCGCTCAGGAAAAAGAAAAGCACGGCGAAATTCCGGAACCAAAGCACAAGCGGTGGCCAGTAGGGATGACCGATGAAATCCCATTTTCCTTCAAGCCACGGGGAGTCACAGAGCAGCCAATAAAGCGAATAAATGTAGGCAGTGCCGAGCGCAGTGGCCGGAATGAAAAACCAGGCGCTTAGAAAAAACCAGAACGGCAGCGACCAGGCGAAATATTGGAATGCCCAGTTATCACTGAAACCGTACACGACCACGTAAAGCATCCCGATCGTCGCGCAGATTTCAGGCACCGAGCGCCGATCACGTCGCATCCAGACCAGCAGGAACGCCAGGATGAGAGCCAGCTGCCAGCTGTGATTAATGAAAAAGAGGACCGGCGCATGAAGCGACTCCGGCCATTTTTCCGGCGAAGCGATAAAGGAGAAGAGCAACACCTTCGGTCCCCAGATTGAAACGTAGCCGGTGGTATGAAGCTGCCCACCGTGATACCCAAAGACACTGGCGATCACGACGGGGGCGTCCAGGATGAGGGCCGGGACGTAGGAAGCGATCGCAGTAGCGCCAGCAATAACAAGAAAGAGAAAGCGGCGACGCCAACCCGGGATGAACAGAACAAGCGCGGGAAACGCGAGAATCCCCGGAAGTTTTATCCAGAGGCCCGCGCCAGCTGCGATCGCTCCACCGACCGTGTTTTCCTTCGATAGCAGCCAGATACAGAGCAAAAGAAAAAACGGGATCGCCGAATCGGTGTTGCCATGATAAGCGGAGAAAATAATCGCCAGCGGATTGAGCCAATAGCCTGCCGCGAGGAGCCATCGAAACTGATTCGCACCCAGAAGTGCAATCAGGAGAACGACGGTGCCGGCATCGATCAAGGCAAACGGCGCTCGGAGGAGGATGCGATACGGAATACCGCTGGCATCAGCCGCGCGCAGAAGAAGCGCTTCGACGTAACTAATGAACGGCGGATGATTCGCGCCTTCATCAACGTGGTAGTAACCGATCAATCCCTGATCGCGCACGTTGGTGGCGTGCTCGACCCAAAGCTCAACATCCCGGGTGCCCTGAGTGAAAACGACCAGATATAACCGGAGCGCAGCGCCGATCGCCATTGCGGACCAAAACCAAATCCCCGGGCGGGTAAACATTGCGCGATCTAGCGATTTAATGATTTAACGGTTCGTTTGTGTTTGTCGTAAACACACACTTCGCGCACGCCCAGGATCGACATCTTTTCGGCGAGCCGATCGTAGTTCTCGCCGAGTTGAGCATGCGAGTGTGCATCGGAAGCTGTGGTGAATGGAATTCCCCGCGCCGCGGCAAGCCTGATGATCTCGTCGCCCGGATAGAGTTCGTTCACAGGTTTGCGCCAGCCGGCGGTTGATAATTCAATGGCGAGTCCGCGAGAACAAATCAGGTCGAGCGTCTCGCCAATGATGGATTCAATCGCACCAGCCGGCCGGTGACCATGGATTTTCACGAGATCAATATGAGCGAGGCAATCGACCAGGCCGCTTGCTGCGATATCGCGCACGCGACGAAAATAATCCGAGTAGATTTCGCCGATATCGCGATTCTGGAATTGCGCGGCGCCGTCGGGAACGACGTCGAACATTTGATCGTCGCGTTCGAGGTAATGAACCGAACCGAGCACGAAATCGAGCTGGTCCCAGTTTGTCTCAACCCATTTCCGGCCGGCAGGCGATGTCTCGGGATCGTTATCAAGCTCGATGCCCGCTCGAATTTGAACATCGCCGTTTTTCTCCCTCAATCGGTCGATCTCGGCAAAATCGACGCCACTGCAATAGCGATCGTGATCGGTAAATGCGATGTCGGTCAATCCGCGGGTTCTCGCGCTGTCGATCCACGGTTGCAGCAGATCCGCCGAGTAAGGCCGCACCCGGTGCCCCTGCGGATGCATGTGGTAATCCGAAAAGAGTTGATCGTTCTTAGCTGATAGTTGATCGGCAGCCACGTTTTCAGTTCTAACAACTATCAACCATCAAGGTCTGTTATGGCGCCGTGAGAAACTTTTGGCGGGTTCGCAGTTCCGGATACTTGGGAAAGAGAACCTCGACGACGAAAACCTTGTTGGGCGCAAGGTCGCGCGTGGCGATCGTTTCGTTGTATTCAACGTGCTCTCCCGGATTGATTAGGAGCGAACCAGGCTTTGCGGTCACGGCATGATTATCGGACCATCGCGTCAGAATAATCTCCGCCGAATTCATCAGAAAAATCTCGATCCGTTGATCGTTGGGAAAGTCCAGCTCAACGGTGCGTTTCCCAAGATTGGTCACCGTCAGCTTTACCTCGAGCTGCCGGGTCTCGGATAGTCTGATCGTTTCTGGCGAGATTTGCAGATCGAGCGCAAGTCCGCGCAATTTTGGGTCCTTGTAATCTGGAACGGAGCGCTTCGAGGAGCCGCCAAACGGATGCAGAACGCGGCTGAACCAGCCTCGCTTCTGCGGTTTTGGTTGCGGGGACGATTGTACCGTTTGCGGCGTTTGTGGCGTGGCGGCCGGAGTCGTTTGCAGCAGCTCCGGCGCAGGCGTGGGTACAAACTCCTGGGCAGACGCGTGCGCGGCGACTAAACAGACCGCTATCAGTAATTCAAGACTTCGCCTCATGACGGGGGTTAAACAGCAAACGTTGCAAATCCTGTCAAACCCTTTATCAATCCGCCATGAGAAGGGTCTGCCTGATTCTCTTTTTGCTGGTGCTTACGGTCCCGGTCGCGACTGCCAGGGAGCGACAGCGGCATTGTATGTTTCGAGTGCATGCGCAGGCGAATCTACGCGACACAATGGCTTTTGCCACATCGGTGCCGGCAAAGTTTTCAGGCAAAGATGTCGCTATCGAAAAGACGGCGCGCATATCCGAGCGGGACGTAATCGCATTTTATCCATACCACGCTGCTGACGACAGTTATGGCGCGCTCTTTCAGCTCGATGAGCATGGCCGGGTAGCACTGGAAGCCCTAAGCCTGGAGCAGCGCGGCAGTTTCCTTTTCTTGTTTATAAATGGCCGCTCGCTCACCGAACTCGAAATCGACAAGCGCGTGACCGATGGAAAAATCTATATTGCCTCCGGGCTGACTGCAGCCGACATCGAATTGATGAAAAAGGATTGGCGATTGATCGGGCAGAAGAAGAAACGGTGATGCGGTCGTTCATTGCGGCAGTCGCCATCATTCTTCTAATTGGGAAATCCAACCTGAGCGGGGAAAGCCAGGCTCTCGATCTTATTCTACCGACCGATAACGATGCCTTGTTCGCGGACCTCGGGCCGGCCTTCTATCAGTACATCGAGCGCGAGTATAAAGGTGAAAAATCCTACCCGTGGGAGGGCGGCCAGTACGGCTTTGTCCGCGATCCGGTCGAAACGGCAGCAGGATTGGTCTATACGCGATTTCATGAGGGAATCGATATTCGCTGCCTGCAACGCGATGCCCGCGGGGAGCCTCTAGATGAAGTGCGCGCCATCGCTAACGGTCAAGTCGTGCACACAAACCCCATTCCCGGGTTTTCAAATTACGGCCGGTACATCGTGATCGAACATCGATGGGACGGCTGCAGTTACTTCAGCCTCTATGGACATTTGAGCGCGATTGCGGTGCAGACCGGCCAGGAAGTGCGCCGGGGCGAGCGAATCGGAACCATGGGTTACACCGGCGCGGGATTGAATCAGGCTCGCGCTCATTTGCATTTGGAGTTGAACTTGATGCTCAGCCACAAATTCGATGAATGGTACGGCGTCCATTTCAAGAAGGAGCCAAATCGAAACGGGATCTACAACGGCATCAATCTCTCTGGAATGAATATCGCCCGGCTCTACCTCGCTCTTCGCAAAAACCCGGCGCTGACCATTCCGGAATTCCTGGCCGGCGAAGAGGTTTTTTACAAAGTGACTTTGCCGAACTCTCCGGCATTCGAACTGCCGAAGATGTATCCATGGATGGTAGTATCGCAACCCGGACCGAAGACAGAATCATGGGAGGTCTCGTTCACACGTTCGAGCATGCCGGTTAGGATCGAACCGAGCGAAAAACAGGTCACCAAACCTCAGTTGACCTACATCGTGGAAAGCCCGGCCGATTCTTCTCTTTTCGTTCAGCACCAGATAGCCGGCCGCGGCAAAAAAGCACACTTCACTGAAGGTGGAGAGCGCCTGATGCAGCTTCTGGTTTATCCGGACGAATAAGAGATCGGCAGCGCCGGTGTGGGGGGCAAGAGCGGGTTGGCTGGGGCTTTATCGCCTGGAAAGAATGTGTTATGCTTTCGCAGGTTCGAGAAAGGGATGTCCAGGATGACTCGCCGTAAATTTTTGACACTAGGTGCACTGACGCTTCCGGTTATTGCGGCCGATACGCTCGCTATGGCGCCCACCCGCTTGCGGGTGAGCAAGTTGAACGTGAACGAGCCTGGTACGTGCCGCTTCGTTCATTTCAGTGATTTGCATTACGCCGGAGACGCGCATTATGCGGCAGAGGTCGTCGAGACCATTAACGCTCTGGATCCGCAGTTTGCCTGCTTCACTGGCGATCTGGTGGAGGATCGCAAGTTCGCGACTGAAGCGCTTAGTTTCATAGAGCAAATCAGGAAGCCAGTATACGGAATTCCCGGCAACCACGATTACTGGAGCCAGGCGCCATTTGACGAATACGAACGTGCTTTCGCTAAAACGGGCGGCGCTTGGATGCCGGATCGCCGCGTTGCACTATACGAACACGATATTGAACTAGTCGGGATGGGGGTCACGGGCATGCCAGCTGTCGTTGCGGAAGATATCACCCGGCATGTCTTGCTTCTGCACTATCCAGTAATGGCCGACCATCTCGGCACCCGGCAGTTCGACCTGATCCTCGCTGGTCATTCCCACGGCGGTCAGGTTCGACTACCTTTTGTCGGCGCACTCAGTTTGCCGCTTGGAGTCGGCGTATACGATTACGGGCGCTACGACACGCCGGGCGGCCTTCTTTATGTCAACGCCGGGATCGGGACGCTGTCTCAATTCCCAGTTCGGTTCAATTGCCCGCCGGAAATCACGGTCGTAACAATCTAAGGTAGATCAATTGGTCCCGGGTCCCGCGGTCCCCATCATGCCGATTTAGCACGACGTGGGAACCCGTTGGGCTAGCGCGACCGCATGCGGGATCGCGCCGGCGACGAACCCAAGGCATTCTACGGCACCACTCGGTTTGCCGGGCAAAGCGATAACGAGGGAAAGATCGACAATCGCCGCCAGACTGCGCGACAAGATTGCGTTAGGCGTGATTTTAATCGACTCCGCGCGCATGATCTCGCCGAACCCGGGAATTTCAACGCGCATGATGGCGCGGATTGCTTCCGGCG
>JBDTZF010000117.1:0-8116 GCA_040005265.1 Verrucomicrobiota bacterium
AGACGGGCGTGCTCGCAAAAATTGCCGACCGCCTGGCCAAAGCAGAGATCAACATTGAGTACGCCTATATGGCGACAAGCGCGAAGGCACCCGTGGGTTTGATGGTGCTGCGGATGTCCGATGTTGAAAAAGGACAGCAGGCCCTGGGCGATCTGTAAAGTTTTGATGGATAGCGCGGGAGGTGTTTCCGCGCGATCACGCTTTGTCATCCTGAGTCGCGCAGACGATGAAGGACCTCGCACAAGCGGATGGCGCGCACGTGATGGCCCGCGGGGTCCCTCGCTACGCTCGGGATGACGAAGCTTCCTTAATAGACCCAGGGAATGAGAGCCTCGGTCCGCCGCATGTAGTCGCGATATTCTTGCCCCAGCGCTTCTTGCAGGGCTGATTCCTCGATTCGCACACGCCAGAGAAATGCGCCGATGATCGGCAGCGCGAGCATTAAGATCGACACCCAGTTGCCCAGGCAAAAGCCGAAACCGAGAAAAGCTATCAGCGCTCCGGTGTAGGAGGGATGGCGAATGTAGCGATACGGCCCGGAATCGACCAGATGATGGTCCGGATCAATCGAGACATTCACGGTAAAGAATCGGCCGAGATATCCCACCGAGTACCAACGCAGAATCAGTCCAGCCAGAAAAAGGATGAAGCCTGCGATGTAGAACGCGCGGGGAGAAGGCAAGGCAGCACTCGGCACCATCCAAACCATTTGTATCGCCAGGAAAATGCTGATGATGATCACGACCCACAAAATGAGCAGCGAACGCCGATCGCGAGAAAGCACCCGGGTGCGTGACCTTCGCGTGATCGCGAGATAAATCTCGGACAGGCCGTAGATCGCGCCCAGCCATAATGGATCAAGCAGTCGCATGAGAGATTATTTTCCGAAAACGTCTTTCGTCCGCAAGACTCTGCGGGTCAAGCTTAACCTCGACAAGCTGAAATAGGTAGGGCTCTTCTGTAGCGACGCCCTGTGGGTCGTTTCTGCATGCAAGGTCTTGATTCCAAAACCGGACGGGCCACAGGCCCGTGGCTACAGAGCGTATCTTACGGGCGAATTTCAACGGCGGTTCCGTCGGGTGTAACGCGATAAAGTTCTTCGATTTCTTTGTCGGTGAGTGCGATGCAACCGGCGGTCCAGTCGCTCAGTCGGTGAGCGGCGCCAATTGCGCCACGGCCATTTGGCAGCCCATGGATCTCGATGTCGCTGCCGGCAGGGACGCCGCGTTCGGCAGCGCGGGCGACATCTTCCGCCGACGGATACGAAATGTGCAGCGCGAGATGGTAATCGCTGTCCGGTTTGCGACTGTCGATCTGGTAAACGCCTTCCGGTGTTTTCATGTCGCCTTCTTCCTGCTTGGCGACGACAGGATTACGACCTAGCGCGACTCGATACGTCTTCAATTTCTTGCCATTGAGAAAGATCGACAATTGTCTCGCTGACTTTTCCACCACGATTCGATCGACCGTCGTTCCGGTTGGCAATCGGTCTCCATCGCCGCGGACGTAGAAATAAACGGCCAGCCCCAATACACCGACGGCGGCGCATATTATTATTAACTTGCGAAGCACAGCGGGATATTTCGCGCCTGAATTGAGAATGCAAACCAATAGATCGTGTCCCACGTCCTGCCGGGGCTGACAGGCTAATTTCCTTGAATCCTTCCGGGGCGCAGTCTTCACGTTCGAGATTGCCAATGCGCGCTTCGTAACGCATAGAACACGCTCCATTATGCATCCGGTAAAAAGCTGGCTTGGCCAATCCTATCCTCTCGGCGCGACGTGGATGGGAAACGGCGTGAACTTTGCCCTGTTCTCCGAGCACGCCACCGGAGTCGATCTTTGTCTGTTCGATCGAGTCGATGCCGCGCAGGAAAACATTCGGATTCCAATTACTGAGCGCACCGATGATGTCTGGCACATCTTTCTTCCCGATGCGCGTCCCGGACAACTTTACGGATATCGCGTGGCTGGTCCCTACGATCCGGAGCGCGGGCTGCGCTTTAACAGCGCGAAACTTCTGATCGATCCGTACGCGAAGGCGATCGCGGGCAGCGTCAATTGGGGCGACGAAATGTTTGGTTACGTCATGGGTGATGAGAAATCTGATCTGGCGCAGGATTTTCGTGACAACGCCTGGGGGATGCCGAAATCGGTGGTGATCGATTCCGGGTTCGATTGGGGCGACGAACGGCGTCCCGGTACGCCTTTGCATCAATCGGTGATTTACGAGATGCATGTGAAAGGGTTCACCAAGCTTTGCCCCGATATCCCCGATCACTTGCGCGGGACTTATGCGGGCCTGGCCAGCGACACCGCGATCAAGTACTTAAAGGACCTCGGCGTCACCGCGGTGGAACTTCTTCCCGTTCATGCGCACTTTGACGACAAAGCGCTGATCGATCGCGGCCTGAACAATTATTGGGGCTACAACACAATCGGATTTTTCGCGCCGCATGCGGAGTATGCGAGCGGCGGCCAGATGGGCGAACAGGTAACGGAGTTCAAGGGAATGGTGCGCCGACTTCATGCCGCCGGCATCGAGGTGATCCTCGACGTCGTTTACAATCACACCGCCGAAGGAAATCAGCTCGGGCCGACCCTGTCGTTTCGCGGGATCGACAATATTTCGTATTACCGGCTGCTGGCGGACAATCCGCGATTGTATCTCGATTACACGGGCACCGGCAACACCATCGACACCCTCCATCCGCGCACATTGCAAATGGTGATGGACAGTTTGCGTTACTGGGTCACCGAGATGCGAGTCGACGGGTTTAGGTTCGATCTCGCGCCTGCGCTCGCGCGCGACGGCACCGGCTTTAACAAATTTCACGCTTTTTTTAAAGTGATCCGGCAAGACCCAGTCTTGTCCCAGGTGAAATTAATCGCGGAGGCCTGGGACGTCGGTGACGGCGGCTATCAAGTTGGAAATTTTCCGGCGCCATGGGCGGAATGGAACGGCAAGTACCGCGACACTGTCCGGCATTATTGGCGCGGCGACGAAGGCCGCATCGGCGAGATCGCGTATCGGCTCACCGGCAGCCCGGATCTTTATGAGCACAGCGACCGGCGCCCTTACGCCAGCATCAATTTGGTCACGGTGCACGACGGCTTCACTCTGAACGATCTAGTCAGCTTCAACGAGAAACACAACGAAGCCAACGGCGAGAACAACCAGGACGGCGATAACAACAACAACTCTTGGAATTGCGGCGCTGAAGGACCGTCCGACGATCCGAAGATCGAGGCGTTACGGGCGCGGCAACGCCGGAATTTTCTGACGACGCTCTTTGTTTCGCAGGGCGTGCCGCTGATTTGCGGTGGCGATGAATTTGCCCGAACGCAGAACGGAAACAACAACGCCTATTGCCAGGACAATGAGATCAGCTGGTTGAGCTGGCAGCATGATGAAAAACAGAATCAGCTGCTCGAATTCACCAGACGATTGATTAAGCTCCGGCGTGAGAACCCGGTCTTCCGACGGCCGAAATTTTTCCGGGGCCGGAGAGTTCATGGTTCGGAAATTAAGGATGTAATGTGGTTCAATCCAGGCGGCGAAGAAATGAGCAACGAAGAATGGGCGTCGCCGTTTGTGCGCTGTCTGGGGATGCTGCTTAGCGGCGACACCACCGACGTTCTCGATTTTCAAGGCCAGCCAGTCCGGGACGACACATTTTTGCTGCTGATCAATGCTCACCACGAACCGATTCCGTTCGTGTTGCCGGGCGAAGAACAGCTCGATTGGGAATTGCTGCTCGACACCATGACGGGCGAAGGGTTTTTGAAAGAACCGAAAAAATTCGCCTCGGGCGATGATGTCGATGTTGGCGCCCGGGCTACATGTCTCTTGAAACTCGTTGGCGGCGCGCAGGCCCGTGCCCGTCAGGAATCGTGGAAGAAGCGCCACATCGAAGTGCCGCGCGATGACGGAGCCTCCGTGGCGCAGAAAAAACCCCAAGAACAATTGTGATTTTGCCGGATCGCGGTGTTAAGGTGCGTTTGTGAATGAGCGCGATCGCGCTGCTGAAAGCGATTCTATAATAGAAGGCTGCTTTCAAGCTTTATCCGAGACCGCAAATCTGATTCATCATCTTCAATTCGCTTATGATCCCAACTTCTCTTCTTATCGTGACCGATCGTGGCAGTTTAAAAGCTTACCGGGTAGATCAAACACCCACCCGCGGTCCGAGTTTGCATCTGGTACAAGCATTCGACTTAACCGATGCCCACGGACGAATGAACGAAAAAGTGACCGACATGGCCGGCCGTTTCCGTGGGACTAACGGCGCGGGCGCGCATCATGGTCAGGCTTCGATTGCTGAGGATACGCACCTTGAGACAGAGAGGCATCGGCGAAATGAGAAGCAGCTGGCCGATGAAATTGTGAAGCTTTTGTCGAACAACAAGACGGAAGGCTGGTCGTTCGCCGCTCCGGCCGAGATTCACGGCGCGATTGTCGATCTTCTGCCAGCGCCAGTGCGCGATCGGATCGTCGAGCACGTAAAATCGGACCTCGTGAAAACGGAGCCGGCGAAATTGATTTCGCGGTTTCGCTCGCTGCAGCCGATTTAATCTCGGGGCGCGCACAATCTGTCATCCCGAACGAAAAGGGATCTCGGACAGGATTTTGGTCTCACTATCTGGCCCAAAACGTTGGCGCTTCGATTGCGAGATCCTTCCCTCCGCTCTCGCCACGGCGAGTCTACATCTGATTTTTTATTAGCGCACGATCGCCATGACGTCGTAAGCTTTAGATCCAACTAGTATGGAACTGCCAATCAATATCACTTACCGCGGCTTAGAGAAATCCGACAACATTGACGATCTCGTTATCGAGTACGCAGAGCGGCTCGACAAGTTTTGCGATCACATCAACCGGTGCGACGTCGCCATCGAGCAACCGAACCATACTCATCACAAGGGCAATGAGTTTCGGGTCCGGATCGATGTGACGGTGAGACCGCGCCACGAGCTGGTGGCCGAGGAACAGCAAAAGGACAACGGCACTCACGAGCCGCTCAGGAAAGTGATCCACGACGCCTTCAAGACCATGGAACGCCAGTTGCGCCACCTGGTGGAGAAGCAAAGGCGCGAGTAGGGTCTGGCATCGCGCGTGCGGGCGATTCAGGTGAACCGCCCCTACCTGAGAAAAGTGTCATTCATGAAGTGTTAGATGGTTGGCGGCAACTCGTCCAGCAGCGTTCCCCATCCATCGTACAGCGCGCCGTGCTCGGCCGCGAGCCGAACGAAGTGCTCAACGCGACTTGGATCCACAAAATCTGAAACGCTGGACATAATCGAGCCTTGCACAGTCCAGGGATGCTGATCCTCGTCACTTGACTGCAAGATAGAAATCTCATGCAATCCCCGTGACTGCAACAAACGGGAAAGGCTGATTGCGTCATCTTCGGTACGCGTGTGAAAGAAGCAATCAATCGAGCGCTCACGCTGAGCATCGCCACCACGACTGTTAATGTTCTCAATAAGCGCGGCGTTACGCTGAGTGTGAGCAACGACGTCCTGTTGAATTGCGCTTTCGTCTACCCCGGGCGAATCCATCTAACGAAAAATTGGACCAAATAATTCGAGCTAACCGGTCGACATGGCAGCAATCGCCAGTCCGCCTCGGACTACGCCGGGGCGCCACCGAGGGCGCCGGGAAGAGGAGGCGCGACGTCGGGAGCGATTACTTGTTTCGGCGGTTTTTCGGGCTGCATTGCCGGGCCGCTTGGGGGCCGGGGGCCGGGCGGATTAATCAGCCGGCCATACTGCACGATTTCCTTGATCTGAACACCGTCGAGCGTTTCGAACTCGAGCAATGCTTTTGCGATCACAGCCAGTGTGTCGCGATTGGCAAGGAGTGTTTGCTTGGCCGTCTGGTAGGCATCATCGAGAAGCCGACGCACTTCCTGGTCGATCTCCTGAGCAGTCGCTTCGCTGTAATCGCGGGCCTTGGAAATGTCGCGCCCGAGGAAAACGTAATCTTCGTGCTCGCCATACTCGACCATGCCGAGCCGTTCGCTCATGCCCCATTCGCAAACCATCTTGCGAGCCATGGCGGTGGCCATCTTGATGTCGCCGGCGGCGCCATTAGTCACATCGCCGAACGCAATCTCCTCGGCCACGCGTCCGCCCATTTTCACGGTCAGGCTGGCCAGTAATTCGTTTTTGCGATTGGTGTATTTATCTTCTTCCGGCAACCACATTGTCGATCCTAACGAGGGGCCGCGCGGAATAATGGTGACTTTGTGAAGCGGCTCGGTGTGCGGCAAAAGCTCGAGCAACAGGGCGTGACCGGCTTCGTGATAAGCGGTGTTCGTTTTTTCTTTCTCGCTCATCGACAGGCTACGGCGTTCCTTGCCCCAGCGAACTTTGTCGCGCGCTTCTTCGAGCTCGGAGAGAGTGATTCCTTTTAATCCGCGACGAGCGGCGAGCAGCGCGGCTTCATTGATTACGTTGGCCAGCTCGGCGCCGGAATAACCGGGCGTCCCTCGCGCGACCACGGCGAGATCGACACCTTCAGCGAGCTTCACTTTCTTGGAGTGCACACGCAAAATTTCCTCGCGGCCTTTGACATCGGGGAGATTGACGGTGATCTGCCGATCGAAACGACCGGGGCGCAGCAGCGCCGGATCGAGAACGTCGGGCCGGTTCGTAGCTGCGATGATGATGACCCCCTCCTGCGTATCAAAGCCGTCCATCTCGACCAGCAAGGCATTGAGTGTTTGCTCGCGCTCATCATGACCGCCGCCGACACCGTGTCCGCGATGACGGCCGACTGCGTCGATTTCGTCGATGAAGATAATGCAGGGCGCGGATTTCTTGCCTTGCTCGAACATGTCGCGCACGCGGCTGGCGCCGACGCCGACAAACATTTCCACGAAGTCAGAACCGCTGATGGAGAAGAACGGAACATCAGCCTCGCCCGCGATGGCGCGCGCGAGCAGTGTTTTACCGGTTCCCGGAGGGCCGACTAACAAAACGCCCTTGGGAATGCGGCCACCGAGTTTTTGAAATTTCTTTGGGTCGCGCAGGAACTCGACCAGCTCCTGCACTTCATCTTTCGCCTCTTCGACACCGGCTACGTCGCGGAACGTGATCTTGTTCTTGTCACGCGCGAGCATCCGCGCCTTGGACTTGCCGAAATTGAGCGCGCCTTTGCCGGCCATTCGGATTTGCTGGCGGAACAGGAAATAGAGAACGAGCAGGAAAAGCGCGATCGGCAGAAAACCGATCACCGTTTGAGCCACTACGTTGGATTCGGTCTTGAACGCAGGCTCGATCCCGGCGGCCTTCAGTTTGTCCTCCAGATTTTTGGTGAAATTCAAATAAACGGTGCTGCGAAACGGCGTCTGCTGAGTGCCCGCCGTGCCGGCTCCCTGTTTAATATAGAAACCGCGCAGGCTCTGCGTGGGCCGGCCATCTTCGATGACCACCTGAAGCGGAAGATTCTTGTCCACCACGATCTGCTTGTTTTCGAGCAGCTCGAGGAAGCGGTTATAGGGAATGTCTTCGACCGGCTGCATTCCCTGGCGATAAAATAACATGGCCAGAGCGATGAAACCGAAGGCGATGGCGATCAAAATCACACCGCGCCAGTTGAAAGTTGGTTCGCCTCCGCGGGGCTTGTTGTCCCGTTGAGAATTGCGGTCGGGTTGGGGCATAAGGAATGCGGGAGCTTAGCCGCGTAAGGAAAACGCTAACATGAACGATTTGTCATTGCAAAGAGCAGGAGGTACGCCGCACGCGGCGGATCGAAAAATGGAGGCGAGGAATGATGGAGTGATGACACTGATGAATCGGGCCAATTGCGTTGTTCGGCTGTTTCGGTAAAATTTCAACCGAGATATTTTCATGAACGAATTGGTCACATCCGTTGCCGACAAGATCGATCGCGCGGTGCAGCGGATCACGCCGCTCGCGTATCGAGTGCGCCGGAGGGGACGCCGCTGGGTCCGGCGGGCCTTACGAAAGCCGCGGAGTGTGTCGGAAGGGCCGAACCTTCTGCCGCTGCTGATCCAGGTCCTGGCCAGTTTCTCCAAGGCCGACGGCGTTCTTCTCGAGGAAGAGATCGACTCCAGTCTCGGTTTTTTGCGGTACGATTATCCCGAAG
>JBDTZF010000118.1:0-8050 GCA_040005265.1 Verrucomicrobiota bacterium
GCAAAGGCGAGGATGATCCAGAGCTTCTTTGGCGCCGGCATTCTTCACCTTGTGCGATTCAGCCGGCAGAGCAAACGCGGTGTAGAGGCGGCCGTGTCGGCCGCAAAGCGAAATCTGCGCGCACACCATCTCACTGAACGGCCCACAGGGCCGTGGCTACAACTACGGGCTACGCCGGAAGAGCAACCGATACAAAAGCAGAAGGATCATCGCCCCGACGACTGACATGATCCAGCCGGCGAGATAATTCTCGCCCATGAACATTTTGCCGATCCAGGTGCCAACAAATGCGCCCGCGATGCCGAGCAGGATCGTAATAATGCAGCCACCAGGATCTTTTCCTGGCATTAATAGTTTCGCGATGGCGCCGACCACAAGGCCGATCACCAAGACCCAAAGAATCGAATGAGCGCTGAAGTCCATATGGGGACGAGATCTATCGAGTTTCCGGACGCAGGGCAAGCAGCAATCGAATGGAGATTACTTCGCCAAATCAATCACCTGCGCGGAACGAATGTCTTCGCTGGCGCGAATTTCTGCCAGCAACTCCTTATCGGGGGCGGTATCGAGGTTCAAGACCGTCAACGCAGTTCCGCCGGCCTGATTTCGACTTAACGACATGGTAGCGATGTTCACTCCGTGATCGCCCAGCAAGTTGCCGATCCGCCCCACCATTCCGGGGCGATCCGTGTTTTCCAAAATGAGAACCACTCCGTGCGGACGTGCTTCGACGGGGCGGCTGTTGATGCTAACAATCCGCGGAGTCGTGCCGAAAAATGCGCCGCCGACCGACACGGTCTTTCCTTCACCAGTTGAAGAGAGCTCGAGCATGTCGGTGTAATCGCCTGGCGCGCTCAGACGCGACTCGCTCACCTTTAACCCGAGACTTTCGGCAAAGGCGGGAGCATTCACTTCGTTGACTTCGTTTCCGCCGGCTGCCTGCAAGAAGCCTTTCAAAACCGAGCGCGTGATGGCGGTAGTATCGACCTCGTTGACTTTGCCGCTGTAGTTAATGTTCAGGGTGTCGGCTCGACGCGGCGAAATTTGGGAGAGGAATTTCCCGAGCTTCTCGCCGAACCGGAGATGCGGCCCGACGATCGCCAATGTCTTTGCATCCAGGTTCGGCATGTTAACGGCGTTACGGATCGTCCCGTCGAGCAGCGCAGCGCGAATCGATTGCGCGATCTCGATGCCGACGCTCTCCTGAGCTTCCGCGGTCGAAGCGCCCAGATGCGGGGTGAGAACAAGATTCGGCGCGCCGAGCAAAGGCGAATCCGGGGGCAATGGCTCGGTCTCGAAAACATCGAGCGCTGCTCCGGCCACTTGTCGATCTTGCAGGGCCTGGACTAATGCATTTTCGTCTATCAGGCCGCCACGGGCGCAATTGATAATGCGCACGCCACGCTTTGTTTTTTGCAGGCGAGCGACATCGAGTAGGTGATGCGTTTCTGTGGTGAGCGGAGTGTGCAGCGAAATGAAATCGGCGCTGGAAAGCAGATCGTCGAGCTCATCGGCCAGCTCGACCTGCAAACTGCGAGCGCGCGCGACGGACAGATACGGATCGTAGGCAACAACACGCATCCCGAAAGCAATGGCCCGCCGGCTTAGTTCGCTGCCAATTCGGCCCATGCCAATAATTCCCAATGTTTTGCTGTAAAGTTCGACGCCTTCGAAATTTTTCTTGTCCCACTGTTTGGCCCGAACGTTTGCGTCGGCCTGCGGAATTTTGCGCGCGACTGAGAGCAAAAGAGAAAACGCGTGCTCGGCGGTCGACACGGTGTTTCCACCCGGCGCGTTTAGAACAATGATGCCGCGGCGAGTGGCAGTCTCAACATCGACATTATCGACACCGACACCGGCGCGGCCGACGGCACGGAGTTGCGCACCGGCGTTCAGAACATTGGCGGTGATTTTTGTCTGACTGCGCACGACCACCGCGCTGAATGCCGGGATAAGATCGACAAGATCCTTTTCGCTCAAGCCGGTCTTGACCGTGACTTCAATTGCGTTGTCCCGGGAAAGTTCGTCGACGCCGCGATCGGAAATTGCATCGGCAATGAGAACTTTCGGTGGATTCATACGGCGACGGAAACGTCCAACCCGCCTACGCTGAAAGCCTCGGCGTGGCAAGCGCCGAACCTGGGCAAGGCCGAATGCAGACAGAATTAACCGAAGATCAAAAGCTGGATCGTTTCGGGTAACTGTTGGGCCACGTTCGTGGCCACGCTGCCGCGAAGCAGCTTGGCCATGGCGGTGCGTTGGGAGGCGCCAATGATGAGATAATCGATCCCGAGCGTGGCGGCGAGATCGAGAATCGTCGTAGCCGTATCTTCGCTTACCGCGTATACCGGCAATACCGAAATGTCCCGTTCAGAGCCGAGCTTGAGTATGGTCGACATGATGGCGCATGCCTCCGGATCATCCTGCCATTTGGGTCGTGTCGGCGGCGTCGGCCGACCCGCGTAGAAAACGACGATTTCCTTGACGTATAAAACATACAACGTCGCATTACGCAGTTGCGCTTCCTCGAGGGCGAACCCGAGCACTCGGGTGATCCCGCGCGCGGCGACCATGATCTTCTGGCCCTCCTGGAAGCGTGTTTGCACGTTCTGGGCAAGATCGGGTGTGACCATTTCCGCCACTTTGCGTGTGACGGTGAGGGTCCTTAATCCCGAAATCTTGTGCGAATAGGCCCGGAACCCGAGACCGATGCCCAGGACGCACACTGCGAAAAAGAGGGCGTCCGGTTTCGTTTTAGCCAGCGTCAGCTCGACCGCAGAGAGCACAAGGAACGTCGCGCCCATGATTATGCGTTCATGCGCGTGCAGGCCCAGTCGCTTGTTAAGCGTGCATGCCCCGAGATTGACTGAAATGGCGCCCACTACACCGATGGCGTAGAGCCCGGCGAGTGATTCGAATTGTTTCGTGACCGCGAGGATCACAATTGGAATCGCCACCGCGGCGATCAACGGAACGCGCGGCACGCCGTGCTTGTTCAACCGCGCGAACTGGGGCGGCATCTCCCCGTCCTGCGCCATCATATAGATCACACCGATCAATGCGACGATGGCGGTGTTGACTGCGCTGACGAGCAGTAACCCGAACACACCGCCGACAAAAATCGAGAAGGCGTGCCCGAACCATTCCCCACCGGCCAGCCCGGCATAATACTCGCCGAGAAAGCGGAGCATATCCTCCTTGTGTGCAGTCAATGCCGGCGTAAGCGATTTCGGCAAAGAGAGCATTGCCCAACCGAGCAGCACTGTTCCCCCAACGACTTCGAACGCGACTGGCAGAATCGCTTTTGCAGCGGTGCGGGTAACTTTCGGTGTTCCCGGCAGTGCGTCGCGATCGAGTTTCATCACTCCGGTGAGATTGGCGACCGCCTCGACACCGCTCAAAGCGAGAATGACTCCAACGAACTGCACCCACACCGTGCCGAGGTCGGCGTGGCGGGGCTCAAGGTGCGCCAGACTTAGATGCTTGGCGCTAAACGCAATCGTGGCTACGACCACGACAACCGCCGGCACGGCGAGCCAGATCGAAACGCTCCCACTGTGCTTGGGCCCGAAAAAATTGAGAACCCCCAGGACCAGGATTACCCCCATTGCTGCAACCGGGGCATACTGGCTCGGCACACCCAGATAAGTCACGCCAGCCCATCCACTCAACGCCGCCGTCACAATAAAATTCGCAATCAGCAAGAGCGCGCCGACCGATGCGAGAAAACGGCTCTGCTGACGCGCGGCCGAATAGACGCCGCCGCCATCGGGGAAATGGGCGCAGATGATTATGTAGTTGAAGGCAACGACCGCCGTCAGTACGCACACCGCGAGGATGATCGGAAATGAAGAGAACCCCGCGGCGACAAAGGCCAGTCCAAGCACGTAGGCTTTGCTTGTACCCCAATCGCCGTAGAGCAGCGCGGCCGCCCGTTTCCAATCTACATTGCGGGGCCGGTGCACACGAGCGTTTGCGTCGAAAATAGTGTCGGCCATCGCTATGCGGTGTGACTCTTCCTTGTCTGCTCGTTCGCTGGCAAGTTCTTTCTGAAGAAAACACGGCGGCTAGGGACAACTTGACCGGAGCGTTCAACCCAGAGCATATTGGGTCAGTTCTTTGTTTCGCTTAATGAATCGGCGAGTTGCCGATCCAGCGGGGAAACCACTTCGTTTTCGCGAAAGCGGAAGCGGATCGGGGCGAACGATGCGCGGTCATCGAGAGCATTTAATGGCTCCAGCCCGACAGCTAACCTCGTCAGCAACATTAAAGTGCAAGGTGACCTCGGTTCTAATCCGCTCTTGCTGAGTGGCTCCCTCGCCGCGCGAGGTGCCTCGTTTGAGATAAACAACAAACTTGATTTCAACCAACGTTAAGCGTCCGCGCAATGTCGACGTCCCGCGCGCCGCTGCCATTTTGTACGGCGACTGGGGTACGAGCAAAGCCTACGTCGTCGGGCTGGCCTTTGCCGTCGGCGGTTATGCCTCCTTCTGGTTGATCGCAGCGATGTGCGTCCTTACCGCGCTCGTTGGCATCAATTACATGATCATCTGCCGCCTCTATCCGGATGGCGGCGGCGTTTACGCCAGCGTGCGCCATCGAAGCGAAGTCATCTCGATCGTCGGTGCTTTTCTTCTCATCGCTGATTATTTGGTGACAGCGGCGATCAGCGCGCTATCGGCGTTTGCGTATCTCGGCGTGCCGCATCCGGAAAAATTCGCGGCGGCGGCAATTTTGGTGATTGGGTTGCTCAATCTGCTCGGGCCGAAACATACGGGCGGTCTCGCTTTTCTCATTTCGGTGCCGACCGCGCTCGTTGTCATTACGTTAGGATTGTTCAGCCTGCCGCATCTTGGCGTCGCCATGGGGCATCTTCAGCCATTGCACGGAGGTTTTTGGCAAAACTGGGCGGCATTCGTCGGCATCGTGCTGGCGCTTTCAGGCGTCGAAGCAATCGCCAATGCGACTGGTCTGATGAAGCTCGACCCCGGCACTACGGAAGCAAATCCGTCAGTCGTGAAAACATCCACGCCCGCACTTCTGATCGTGATGATTGAAGTGTGCATATTCACCGCGCTGCTTGGTCTTGCGATGCATGCGCTGGGCGGTTTGCATGTGCTCGGCGGTGAAGTCAACGCGCCCGGAGCGAGAGGAGTTCGCGATTACATGTTGCGTTATATGGGGCAGGTGTTTGTCGGCGCCGCGCTTGGTCCCGGGTTCGGCCACGCTTTTGGTCTTGTCGTAAGCGTTGTTTTTGGCCTGCTCCTTTTTTCCGCGGTCAACACTTCCATCGTGGCGCTGATTAATATTCAGTTCCTGCTCGCGCGCGACCGAGAGATTCCGGAAATTTTCCAACATCTCAACAAGTGGGGCGTGCCCACACTGGCCATGATCATGGCCACTGTCGTGCCGATGTTGCTTGTCATTTTCGTCAGGGACATCTCAGGCTTGGCCGAGCTCTACGCCGTTGGTGTGGTCGGCGCGATTGCAACCAATCTTGGCGCCACTGCGACCGACAGCACCCGCGCAATCAAGCCTTGGGAGCGCGTTTTCATGTTCGTCACCTTTTTACTCATGGCCGGGATCGAGCTTTCCTTGTTGGTGGACAAACCGAACGCGCGCTATTTCGTGATCACCGTTCTTCTGGTCGGGTTGATCTTGCGTGGCCTTGTGCAGGAACAGCGGATGAAAAAACGCGCAGCGGCGGCGGCTGTTACGCCGGAAAAGGTCCGTGTCGATCTTGCACCGCGCAGCGCCGAACCAATCGCGTTCGCGGGAGGAACAGAATCAATTCTCTGCGCAATCCGGGGCACTGGGCGCACGCTCGATTTTGCGTTGCGCGAAGCGCGCGAAACCAACCGCCGTCTCTATCTACTGTTTGTGCGAGAGCAACAATTTATGACCGAGCAGGACACAAAACGAAAATGGCAGGAGGATCAGGAAGCGAGCAGGATCTTCGAGGAAGCGAGGCAAAAAGCGGGCGATTATCAACCGCTCTTTGCTTATGCCGTCAGTCCCTCCGCTGCGGAAACGATTGTCGACATTGCCGCGACCCTTGGCGCATCCCGCCTCATTCTCGGCGCGCCAAAGCGCAACGCCTTGCTGAATTTGCTTCGGGGCAACGTGATTCGCGACGTTTCAAATTCATTGCCTGAAGAAATCGACCTTTTGGTTTACGCATGACAGAAACACGGTGGCAGAGTCTTGGGAGATTCTTGCTGGTGATCTTTTTCGCAGCAGGAGCGCTCATCTGTCTGATCACGATGATGGCGCTGGCATTTCCGGGAAGTTTTCTGGAACCAATCTGGCGGCTGAAACCGGAAGCGTTGGTGCAGTTTCAACAGCTCGGCCGCGCTTCGATCGCGCTGATGGCGGTTGTCGGAGCTGCGTGCGGTCTGGCTGCGGTTGGACTTTCCAGAAAAGCCGAATGGGGTCGCCGGCTTGCAATCGGCATACTCACCGTCAATCTGGTTGGGGATTCGCTTAATGCGTTGCTCCGACACGATCCGAAGACGCTGATTGGGCTGCCGATTGGCGGATTAATGATTTGGTTTCTAGTGAAGATGGGACCTTCAGCGGAAAAATAGGATCGAGATCAAAGCGAATACCGGGACCAGAATCGGCAGCGCAAATTTCCAGACATAGCCGAGGAAGCCCGGTGTCGGAACGCGAGCATGCTCGGCAATTGCTTTGACCAATAAGTTCGGCGCATTGCCGATGTAAGTAAGCGCACCGAAGCAGGTCGCGCCCAATGAAATTGCGACCAGTTCCCGGCTTCCTTCGCTAATCAACCGAGCAACCTGCTGTGGATCATTTATGTCGTAGCCATGAAGGCCGAGCGCGGCGGCCAGGAACGCCAGATAAGTCGGCGCATTATCAAGGACGCCGGAGAGCAAGCCGGTCGCCCAATAGAAGGACAAATCGGAATTTAATCCGAGTTTCCCGGCCGATTGTTCCATGTATTCCAAAACGGGAATCATCGTTCCGAAGATGCCAAGGAAGAGCCAGCCCACTTCTTTGAGCGGCGCGAAAGTGAAATTGTTGACCACGCGAATTTTACCAGGTGTCCGCAGATAAGACATCAACGCAGTCAAGATCATCAGCGCCTCGCGCCAGCCGGCGGGCAGAACAACGAGCGCAGCGAGCAGGATGAATAAGAAAATGAAATTGTGCGCACCATCACAGCCCCATGTCATCGGAACGCTTTGTTCGCCGCGCTTTCCCGCCTTGCGCAGGTTAACGCAATCAAAAACGAAAAAGATCCCGAGGACGACTCCGACTGTAATCAGCCATTCGCGCCAGCAATGTTGCAGGGTCCACCAAAACGGCACGCCTTTGAGAAATCCCAGGAATAACGGCGGTCCCACCGGCAAAAGCGCGCCGCCGATGTTGCTAACCAGAAAAAGGAAAAAGACGACATGCATCGGTGCAATGCGGCTCCGGTTCATCGTGATCCATGGCCGGATCAGCAGCATCGATGCGCCAATTGTACCAATCAGATTTGCGAGCACCGCACCGCCTAAAAGAAAGAGCGCGTTCCACACCGGACCGCTTGGCGCCGTGGCGCGCAGATGAATCCCTCCAGACACCACGAAAAAGGATCCCACCACGATCATGAACGTCGCGTAATCGACGCCGGCATGGAGGACACGCGTAGCCTGGTTGATACCGAGCAAATAATAACCGCAAACCAAGCCGGCGACGGCGATGCAAAGTTTGTGATAATGGCGTTCCCAATGGTGCTGCGCGATCAGCGGACCGAAGGCAATCGCCAGAAGCAAAATTCCAAACGGCAGCATGATCAGCCAGCTCGGTTCCGTAGCGATAAGACCCAAGGCCGAAAGCATTTCCAATTGGACTTGCCAAATGGTGATCGGTCAACCGAACTCCGCTCCTCCGAATAAATCGCTCTGGTCGTTTAAGCGTGACTTTGTAAGTGCGCTGCGACTTCGATCTCCGCCGTTTGCGGAAACATATCGAGAGGTGTGATTGAACTAATTGTGAATTTGCTCTGCAGATCTTTCAGGTCGCGCGCCATTGTTGCGGGATT
>JBDTZF010000023.1:0-26349 GCA_040005265.1 Verrucomicrobiota bacterium
CCGGACTCGAACCGGCACGGGCGTTTAAGCCCAACGGATTTTAAGTCCGTTGCGTATACCATTTCGCCACATCGGCGACGTAAAATCGCACTCTATGGTGCACCCATTACATCCGCTTGCCCACTGAGCAACGGAATTGTTGATAACGGCACTCGCGGAAGTCGGCGATATGGAGGAAGCGCAAAGGGCGAGCGAACTGGCGCGGACGAATCAAACGCCCTACACTCATGCTTGCAATCCCGCACCATGACCACAGCAAACAAGATCACCGCCGTTCGGATCTTGATGATCCCGGTGTTTGTGACACTGGCCATCTACTACGGTCAGAGCGTTCAACGCGGCGCCCCGATCGAGTGGCAGCGGTTTGCCGCGATCTTCGTGTTTCTCCTCGCCGCCGTGAGCGACGGGCTCGATGGCTACATCGCGCGGCGCTATAATCAGCGCAGCGCGTTGGGAGTTTATCTCGACCCGATCGCGGACAAGGGCTTGCTCCTGAGCGCCATTATTACTTTAAGCATCAGCAATTGGAACGATGTCGATCCAAACTACGGAAAATTTCCGCTCTGGTTTCCGATCCTGGTAATCACGCGCGACGTCGTCATTCTAGTCGGCTCCCTCACTGTGCATCTGCTCATCGGCGACAAAATGCGGGTCAAGCCTCACTGGACGGGGAAGGTTGCCACCGTATGCCAAATGATTGCGATCGGTTGGGTGATGCTCCAATTTCATTTTATCCCGCTGTTGACCGTCGTGACGATTGCGGGGGTGTTCACTTTTATTTCCGGAATCATTTACGTCACGGATGGCGTGCGCCAGGTGCAGGCTGAAGGGCACGCGCATGCCAAGGCGAATTAGTTCTGTTGTTACGGCGATGAAGGGCAAATCCAAATCGCCGAACGTTGCCATTGTGGGGCGGCCTAATGTTGGCAAGTCTGCGCTCTTTAATCGGCTGGCTGGCCGCAAGATCGCGATCGTGCACGATCAACCGGGAATTACCCGCGATCGCATCTCGGCTCCTTGCGCACGAGGCGACCGGCCATTTCTACTCTGGGATACTGGCGGCATTCTAGGCGCGGGAGAATCCGATCTGCTCACCGACGTTCGCCACGGCGTCGATCAGGCGATTCGCGAGAGCGATGTTCTCCTGTTCGTTGTTGATGCAAAACACGGCCTGTCGCCTCTCGACCAGGAACTAGCGCGCTTGTTGCGCAAGGCGGCGAAGCCGGTCGTGCTCGTTGTAAACAAGATCGACACTGAAAAACACGATCCGCTCTCGGCCGATTTCGAATCGCTGGGTTTCAAGCACATTCTTTCAATCAGTGCCGAGCACAATCGCGGCATGGCGGAGCTGCTCAGGCAAATCGAGGATCTCCTTCCGCGGCCAAGTGGTGAAAGCACACCTGACGATTCACACCTCAAAGCTCCCATTGCCCTAGCCATGATCGGTCGCCCAAACGTCGGTAAGTCTTCACTGGTCAATGCGATCATGCAAAGTAAGAGCGCAATCGTGAGCGAATTGCCCGGGACCACCCGCGATGCGGTCGATACATCCTACGAGCGGGCGGGCGAGAATTTTGTGTTAATCGATACCGCCGGAATTCGCAAACGCGGGAGCCATTCCAGTTCGGTCGAAGTTTTCAGCGTCATGCGCGCAGAGCGAAGTATTCGGCGAGCGGATCTCTGCGTGTTGATTGTCGATGTTATCGGGAGCGTTACCTCGCAAGACAAGAAAATCGCCGGCCTCGTGCAAGCCGCTCGCAAAGCCGCCATTATCGTTGTAAACAAATTCGATCTGGTAAAACCAAAGCGCGGCGCGGCGAAGGCAATCGACGAAATTATCGATACAACGCGCGAACGGTTTTTCTTTGTGCAGTATGCGCCGGTGCTGGTGGTCTCGGCGCTCACGGGTGAGCATGTCCAAAAACTTTTCCGGCTAATCAAACAGGTTCAACGCTCAGCGCAGGCACGGGTCAGTACAGGCATCCTCAACCGTTTGCTCAGAACGGCTTTCGAGGAGAACCCGCCGCCGATGAGGAAAGGGAAACGCTTAAAGTTATTTTATGCGGCCCAGGCACATGGCTCCGAGGATCGACAATTATCGCCGCCGGAATTTGTTTTGTTCGTAAACGATCCGTCTTTGCTCGCGCCCACCTACGAGCGTTACTTGGAGACGCGGATTCGAAAAGCGCAGCCCTATACAGGTTTGCCTGTCATTTTGACCCTGCGTCCGCGCAGCGAAAGATAGGATCGAACATTTAGCCGAAAAATCTGTCTCAAAAACACACATGAAGTCGACTCAGGAAATAACCCAGGAAGTGCAACAGCTCGGGCAATGGATCCCAGCCTTGCGCGAACAAGTTGGTCATGTCATAATCGGTCAGAAATACCTCATCGACAGGCTTTTGCTCGGCTTGCTCGCGAATGGCCATATTCTTCTCGAGGGTGTTCCAGGCTTGGCCAAGACGCTGGCCGTCAAAACCATGGCGGCCTGTATTCAGACCGGTTTTCAACGCCTCCAATTTACACCTGATCTTTTACCGGCCGATTTGATCGGCACGCTCATCTACAATCCGCGTACCGGTGAGTTCACCACCAAGATGGGTCCGCTTTTTTCGAATCTGATCCTGGCCGACGAAATCAATCGCGCCCCCGCGAAAGTACAAAGCGCGTTGCTCGAAGCGATGCAGGAACGCCAGGTCACAATTGGCGAGAAAACTTATCCGCTCGCCGATCCGTTTCTGGTCCTGGCGACGCAGAACCCGATCGAACAGGAAGGAACCTACCAACTGCCGGAGGCTCAGCTCGATCGTTTCATGTTGAAACTAAGCGTGGGTTATCCACAGAAAACTGAAGAACGCCGCATCCTCGACTTAATGGCAACATCCACGCCCGATTTGCGAGTGAATCCCGTGATCGAAGCCAAACAAATCATTGCGGCGCGCGATTTGGTAAACCAGATCTATATCGACGACCGCGTAAAAGATTACATTGTCGATGTTGTCTGGGCCACAAGGGAGCCGGCTTCGTTCAATCTAAATCTCGATGGCCTGATTCGATACGGCGCATCGCCGCGGGCGACGATTTATCTGGCACTCGGCGCGCGGGCTCACGCCTTCCTAAACGGTCGAGGCTATGTCACGCCGCAGGATGTAAAGAGCATCGGTCCCGACGTTTTGCGGCACCGAATCATAGTCAGCTATGAAGCCGAGGCCGAAGCCGTGACAAGTGAAACCATTATCGAAAGGATTTTTGCGGGATTGCCAGTCCCGTGAGTTCGTCACTAATGGAAGAGCGGGAACAAACCACAGCCAACATTCTCAAAAAAATCCGCGCGCTCGAGATTAAAACGCGCGGCTTGGTCGAAACTGCGTTCGCCGGCGATTACCACAGCGTTTTCAAAGGTCGCGGCATGAATTTCCAAGACGTCCGGGAATACCAACCGGGAGATGAGATTCGGGCAATCGATTGGAACGTCACTGCCCGCCTTGGCATCGCCCACGTAAAACAATTTACCGAGGAGCGCGAGCTGACCGTAATGTTGATTGTCGATGTGAGCGCCTCGGGTGCTTTTGGCAGCACAACGCAATCGAAACGCGAGCTTGCCGCAGAAGTGGCCTGTCTTTTGGCTTTCAGCGCGATCCGGAACAACGACAAAGTTGGACTACTCCTGTTCACCGACCGGGTTGAGCTCTTTATCCCGCCTAAAAAAGGTCGGTCACACACCTTGCGGCTCATTCGGGAGATTTTGTTTTTCGAACCGCAGGGCCGCGGAACCGAACCAGCGCAGGCGCTTGATTATCTAAATAAGATCGTTACCCGACGCGCAGTCGTTTTTTTCATTTCCGATTTTCAAGCACCCGATTTCTCGCAAGCGCTCGCCGTCAGCGCCCGGCGGCATGATTTCATCGCCGTCCAGATTCACGATGAACGGGAAAAGGTGCTGCCGAACGTCGGCCTCATCACCTTGGAAGACGCGGAGACCGGCGAGCAAATTGAGATCAACACCGCCGATCGTATGACCCGGGCGCGTTTCGCTCAGGAAGCGGAAGCGCAGGAAGGTGAGCTCACTCGCACGCTTCGCAAAAACCGCATCGACTCCATCGCACTGCAGACCGGACAGGATTATTTGCCGGCGCTGCGTTCGTTCTTCAAACAACGCGAACGCCGCCTGGCCATTCGTTGACTAAAAATGTCGATCTTATTAGCCGAAGAATTGCACGACATTGCCCCACCGGTTGATTACTCGTTGATTCCGACCTGGCTCCTCTTCATCGGGGTGTTCGTTGCGCTCACAATAATCGGATTAATCATCTGGCTGCTTGTTCGATCGCGTAAATCAGCGATACCCGCAAAGTCTGCTCGCGAGCGCGCGCTAGAGGAACTCGATCGGCTGGAAAACGAAATTGAAAAAGAGCAGCCGTACCGATTCAGCATTCGAATTTCAGATGTTCTGCGCCAGTATGTAACCGAGCAGTTCCATTTGCCGGTTATGCGCCAGACTTCAGTGGAATTTCTTACTGCGCTCGCACTCTCTTCACCATTTTCCGAGGACGAGAGGATGTTGCTCGAAGATTTTTTAAATCGTTGCGACCTGATCAAGTTCGCGCGCTACGAATCAACGTCATCGGACAGCCGCCAATTATTGGAGGAAGCGACGCGGTTCGTGAAGGGAGGCGAATTTGCAATTGCATCTGTCTGATTGGTGGCCGGCAAACAGCGCGCTGACGTTTGTGCACCCGTGGCTGCTCTTGTTGCTCCTGGCGATTCCGTTACTCCTATGGTTACGCGGAAAAGGCGGACCGGCCGCCGCGCTGACCTTTTCATCAACGACGACGCTTCGCGCAATCGGAAAACAGAGTCAGGCCCGGGCTGGGAAGATTCTTCGAACGTTATTAATGGCGGCCCTGGCGATTTTCGTCATCGCCCTCGCCCGGCCGCAGCTCGGCAAGAGTCTCACTCAGGTCGAAGCCAGTGGGATCGACATTATGCTGGTGCTCGATGTCTCAGGCTCGATGTTGACCAAAGATTTCTCGATCGGTGGAGACCTGGCGATGCGAGTGGACGCAATCCGCGACGTCACCCGAAAATTCATTGAAGGTCGGCCTAACGATCGAATCGGAATCATTGCCTTTGCCGGGCGACCCTACGTGGTAAGCCCGATGACGCTGGACCATGACTGGCTGGTCCAAAATCTTGACCGCATCCGCATCGGATTGGTCGAGGACGGCACGGCCATTGGTTCCGCGATGGCCGCTGCGGCGAACCGCTTGAACGACAAACAGTCCAAGAGCCGCGCGATCGTGCTTTTGACCGATGGAGAAAACAACGCCGGCAAGATCCCACCGAACACAGCAGCGGAAGCTGTGAAAGCATTAAAGATCCACTTCTACGCTATTGGCGCGGGCACGAACGGCACCGCGCTGGCACCAGTTTTTACCCCACGAGGACCCCTAACCGATCCGTTCGGCAACATTGTTTACGAAAGACAACGCGTCGAATTCAACGAGGCCGGACTGAAAGACGTCGCCCGCATTGCAGACGGATCGTTCTTCCGTGCGACCGATACCAAATCGCTCGAGCAGATTTTTGGAGAGATCGACAAGATGGAAAAAACAACCGTGAACATAAAAAAATATCAGGAGTATCGGGATTTGTTCCCCGTCTGCCTGATGGGCGGGCTCGGTCTTCTGGTCGCACAACTTCTTTTGTCCCAGACCTATTGGAAAAAATTGCCGTGAGAATCACTTTTTAATGAGTTTCGGCGCACCGCAATGGTTTTGGGGATTGCTGTTGATCCCTGTGTTGATCGCGTTATTCGTCCGCGCGGAACAGCGGGGGATTCAGCGTTTGCGAGAGTTCGTGTCCGCGCGGTTGCTGCCGCAGCTGGCAGGAACAGTTAATCGTCCGCGGCGCGTTCTGCGATTCGCTATGCAGCTTGCCGGCGTGGCGCTCGTTGTACTGAGCCTCGCCCAACCGCGCTGGGGTTACACTTTTCTCGACGTGAAACGCAAAGGCCTCGACCTGCTAATCGCGATAGATACATCTCGCAGCATGCTTTCGAATGACGTTCAACCGAACCGTATCGAGCGTGTTAAACTGGCCGCGCACGATCTGATTAGCGAATTGCAGGGCGACCGTGTCGGCCTCATCGCTTTTGCCGGGCGAGCCTTTTTACAGGCGCCTCTGACAATCGATTACGGAGCGGCCACGGAATCGATCAACGATCTCGACACAAAAACAATTCCCGAGGGAGGCACCAAGATTTCCGAGGCAATCACGTTGGCCACAACGACTTTCGGCAAGAGCGCGACGGGAAATCGCGCACTGATCATCTTTACCGACGGCGAAGAATTGAGCGGTGATGCTGTGAAAAGCGCGAAAGCCGCAGCGGACGCCGGCGTGCGCATTTTCACCGTGGGTGTCGGCACGCAGCAGGGCTCGCTCATTCCGCTCACGAGCGATGACGGCGGGGCCGCTTTCGTAAAGGACGCGTCCGGCCAGGTTGTAAAATCGAAGCTGGACGAAAAAGTTCTGGAGGAAATTGCGCAGGCAACGACCGGTTTTTATCTCCATTTGGAAAACGGCCCGCGCGCCATGCAACGGCTTTACACAGAAGGCCTGGCCAAGATGCAGGCAGCTGACATTGACACACGCATGTCGCGCCAGCCAATCGAGCGCTACGAATGGCCGCTCGGCGCAGCGATTGCGGCCCTTGCGTTGTCGATCTTGATCGGTGAACGCAAACGGGTGCGGACGCACGGGCGCTTTCCCGCGTCGGTTCCCGCGAAAATCGTCGCCGCAACAGCAGGCTTCATTCTGGTTTTTCCGCACTTCGCCTTGAGCGCGGCGCCGGGTCTCAGCGCTTATCGCGATGGCAAGTTCAACGAGGCCTACGGCGAGTTTCAGGAAACGCTGAAGACACATCCCCGATCGAATGCCCGTGATGAGTTGCAGTTCGACTCCGCCACAGCCGCTTACAAAATGAAAGATTACGGAAAGGCGCTGGAATTATTTAGCCAGGCGCTGCTCTCGCCCGATGCCGGTTTGCAGAGCAAGAGCCATTACAATCTCGGGAACACGCTTTACCAGCGAGGTGAAGAGCAAAAAAAAGACGACAAGAAGCTCGGCGACTGGACCAACGCGCTCAATCATTATGAGCAGACGCTCAAGATTGAGCCCAACAACAAAGAAGCGAAGGAGAATTACGATTACGTCAAAAAGAAAATCGACAATCTGAAAAACAAAAAGCAACAGCAACCATCGCCCACGCCAACGCCAACGCCTACACCGTCACCGTCACCGTCAGCGTCTCCGCAACAGGACAAAAAAAATCAGCAGTCGCAGCAGCAACAAGACGGCAAGGATCAACAGCAGCCGTCTCAGGATCAACAATCGCAAGAAAAGAAAGAGCAGGACAAAAACGGGCAATCCCAGACCAAAAAGGATTCGGATAAGGCTGAACAGCCAAAGCCGGGCGAAACTCCTTCGCCGTCACCAGGCGACAAAGAGAAGGAGCAGCAACAGAAAGGCGAGGGCGACCAGTCTCCTACACCCGGACCGGGACAGGGATCCCCCACCCCCTCTGCGACGCCAGAAGCTGGCGAGGGATCGGAAGAAAATGCTACGCCTTCACCGGCTCCATCTGCCTCTCCGCAGAAAAAAATGGCAGGCGAACTGAAGGAAGCCGGCGAGGAAAAACCAAACGAGCCCTCAGACAAGACCGCGCAGATGGCAGAAACCGAACCCGAAAAAGAAGGTGAAATGAGTGAGCGTCAAGCGCTTGCGTTGCTGGAGTCGATGAAGAATGAAGAGGCGAGGGTCCAGCTTGATGAACGGAAGGCCGCGCGCCATGTCTATAAAGACTGGTAAGGGAATGTTTGATGTTCGATGTTTGAGGTAGAATGTCGATCTACGCAATACGTATTCACGTTTTCATCGTCGTCGCAGCAATCGTCGCGAGCTGTGGGATAGGCCAGGCTTTTGCCGATTCGCCGAGCATCACGGCGGTCTTGAGCAACTCTGAAGCGGCCGTTGGCGAAACCATCGAGTTGCAGATTCGAGCCACCGGTGGCCGCACTGCCGACGCGCCGGAGCAGATCGAAATGGATGGGCTTGAGATTCGACGGACTGGCACATCGCAGCATTTCGAGATGAACAATTTCAACATTACTTCCAGCGTGGTTTACACCTACACAATCCTGCCGTTGAAAGCCGGGACCTTTAAGATCCCGCCGCAAACGATTCACATCGCAGGCAAATCGCTAACGACCCCAGAGCTTGCTCTGCACGTGGTCGACTCATCCGGCTCGACGGCTCGTTCCAATCCAGGCACGGCCGATCAACCACAGCGAACAGCCGCGGGCAAGTTGGTGTTTGCGGAGCTCATTGTTCCCAAGAAAAGCGCATTTGTGGGCGAGATGGTGCCTGTCCAAATCCGGCTCGGATTCGATCCGAGATCACGTCCACGTTTGATCGATGGTCCGGAAATAGCCGGCCAGGGGTTTACCGCGCAAAAACTTCAGCAATCCGGAGAGCGGATTGAGACTATCGATGGCCGAACCTATACCGTTGTGTCATTCAAAACCGCGATTGCGGCCGCTCGCGCGGGGAAATTTGAGATTGGACCTGTAAAGGCCCGAGTGCAGGTAGCAGTGCCCCGGAAATCGAACTCGCAATCGAAGCGCCGCTCGCCGTTCGATTTGTTCGATCAGGACGACCCATTCTCCGATCCATTCTTCGCCGACCCATTCGGCCAGATGAACGAACGCCGGGAAGTAGAGATGAAAAGTGAGGCGATTAGTTTCGAAGTGAAACCGCTGCCGCCGAAAGCGCCGGCTCAATTCTCCGGCGCTGTCGGAAGTTTCACGATGACCAACGACGTCAAGCCAACCAGTCTCCAAGTTGGTGATCCGATCACCGTAACATCGACAATCATTGGCCGCGGAAATTTTGACCGCGTAAATGCACCGATACTCGAAGACGAGCGCGGCTGGCATAAATATCCGCCCTCCTCGAAGTTCAAACAGGATGACGATGTCGGCATCAGCGGCTCAAAGAATTTCGAAACCGTAATTTCACCGAATGAAAAGAAACAGGCTGTCCCGCCCTTTGTTTTCGCATATTTCGATCCGGCAAAGGAAAATTACATTACGCTGCGGAGCGATGCAGTCCCGGTCACGGTGGAAGGGGGGAACCTTCCGCCACCAAGTGTTGCCGCAGCGTCGGCTCTCCCGAATTCCTCGACTCCAGCAAGAGCACTAACTCCCGCCGCCCCTGTAGAAAACAAGCCGGCCGATATTTTGTATCAATTAACCGAACAAGGTCGCCCGCGATCGTTTACGCCGCTCTATGCCCAACCAATTTTCTGGGCGACCCAAATTGTTCCATTGATCGCATTGCTTGGATTCTGCGGTTGGAAGATCCGGCAATCCAGGATTGGCAATCGGGACGCGCAGCGTGTCGCTGCACTGCAAAACGAGGAAGTGGATTTGCTGCGCAAGCTTCGGCGAGCGGATGTCTCGCCGCGGGAATACTACGCGGAAGCGTCGCGGATTGTGCGAGTGAAGACGGCGCTCGCATCTGGCAGTCGCCGGATCGATCCAAACAGTGTCGATATTGAAACGGCGGCTACCGCGTTCGAACTCGACAAGGAGACGCGCGAACGGCTCCAACGGTTGTTCGAGCGAAGCGATGAATTGCAATACAGCGGAAGACAGAACGGAACCGAGACGATCTCCGGGGAAAACCGTCGCGACATAATGGATCTCATCGAAAACCTACGGGCATGAGGATTCGAAATTTACTTGTCGCTCTTTGTTCGGCCGCAATTTGCGTCGCTGCCGTCTCATCGAGCTTCGCGCAATCCGATGCGGAGTTTGCGAAAGCGAACCAGCTTTATTCGCAAGGCGATTACAAGCAAGCGATCGATAATTACCTGAAGCTTGTTCGCACCGGGGAGTGGAGTCCCGCCCTGTTTTACGATCTCGGCAATGCTTATTTCCGGGCCAAAGACTTTGGACGCGCGGTTTTGAATTACAAGCGAGCGCTGGCGTTGGATCGACATCATCCTGAAAGCGCGGCCAATTTGCGAATTGCGCGCGATGAGACCCGCGCACTCGAAATGCAGCCCAGTTGGCTTACGCGCCATTTGCAATTCGTCAGCCTCAATCAATGCAGTATCGCCGCGGCTGCGGCTTTTTGGGCCGGGATTTTTTGCATTGCCGGATTGGTCTTCGCTCGCCGGCGCTCGACGGGAGCGATCATGTTATCGACCCTGTCTTTTGCCTTTCTCGCCGTCGCGCTTTTTGCGGCCTACAAGATCGACAACGAAAGCAAAGGCCTTGGGATCGTGACAGGGAAAGATGTGACCGCTCGGCTGGCGACGGCGGACAATGCCAGCACTGTTCTCGTCCTGCCGGCCGGAAGCGAAATCAAAATCCTGAGCATTCGCGGAGACTGGACCTACGCGGCGTTGCCCAACGATCAGCGCGGCTGGATACGGTCGAAAGATGCCGAGTCAGTGCGACTCTAGCGCTCAGCCCGCAGGATTCGTAGAGTGACAAATTTGCGACGGCCGCAGACTGCCGCTACAGCAATAGTATGAACGCGGAAATGGACGTCGGCACCGACAAGAAGGCGCTCCAGATTAATATGGACGCGCAAAGATACGGGACGTTCGCAGAGATTGGCGCCGGACAAGAGGTCGCGCGCCGCTTTTTTCACGTAGGTGGCGCAGCGGGAACGATTGCGAAAACGATGTCCGCTTACGATATGACGTTCAGCGACGCAATTTACGGCCCCGCCGATCGGTATGTTAGCCGGGTGCGGCTCAAAACAATGCTGGATCACGAATATGACCTGTTGCTCGAGCGTCTTGGCGCCGAGCTAGCCAACCAGCGAACGTTTTTCGTATTTGCCGATACCGTGGCGGCGCGCAGTTTCAAGCACCATACCGAATCTCATGGCTGGCTCGGAGTCCGATTTCAAACCGAGACCGGCGGTGAGCCGAGCGAAATTATCATTCACGTCCGAATGTTGGATGAGGAAAACGTCGATCAACAGGAAGCACTTGGCGTCATCGGCGTAAACCTTCTCTACGGCGCATTTTATTATCACCAACCGGAAAGATTGATTTCATCCCTCCAGGAAAATCTCGCCCACGGTCGTATACAGGTAGACATGATCAAGTTTTCCGGACCTGCCTTTGTAACAGTCGATAATCGCTTGATGAGCCTGCAACTCGTTAGTCAGGGCCTGACGAATGCGGTGATGTTCAACGAACAGGGAGAAACCGTGCAGCCAGCGGACGTTCTTTATAAGAAGGCGATCCTGGTCGAACGCGGAAGTTTTCGGCCCGTTACCTATGCTACGAACGACATGCTGGACGGAGCGCGCCGCAGCTTTCTGAAACAATCTAATTGTTCTGAAAAAGACATGGTGGTGCTGATGGAGATGACGCTGGAAAATCTGCTGACGGAGGGTCAGCTTAATCATGCCGATTTTCTTGCCCGGGTGGATATTCTCGGCGCGCTCGGTCGAATGGTATTGATTTCAAAATTTGCCGAATACTACCGCCTGGCCAGCTATCTTTCACGTTACACCAGCCGGCCAATCGGACTGGTCATGGGTGTGCCCAGTTTGATGGAGATTTTCGACGAGAAATATTATCTCAATCTGGAAGGCGGAATTCTCGAAGCGCTCGGTCGCATGTTTAAAGGCGGATTGAAGCTTTTCGTATACCCGATGATCGATGAAGCCACCGGCAACATTGTCACGGCAATGCAAATGACCGTCGCGCCAAATCTGCGTTCCCTTTTCCAATACCTGATCGACAACCGTTACATCGAGGAAATCGCGGATTATCGGCCCGAGTACCTTCGCATTCACCCCCCTGAAGTGTTGGCAAAACTGCAGTCAGGCGACGAAACGTGGGAACACATGGTCCCGCCCGAAGTAGCCGAAATTATCAAGGAACATGAATTTTTTGGGTATCGCGCGACCGTGTCTGTGTAGGATCAAAATCGCATTTTACCCAGGGAAACAAGCGTAGAAAGATCGAATTGGGCGTGAAAAGCGTCAGTGGGCACGGTTTCCGCTACAGGGGAAGCCCTGCACCATGGGCAAACGCGCGGATACTGTCATTGGTATCGATCTAGGCAAACACGTCTTCAAAGGCGTTACGCTCCGTCGAAAGAGCGATTCTCGCCTTGTACTGACCAGCTTCGCCTCTCGCGAGGTGCCCGAAACATTTGCCACTGCTGACGAACTCGCAGAGGAACTGAAACAGTTGTTACGTGAATTGGGCAACGGCGCCAAGACATGCGTTGTGGCGATCTCTGATCCCGCTGTTCTGCTGCGCATTGTTGAACAACCCGAGACGCCCACCGAGCTGCTCCGCAATGCACTGCGCCTAAATGGAATGCCTGTGCTTAACCAGGATTGTAGAGACTTCGTTCTGGATGTCGCGCCGGTCCATGCAACAAATGGCGCCGATTACCTAACTACTGAGGAAAAAGCGGGGAGCGAGGGAGGATCAACATCGGTCATGGTCCAGGGCGGCGTCACGACCAAAACAAAATATCTCGTAGGAGGGATGCCCCGCGCAATCGTAAAGCAAGTCTCTGAAGCGATGTCGAAAACGCGTCTTACCCCGGAAGTTTTTCAACTGGCCTCTGTTTGCTCGTTCAATGCGTTCGAGTTTGCGTATCCGGAGATTTTCAATAACGAAGCCTTTTTGCTTCTTGATATGGGACACTTGCAAAGCACCGTGCTCATCGGAAGCAAAGGCGAACTCGTGCTCGCCCGAAGCATTGATTACGGTGGAAAGGCGCTGACCCATGCACTAACGGCCGACGGAGCATTGGATAAAGAAGCTGCTTGGGGATTGATTCACCAAGGCGACGAGGGAATGTCTGACATCTGCCGCACTTCCCTGTCTCGTCTCGCCACAGAGGTGCGAAACTCCATCGGATTTTTCGAAGGACAACGGGAAGAGAGCATTAATCGAATTTTCGTTTCGGGTGGGTTGGCCCGCGCGGAGACAGTGCTGCAAATGCTCAGCGATGAGCTGGGGCTGGCCTGCGAAGTTTGGGACCCATTGGAAACATGCGAAGTGGCCGTGCCGGCTGCAAAGCGACAGATTTTGCCAGATGAATTTGTCTCACTCAATGCCGCCTGTGGAGCGGCTTTCGAATATCTCAGAAACTAACGGGCGATGGCACTTCATCTCAACCTCCTCCACGAGGAAATCCTGGAACAACGTCAGCGTCAGCGCGACCCCCTCAAGATCGGGATCTATGTGCTCGCGGGCATAGGCGCACTGCTTCTTCTCTATTACATGTGGAACGTTTATCGCACGCTCGAAACCAAGAGCCGATTATCCACGCTCAATAATAAATGGGCCAGGGTCGAGCCGACCGTGACCGCCGCCCAAAAGCGGGTTGACGAACTAAACGGTGTGATCAAAGCCACTCGGGCGCTCGACGATTACATCGACAATAGATTTTTCTGGGGACCGTTTCTGCAAAAGGTTTCCGAATGCGTCGCTCCCAACACCCAATTGACGGGCCTGACCGGTGCTGTGTTAGACGACAATAAAGGCGTCGAGGTATCCATCGAAGGCGTAGCCGCCGGGCGGGAGCCGCGGTCCGTAGCCGAGGATTTGCGTCAGATGTTGATCGAACAACTCAAGAAGGCCTACGGCGACGTCAAAGTTGAATTCAAGTCCCTGGAGGACGTAGACCAGATCGCAATGGTGGGTGGCACACACCTGGCCATGGCGCGTTACACGCTCACCATCAGCTTGAAAGTCGGGGCAAAGCCTGCTGCGTCCCCTGCTCCAGGCCGAGGGAAAAAGAAATGAATTCAAACAAACTAACTAAAGATCAGATCCAGAAGGTTGTTCTCAGCGCGATGGGCGTCGTGATCCTGCTTTACGTTTATTTTAGCTTTTTCCTCAGTCCTCTTACCCGGAGCCGCCAATCCGCTTTGACCGCGATCAAAGACCGACAAGCAAAACTGGAGGGCTCCACAGAGGCAATTAACAAAGCGACCAAACTGGAACAAACGGCCAAGACCGCCACGGCCCGATTTGCTGCCCTCAAAGCATTGAATCCCGAAGGCGCTCCCATCGCCTGGTTCCCTCCAAGAATAAAAACATTTTTCGCGAATCAGAAGATCGACAAGGCAACGGCGCGGCTCGATAACACCGCCGGGGCCAAGCAAAGCGACCTTCCCGGGTGGATGCGGTACAACTGGTTGATTGAACTGCCCCAGGCAGACTACTCGGTTGTTGGCAACGCCATTGCCGAATTGGAGAACTCGGAACCTCTATTGGCAGTCACGAAGCTGAATATTCACATGCTGCCAGAACAGGCTCAATTCCAAAAAATTGACCTGGCAGTCGAGAACATTATCACGGAGAAAAAATGAAAAAGCTTTTGTTTCTTCTCATCGCAATCTTCCCGGCGATCAACGCCTGGTCTGCGGATGCTCCGGCTCCGGTTCCACCTCCGACTACAGCTCCAGTGTCAGTCGCACCTCCAACTCCCGCTTCAACAGCCATCGTGATCAAAAATAAGTCCTCTTTCAAGATGGAGGGCGGGCGTAACCCGTTCTGGCCAATCGGGTGGAAACCCTCCGGACTTACAACCAATCCTGAGGCCGCCGGCGGCGGCTCAGACATTCCTTCCACCTCGTTCGTCCTTACGTCGATCGCTATGGAAAAGGGAGCGCGCTTTGCGATTATCAATGGAAAAGTTATTCAAGAAGGGCAGCAGTTCGCGTTACAGGTAGGCACGGCAACCTATCAACTCACTCTGAAAGCGATTCAGGATGGTCGCGTCATTCTCGGTCGTCGCGACCAGGAAATCGTCGTTCCCCTCAGGCGCAAATAGTTGCCCACTGTTCGCAGCTCGCGGGGCACTTAACCGACAGATTCCAGCTGCCCCACGGAAACAAACTCGCTTTCGCGGAGTTCGACCGGTTTTGTACCGCGAATAAGCTGCCACCATTGTCTCGCCGATCCGAGTACAATCAGGAGTACGAGCACAAGAAAAAACGCAGCGACCAGCGCATCGAATTGCCACACAGCGGCCTGTCGCGCTAAAGCCGCCACCTTGTTCGCATCGTCAATTCCCGTCGCCTGTCCGCGGAGCGATGCAGCGCCACTCAGAAAACCGAGCTTCGGATCGGGCGAAAAAATCTTCAAATAGCCGGCCGAAAACGTAACCGCGCACATGAAGGCGAGCGGCAGGAGCGTTATGAATAAATAACGGGTTTTCTGCATTTTGATAAGAATGGTGGTGCACAGACACAGTGCGATCACCGAGAGCAATTGATTCGCCAGTCCAAAAAGCGGCCACAGCGTGTTAATGCCGCCTAACGGATCGATTACACCCTGATACAAGAACCATCCCCAACCGGCAACAAGCAACGCGCTCGCAAAACAATTTGCCACCCATGATTGGGTATTTCCAAGAGGACGACAGACGTTCCCCAATAGGTCCTGAAACAGAAAACGCCCAACGCGCGTGCCGGCATCGATCGTCGTCAGGATAAAGAGCGCTTCGAACATGATGGCGAAGTGATACCAAAGCGCCATCGCCGTCGGACCCGCCGACACCCTGGCAAACATGTGCGCCATTCCCACCGCGAACGTCGGCGCTCCGCCAGCGCGATTGAACATTGTGCTTTCACCCAAATCCCGGGCAAGGATCGTCATTTCACTTTCGGTCACCGGAAATCCCGCGTCCGAAACTCGCGCCACGACTTCAGTCGGCGTTCCTTTCGAGTTAATCGCGAAATATTCGCCCGGTTGCAAAACGCACGCCGCAATCAGCGCCATTAACGCGACCATCATTTCGGTAACCATGGCGCCGTAACCAATGTCGCGAATCCGTGACTCTCGCCCGATCATTTTCGGCGTCGTGCCCGACGCGATTAGCGAATGAAAGCCGGATACCGCACCGCAAGCGATCGTGATGCAGACGAACGGGAAGACAGGCCCGGCAAAAACCAGCCCGGTGCCATCGATAAATTTCGTAAGCGCCGGCATTTGCAAAGTCGGATGAAGAAGCAGCACTGCGACGGCCAGCGCGGCTACCGTTCCGAGCTTTAAGAATGTGCTCAAATAATCGCGCGGCGTAAGCAACATCCAGACGGGCAGGATCGACGCGGCCAGACCATAAATCATGATCGCCCACGCCAGCCAGAGAGGGTCGTGGCGAAACCAGCTTTCGATCACTGGAAACTGCCCGAGAAACTGTCCACCCCAAACGCCAAACGCCAATCCGAGCAACCCAAAAATCGTGATCACGGTCACGCTCACTTTTCCGCTGCGCAATCCCAAGCCCATGATCAGCGCAACGGGAATTGTCATGGCGATCGTGAATACACCCCACGGACTCTTGGCCAGCGCCTGGACGACCACCAGCGCGAGCACCGCCAGCAGAATAATCATGATCGCCAGCACACTGATCAGAGCCAGCACGCCAACGCCCGGTCCGATTTCTTCCTTCACCATTTGCCCGAGCGTTTTTCCGCCGCGCCGGACTGAGGCGAACAAGACGATCATGTCGTGCACTGCGCCGCCCATCGTCGCGCCGATCAGGATCCAAAGTGTCCCGGGCAGAAAACCAAATTGCGCGGCGAGTACCGGCCCGACGAGTGGACCCGGCCCGGCAATCGCAGCAAAATGATGACCGAAAACCATCCAACGATTCGTCGGGACAAAATCTTTGCCGTCGTTTTTCACCACGGCGGGAGTGGCGCGCTCATCGTTTAGCACGAGCACCTTCGTCGCCAGCCATTTGCTGTAGAAGCGATAGCTGACTGAAGCGGCACAAAGCCCAGCAACGATGATCCAGAGGGCGCTCACCTGCTCGCCCCGCGAAAGTGCCAGCACAGCGAGGGATGCTAATCCCAACAGCGTGACCCCAACCCAGAGCAATCTCTTCCAAAGGCTCATTCGGCTCGCATTCTACACAAAGGCTCCGATTCACGCGAGCCTTGGGTAACGCATGCGTCCCGCGTGCTGGTTTTGGCGTCTCGCCAAAACGAACTTTCCTTGTGCATAGTCGCGAGAGAAACGTTGGATTCTTGGAAAGGTCGCGATGGCGGGACGCCATCGCCACGCACACGAGACGTGTGCGCTACCCAGAAAGGCTGTCCCGCGCTTGTTTTAGTTTCGTCAGCTGCTCACTGAAATTCTTCTGACGCTGGCGATGTTCCTCCACCACCGCTGCCGGGGCACGATCGACAAAGGATTTGTTCTTCAACTTGTTCACGACTGTCTCCAGTTCCGTCTCAAGTCTGGCGACTTCCTTATCGAGCCGATCGCGCTCGCCCGCTGTATCTGCGCCGCTGATCGACAGAAAAATTTCGCCCAGCGGAGTAACGGCCATCGGCACGCCTGGTTCCGGCTTATGGTGCTGATCCAGCCTAACCTCGTCGGCGTTAAGCAATCGGGCGAGAGTTGGTAGTTCGCGTTCGATTTCTTTCTTGTCCGTCCGCAAAATGAATTGAGCTTTCTTATTGGACGAAATTTTGGCTTCCGCGCGCAAATTGCGTCCCGCCTGTACGGTCCCATAAATTGCCGCCACGAGTTCTCGCTTCCGCGCAAGATCAGCGTCGACGCCCAACTTGACTCGCATTGGTGGCATCGCGAACTGAATTGAGCCTTTGCCAAATTGAAGCAGCGACCACAGCTCCTCGGTGATATGCGGCATGAAAGGATGCAGAAGACGGGCAACGGCCGACAAGACGAGATCCATCACCGAAAGCGCTGATTTTTTTATCGCTTCATCGTCGCTGAAAATTTCTGTTTTCGCCGCCTCAACAAACCAATCGCAATAATCGCTCCAGACAAATTCATATAAACGCTGCGCAACCGTATTGAATTCATACGCCCGGTAGGCCGATTCGATCGAATCGATGGTTTCATTCAATCGCGCCAAGACTTCGACCCCGTAGATCGACAACTGATTCATGTCGATCTTCGGTTCGGCCGAACTCGGACCATGCATCTGGCGAAAGCGCGCTACGTTCCAAAGCTTGGTCGCAAAATTTCGCCCTTCTTCGATCTGCTTTTCATCGAAGGCAATATCCTGCCCGCTCGGCGCGATGCGCATGAGGCCGAATCGCAAGCCGTCGGCGCCGTAACTGTCGATCAAAACGAGCGGATCGGGTGAGTTGCCGAGGCTCTTCGACATCTTCCGCCCCTGCTTGTCGCGGATCAGTCCGGTAAAAAAAACATCGTGGAACGGAATATTGTCTTCCACGCGCTCAGAATTTCCCGGCTTGAACTCGAGCCCGGCAATGATCATGCGCGCGACCCAGAAAAAAATAATGTCGGGCGCAGTCACCAGCACGCTCGTAGGATAGAATTTCTTTCGCGTCTCTTCGTCCATTGTTTCGTAGGCCCAGAGCCAGGATGAAAACCAGGTGTCGAGGGTATCGTCATCTTGTTTCCATTCGTCGCCGGGAGACGCAACCTGGACTCGGATTTCATCCCCGCGGTACCACGCCGGAATTCGGTGGCCCCACCAGACCTGCCGGCTGATGCACCAATCGCGAATATTCTCGAGCCATTGCGCATAAACCTTTTCCCAATGCACAGGGAAGAAGCGAATCAGATGATCACGCACCACCGCCAGCGCTTCATTGGTTTTTGGATAGCGTAGAAACCACTGCTCGCTCAGTCGCGGCTCAATCGGCACGTCGCTCCGATCGCTGAAACCAACATTGTTTTCGTACGGCTCGGTTTTCGAAAGCAGCCCGTGCTCTTTTAGCATCTCCGCGGCTTTCTCCCGCGCCTTGAATCGATCGAGGCCGTGCAGTTCAGGAACTGCCGGGCAATCAATCCGCCCGTTCGGCGTAAGAACATCGACAATCGGCAACTTGTGACGCGTGCCGATTTCGAAGTCCACATTGTCATGCGCGGGCGTGACCTTTAAAACGCCTGTGCCAAATTTCGGGTCGATCACATCGTCGGTGATGATGGGAATTTTTTCGCGGGCAAGCGGACGCCAGGCGTGTTTGCCAAGAAGATCGGCATAGCGTTTGTCGCTGGGGTGAAACGCCATCGCGACGTCGGCCATGATGGTTTCCGGCCGCGTGGTTGCGACTTCGAGAAAACGCCCCGGCTCTTCCACAATTTCATAGCGAACAAAATAGAGATTTCCTTTTTGCGGTTTGGAAACGACTTCCTCATCAGAGACCGCCGTTTGCGCAGCCGGATCCCAGTTAATCATCCGTCGCCCGCGATAGATGAAGCCTTTCTTGTGAAGATCGACAAAGACTTCCTGGACGGCCTGGACGTAAGCATCGTCCAGTGTGTAACGTTGGCGCGACCAATCGCACGAGCAGCCCAAGCGCTTCAGTTGTTCGACTATAATTCCGCCGTGTTTGTCCTGCCACTCGAGCACGCGCCGGAGGAACTCTTCGCGGCCGTAATCGTGCCGCGTCTTCTTTTCCGTTTTCCGCAAATGCTTTTCGACCGCGGTCTGGGTACCGATTCCGGCATGGTCCATCCCTGGCAGCCAGAGAACTTCAAAGCCCTGCATCCGGGCGCGCCGCGCAAGGATGTCCTGGATCGTGTTATTCAACACGTGACCAAGCGTCAGCATTCCGGTGATGTTGGGTGGCGGGATGACAATTGAAAACGCGGGCTTGGACGACCTCGGATCGGCCTTGAAATTGCCGTCGTCGATCCAACGCGCATACCACTTTGGCTCGACCGATTTAGGGTCGTAGATTTTTGAAGGCTCTGCCATCGCGTTGAATCATCCTAGGCCGGAGCGCGTTTGCAAGGTCGGGCGTCAGTGGCCGCGCAACAGCATGTTTGCAAAATCGGTGGGTAACAATCACCTTGGCCGCGGCATGAGCAATTCGCGACCGATTGGCGTTTTTGATTCCGGCATCGGCGGACTCACTGTGGCCAAGGCGCTGCGCGATCTGTTGCCTAACGAAGCGATCTTTTACCTTGGCGATACCGCACGAGTCCCCTACGGAAATAAGAGCGCCGAAACAGTTGAACGTTACAGCATTGAGCTTGCTGAAATCCTGATGCGGGAGAACGCGAAAGTCATTGTCGCCGCATGCAATACCGTGTCGTCCGTCGCGATTCCAAAGCTGCAGACAGGTTTTTCGGCGCCAATCATCGGTGTGATAGAGCCCGGAGCGCAAGCGGCGATCACTGCTACGCGCACCCGTCACGTAGGTGTGATCGGGACACGCGCAACGGTCGGAAGCGGCGCCTACGAGAAGGCATTACACGCGCTCAATAAAGACGTGCGGGTCACCAGCCGTGCTTGCCCGCTCCTTGTTCCTTTAATCGAGGAAGGATTACTCGACGACAAAGTGACCGACCAGGTGATTGCCCGTTACCTGGAGCCGATGATGAAAGAGGGAATCGATACTCTCGTGCTCGGCTGCACCCATTATCCCCTCCTTGCAACGGCGATCGCGCGTTTCCTCGGCAACACCGTCACGCTGGTCGATTCCGCGCAGAATTGCGCATTGGCGGTGCGCGAGTTGTTGGATCGACAATCGTTGCGCGCACCGGCCACGAGTTCGGGCGGCCTTGAAATCGCCCTGACCGACGCGCCAGATAATTTTCTGCGCGTCGCGCGTGAAGCTCTCTCGCTGGAAGTCGGCGGAGTGCAATTGCGCGACGTTTTGCACGCCGTGCGGGTTGGCGACTCCCAACTATAAGGATCCAAGTGGGCGCCGACGTCGCGCGGACTCCCTCCAACTATTGTGTAAGCTTCGCTTTAGCTGTCCTCGGCAAATTCTGCACCACCAAATCATAAGAATGATCGATCATCGTGCGCAGCTCCGCATCCGGAATGCCGCTTTCAAGCTCGACCGTGTTCCAATGTTTCTTGTTCATATGATAGCCAGGCTGGACCTGTACAAATCGATCGCGTAGCTCGAGCGCCAGGTCGGGGTCGCATTTCAAATTGGCCGTCGTCGGAACTTCATCGAGCGCGGCCAAGGCGAACCTCTTGCCGCTCACTTTGAAGACAAGGGTGTCATCACCGAACGGAGTATCCTCGGTGGCAGCAGGCTTCTTCAGGCAATACTCGCGGAATTGTTCCAGGTCCACCTGGATACCTGTAGCGCCGGTGTACAACCGTCGCACCATTTTCTCAGGCCCTATCTCTCCGGATACACAAGCGAGCCCGCGGAAGACCCGCTAATGATGACGGCCACCGCCCGAACCACGGCCGGCGTGCGCACCCGGTTGGCGGAAAGCTCCGCGCCCAAGTGCACGACCAGCCAAGGCACCGGAGCCGCTCACTGCCGGCGTGGCGGTTCCGCGAACCGTCCCCGTCGATTGGCGACTGACATTGCCTGTCGAGCGCAAAGCCTCAGCCTGATTTTGCCTCAAATTGTTTGCGACTTGTGAGGCTTGTCGTGGATTCTGCTTTGACTGCAGATGTCCCAATCGAGTCGCCGACCTTCCTGATCGGCGGGTAACATTCTTTGTCCGATCGCTGCTGTGCTTTCGAGTCTTTGAGACAGCATTTGTTGAAGCGGCACTCTTCGCGCTCGTCGAACGGTCCGCACCGGAGTCATTCGACCGGCCCGATTCAGCGGAAGTTCGGTTGGTAGCTTGCGGCCGACCGAAATTTGTATTGGGCGGCGATGGAAAACCGGGATCTCCATTCTTTCCGTCTGAATTTTGTCCGGGATTAGACCACGGCGCGCTGCCCGAGGACAGTCTCGGCTTGGGTTCAGCTGAGTTTCCAGGAGCCTGCCTCAAATGCGCCCTTCCTTGAGCGATCTGGCGTGAAACGGTCTGCTTTGAGTCAGCCGATGGTCGCGGATAAAGAACTTCCGGCCAATGCTTTCCGGGCCGGAAATGCTCGGGATTATCAATGAGATAAAGCGCGCAGACAAAACCCACAGAGATGACAGTGGAACAGACAATGCCTGCCCATTCTGACAGGCTGATGCGAAGCGGGCGATAAAAGGTCGGCAGGCGGCCGGAAGCTTCAAATCCGATCTCTGATTCAGCGTTCCGCTGTGTCGGCAGAATTTTGAAGAAATCGACCTCGCTCTTTTGCGAGGAGCAGGGGGGAAGTTGGGCTGCCATCCGCGGTTTTTTACAGCATAAATTATTCCGCTATCGGCAGATTTTGTGGCAATTGCGCGCGCTGTAGACCGAGCCGAAAACGTATGGTCAGCAGTTCCGCAACCGTAGGATTTCCAGAAGATCCTTGATCCCAACACGTTCCTGCTTCATCGAATCGCGGTCGCGTAGCGTGACCGTGTCGCGCAAACTCGAATCTTTTTCTCCGAGTGTTTCAAAGTCTACGGTCACGCAAAACGGTGTGCCGACTTCGTCCTGGCGGCGATATCGCCGGCCAATTGCGCCGCTTTCGTCGTAGGAAACAAGAAAGTGCGGCCGGAGAAGATCGACAATCTCTTTCGCCTTGGCGACGAGCTGCTCATTGTTCTTGAGCAGAGGGAAGATCGCGCATTTGATCGGCGCAATGCGAGGATGAAATCTCAAGACGTTGCGCGTTTCCATCTTACCTTTGTCGTCCGGAGCCTCGTCTTCCGAATAGGCTTCACAAATTAGCGCCAGCACGGTGCGATCCACGCCTGCGCTCGGCTCAATCACGTGAGGAATAAATTTTTGCTTCGATTCCTCATCAAAATATTCCAGCGACTTGCCACTGGCTTTCTGGTGCTGAGACAGATCGTAGTCAGTACGATAAGCGACGCCTTCCAACTCCTGCCGCCCAAAAGGGAAATCGTATTCGATGTCGTAGGTGCCCTTGGAATAAAAAGCGCGGTCCGCATCAGGCACGGTCAGAACGTGAAGGTTCGAGCGCTGAATGCCGATCTTTTCGTAAAACTTCAGCCGCTCTTCCTTCCAATACTCGAGCAGCTCGATCCCCTGCTCCGGCCGGCAAAAATATTCGAGTTCCATTTGCTCGAACTCGCGTGAGCGAAAGGTAAAATTACGGGGATTGATCTCGTTCCGGAATGCCTTGCCGATCTGGGCGATGCCAAACGGCAGTTTCTTGCGCGACGTATCGAGGACGTTCTTAAATTGAACGAATATGGCCTGCGCTGTTTCGGGACGGAGATACGTTACGCTTGATTCATCCTCGGTTGCCCCGACGTAGGTTTTGAACATCAGGTTGAACGCGCGTGGTTCGGTGAGGTCGTTGCCGCCGCAATTGGGGCATTGCTTCTCGCCCTTCTTATTAAATATCTGATCGGCCCGCAGACGCGCCTTGCAAGTTCGACAATCGACCATCGGATCGCTAAAGGTTTCCTCGTGGCCGCTCGCTTTCCAAACCGCGCGATTCATCAAGATCGAGCCGTCCATGCCGACGACATCATCGCGCTCATGAACCATCGTGCGCCACCAGCAATTTTTGAGATTACGTTTTAGTTCGACACCGAGCGGCCCGTAGTCCCAACAGCCGTTCAATCCGCCGTAAATCTCGCTCGACTGGAAAATGAAGCCGCGCCGCTTGCACAAGCTGACGATCTTCTCCATGCGCTGTGTATCGGTCGATTTGCTCATTATTTCGGCCACAAATTAGCGCAGATTATGCAGATTCCGTTCACAAAATGGAGGGACGCGCTCCGTCGCGTCCGTGTCTATAATGGGACAACACGGAGGTCGTCCCTCCGTCATGTCTGCGGCTCGACTGTGACCTCGGTCTTAACCGAGTTCGCGATAAAACATAGATCGTGTGCGGCGTGATTCAGTTCCTCGATCTCCTGCGCTGTCGGCTGTGTGTCACCGGAGAATTTGAGCCTCTGCTTTAGTACCACCTTGGTGATCGCCATTTTGCCTTCAGCATTCTTGTCCATGTGGCCGACCGCGTCGTCATGATATTCGTCGAGCACGAACTTCTTTTTGCAGGCAAGAGCCAGAAAGGTGAGCATGTGGCAGGCCGAGAGCGAGGCAACGAACGCTTCCTCCGGATCCACTTGTTTGGAATCTCCCAGAAAGGCCGGCGCTGCGGAAGCCGTCATTTCATGGCCGCAATCGAATTTCCAGGCGTGATTTCGCGGATATTTCTGATACTCGAACGGCGCATCGCCGCGTTTCCAACTGAGAGTCATTTTGTGTTCGGACATGCCTCTAGATAGAACAGCGGTAGTGGTAGGGCAAGCGCTCCGGGCTTCGGGGCGCCGCCACAGGTAATACTGGCCGAGCGGAAGTGAAGTCAAAGGCCTGTAAAACTACGTAGTATCGCCGTTGAATCGGCAAGCCGCTGGATCGTTTCCTGCGCGAAAAAGGTTCCGCGAGGCTTCGTGGTCGATGAAAAAAGAAGAACTGGATGCAATTCTAACGGCCATGATCACGTGCGGGGAAAGAGTTTCCGACCTCGTGTTTGTGGTCGGCAAACCGCCCCAGGTGGAGCAGCACGGAAAGCTGGTGGCTCTGCAGATGGAAGGCCCGGATCCCATCCTGCAATCATCGCATGTCGAACAGATGAAAGATGTGCTATTAGGCACGAACGAACGATTACTCAGCGATCTCGAGAACGCTGGTTCATGTGACGCGAGCTATGCCCTCGGCGATCTCGCTCGTTTCCGTGTCAATATCTACCGACAGAACGGGCGGAGTGCCATCGTTATGCGGAAGCTGGAGTCACAGATTCCAAAGCTCGATGAATTGGGCCTTCCCCCGATTTTCAAAGAAATGATCGAGGAGAAAACCGGCATCATTCTCCTAACCGGCGGAACCGGCACCGGAAAAACGACCACACTTGCAGCGATGTTGAATGAGCTAAATCAAACCCGGGAAATACACATCGTTACATTGGAGGATCCGATTGAATTCTTGCACACCCATAGCAAGGCAACGTTCAGCCAGCGTGAAATGGGAAAGGACTTTCCGAACTTCGCGACCGGCTTGCGCGCGGCGCTGCGCCAGGCGCCGAAAGTCATTCTCGTCGGCGAGATACGCGACCGCGATACAATGGAAGTCGCCCTCACTGCCTCCGAGACCGGCCACCTCGTCTTCTCCACCCTTCACACCATTAACGCCGGCCAAACGATTAGCCGCATCCTAGGTTTGTTCACCCAGGAAGAGGAGAAACTGGTGCGGCAGCGCCTCGCCGAAACATTGCGCTATGTGGTCAGTCAGCGGCTGGTAGGCCACATCGACGGCGGTCGTTTGCTTGTGACCGAGATCATGGGCAGCAGCCTGCGCACGCGGGAAAGCATCATTTATGGCGAAGGCGAAAATCGGACGTTCCAGGAGATCATTGAAGTCGGAGGGACGAACGGCTGGCACAGTTTTGATCAATCACTTCTGAAAGCGTTCGAAGCGGATCTGATTGTCGAAGAAACGGCCATCAATTTTGCCACGCACAAGACCAAAATGCGACGCGACTTGGAAATGCTAAGGAAACTCCGCTTCGATTACACCGATGACGCCTCCGGACTGGAGATGGCCATACGATGAAATCTCCTGGATCCGATACCTTGCAGACCGATCTCGAACGGGCGAAAGGCGAGATCGTTGACCTCCGCGAGGAGCTGCGCAAAGCGGTGGAGGCTGCTGAGCAAACCCGTATCGAAATGCGCCAAAAGCTTCAAGACCTCGCGCAAGATTTTCGCGGCCCGGTGACCTCGGTGCTTGGCTTCAGCGAAGTCCTGGGCGCGACAAACAAATCACCAGGCCATGAGTGGAAGGAAATCAACGCCGCTGGTCGTCAGCTTCTGAATTTGATCATGAATTTGGAGAGCTCCAGCGTTCCAGCGAAGCCACTGCAAGATCGAGAAACAACCGATGGAACGATCACGCGGGGTAATGATGCCACGCAGTTTGTCCTTCATATCGAGGGCAACAAGGCAAACTTTCGACTCATCCAACTTTTCTTGCAGGACCGACCTGGGACGCGGATGCATTGGGCGTCGACAGGCGAGAAAGGATTGGAGTTCGCCTGCAATTCTGCGCCCGCGCTGATCCTGCTCGATCTTAATTTACCTGATGTCGATGGAAGCGATGTTCTCGCCCGGCTACAGATGAATCCTCTCACCGCGAAAATCCCGGTGATTATCATTAGCGAGGACGCGACGCCGAGCCAGATTGAACGGATGCTGCAGGCGGGCGCCCGAGATTATCTCACCAAGCCTCTCGAAGCGAAACGGCTGCTCTGCTTGGTGGACGAAATATTAGAACGTTCGGTACTTCGGCACGCTTAATTCTCTTGGCAGGCGAAACGCCCCGCCCTGCAATTCCGGGACGGCCCCGCTCGGCCGCGCTTGCGCGTCCCCTCGGGCTCTCTATTTTCTGCCCTTCTGAAAAACCGCGCGATTAGCTCAGTGGTAGAGCGCTTGCTTCACACGCAAGAAGTCGCAGGT
>JBDTZF010000024.1:0-26175 GCA_040005265.1 Verrucomicrobiota bacterium
GGAACAAATGGGTTTTCGGTCTGGAGGCTACAGGAGGTTATCTCTGGTTACGAGACTCCCATGGTGACGGAGACTTTTTCTCATCGAACGGAAATCAGTTCTTCACTTCGACTTCGTTCAAGACCCATTATCTGTTAACGGTAGGATCGCGCATCGGTTATGCGTTTTGCAGATGGTTGCCGTATGTGACCGGCGGGTTGGCAATTGGCGATCTGGATTTTTTTCAGCAATTTCAGGCACCGGATTTTTTTCCCGAGAAAGTCGGCGGTCGCACGAGCGAGACGAATGCAGGGTGGTTCGTGGGTGGCGGTCTTCAGTATTCAATCACGGAGCACTGGAGCGCGAGAGTTCAATATCAATATGTCGATCTTGGATCGACCAGTTTCGACCATGATTCCGCGCCCCCTACTTTCCCCAGCAGCAGCAAGGTGGAATTAAGGGAACACAACGCGTCGTTCGCGATCATTTACGGATTCTAGGCGAGATCAATCCGCCGCGAACCGTGCTGGATCCGACCGGCGCTTGACCTAACAAATCCGCACCGTCGCAAGATCGGTTAGACCGTCATCCCGAGCGAAGGAACAGCTTGCCCGCCGTGGCGGGAGGATCCCGTTGCGTAATCTGTACGGTAACGCCGCGGGATCCTTCGACTTTCCGCCACTGCGGGATCCGCTCAGGATGACCTGAGTGCGCGTGCGATCGTCGATTGAAAGTTTGGAATTTCCATGGATGTTGAAGGTTGTAATTTGGAGGTTCGCCGTTGTGGCCGCCACTACCACATCCTGTGGTCGGTCCTGCCGGAAACCCTTCAAATTGTGTAATTTTGAGCTTGTAACCTCCCGAACTCCCCTATATTTAGGTCTTAAGGCCCGAGCCTTCGTTCCGCACCATGCATCTCCAATCGCTCGAACTTTTCGGCTTTAAATCGTTCGCCGACAAAACAGTCTTCAATTTCCACGAAGGCGTCACCGCCATTGTCGGGCCTAACGGGTGCGGCAAATCGAATCTGCTCGACGCGATTCGCTGGGTGCTGGGCGAGCAATCCGCCAAATCGCTCCGCGGCGGCGAGATGGCCGACGTGATTTTCAACGGCACCGACTCACGCAAGCCGGTCGGGTACGCCGAGGTCTCGCTCACGTTTTCCGATTGCGCCACCGAACTGGAAGTCGATTGGAACGAAGTCTGCGTGAGCCGCCGCATTTATCGCGACGGAAATTCGGAATATTTTCTCAATAGAACCGCCTGCCGATTGCGCGACATCCAAAGCCTTTTCGCCGACACCGGCGTGGGCCGCGCCGCTTACTCGATGATGGAACAGGGCAAGATCGACATGGTCTTGAGCTCGCGTCCGGAAGATCGTCGCGCCGTTTTCGAAGAGGCCGCCGGCATCACCAAGTTCAAAACGCAAAAACGCGAAGCCTTGCGCAAACTCGAAGCGACCGAAGCAAACCTTCTGCGGGTGGGCGACATTATTAAAGAAGTGAAACGCCAGATCGGCTCACTGCAACGTCAGGCGGGCAAAGCGCGGCGTTATCAGGCGCTGCACATCGATTTACGGACGCTCGACACGCACCATTCGCGCAAGCAACTCGAGAAATTGGAAGCCGACCTCGCCGGTTGCCGGGCAGAGATCGAGCGCCTCAATAAATCGGAAACCGAAACGCGCGAGAAGATCGACAACGGCGAAGCCGAACTGGCGCAGCAACGCCTCGGCGTGGATGAGATCGATATCAAGATTGCGGATGGGCGGGCCAAGCTGCAGCGTTTGGAAAGCGAAATCGGGACGCACCGCAGTCACATCGAATTTAACCGGCAGCGGGCCGCCGAACTGACCGAGTTGATCGAGCGCTCCCGGAAAGACATCGCGGTGGCTGATAGCAAGCGCACTCAACAGCACAAAGAAATCGAGCAAGCGAATACGTTGATCGAAACGACCGCCAGTCTCGTTCAAGCCAAGGAAACGGAGCTCGCAAAGATTACCGAACAGATTTCGCAACTCCGCACTGAGCGAACCGAGCGCGAAGCCGAGATCGGAACGTTTCGCGAATCGTTTTCGAAGAGCGAAAACCGGATCGAGGAACTGGAAGACGAGCTTTCCGGCCTTACCATTCGCCGCGAAACCACCCAGGAAAATCAGCGCGATCTGGAAAACTCGATTTCCGAGACAAACAAGAACCGCAGCAGAGTTGAAAAGGAAATCGCCGCGGTGCGCGCTGCCATCGAGAAAGCGCAAAAAGATGTCGATCTTCTAAAGACAGCAGCGCAGCTGCGGGAAGAATCGCTGCAACAGCATCAGCAAAGCCTGGCCGAGGCCGATAAAGGTCTGACGGAAATCGAACGCGCGCTGTCCGAAAAGGGATCCCGCATCGAGATTTTGCGGCAACTGAACGAAGAAGGCGAAGGGCTCGCCCAGGGATCGCAGGCGGTACTAAGAGGCCTTGGCGATCCGTCACGGATCCAGCCTGCGCTCGCCGGAGCGCTTGTTTCCAAACTCGATGTCGATCCTAAATTTATCGCCGCAATTGAAGCCGCTCTGGGCCGAAATCAGCACGCCATCGTTCTGGACGATCCGGCGCTCGCTCCTGAAATCATTTCGACGTTGACCCAAAAGAAGCTCGGGCAAGCTGCCCTGGCCGTCCCGAAGCTCGGCGCATCATCGGCGCGAAAACACGGCGGACTTCCCGAAACTTCACTCGGCTGGGCGACAGAAAAAGTAACTGCGCCCGACGCGCTTACCCCGTTGGTTTCCCAATTGCTTCACAACGTCGCGATCTTTGCCGATCTCGATCTTGCGCTTGCTGCGCGGAAAAAACAGGGTGACTTCGCCGCGGCAACGCTGACTGGCGAATTCATTTCAGCGGAAGGAATCGTCTTTGGCGGCAGTGGCGAGAACGTGTCCGATTCATTGCTGGAGCGCAAAGCGCGGATCTCCATTCTAAGCGCAGAGCATTCGGTCTTGAGCCATCAGCGCGATACTTTGCGCCAAACGCGCGACGATACGAAGCGGCGGATGGAAACAACGACGCAGGATTTCGAAAAAGCGCGCGCTCAATTTGAAACCGCGGGACGCGAGCAATCGGTTTCTGAGAATAGAATTCAGTTTCTCGATCGTGAACTGAACGACGTCCAGGGCAAGATCGACACTCTTCGCTCCGACAATGCGACACTCGGACAGCAGCTCGAAGCGTCCGACCAGCGGATCGCAGCGTTGGAACAGAAATTAGGAGCGGAACGCGCGGTCTACTCGGAAAAACAAGCGCAGCAGACCGCCGCGGAGGCAGCACGCATCGAATTGGATGAGCGCGATCAGCACGCCAGGGAACAGCTAAATGACATTCGGCTGGCGCTGGCCACCGAACAGCAGCGTCACGAAAACCTTCTCGCGCAACGTCAGCCAATGACTGCTCGCGAAACGGAATTGGCCGAAACGGTCGCGGCCCGGCAGAGCGAGATTTCCGATTTCGAGAAGAGATTGAACGCGCAGGCCGGGGAATCCGAGAATGCGAAAGCGACGATTGAAAAACAGACTGCGCATCGCGCCGAACTGGAAGCGAACGTCGCGGCGCTGGCCGATCAGCGAACCAGTCGGCTTTCCGCAACAAACGAAACGGAATCGAGCCTGCGTAATGTCCGAAACACGTTGAATGAGCTCCACGATTTGCGTTCGCAGCAGCAGGTCCGCGAATCGCAGCTGCAAATGCAGGTTCAGAATCTGCTCGAACACATCGAGCGCCGTTATCAGCTCAATCTTCGCGAGTTTGTTATCGATCAGCCGGCATTCGAAAAAATCTTGCGGCTCCAAATAAAGCGAGAGGAGAAACTGGAGGGCGGAGCTCCTGCGACGCCATCTCAAACTGCAGAGGGCTCGCGGGAGCTCGCCCCTCCAGATCAGAGTGTCGAAAAGATCATCAGCGATCTCACCCGCCAGCTCGACAACATGGGCCCGGTTAATCTCGAGGCGGTGCAGGAATACGACGAACTGGAAGAACGTTTCAAGTTTCTCGATACCCAAAATAACGATCTCACAAATTCGCGCCGCGAGTTGCTGGAAGTCATCGCGAAGATCAACTCGACCACCCGGCAATTGTTCGCAGACACTTTCGCCCAAGTGCGAGCCAACTTCCGCGAGATGTTCGCGGAACTCTTCGGCGGCGGCCGGGCCGATCTTTCATTGATGGACGAGGGCGATCCGCTCAATTGCGGGATCGAGATCTCGGCCAAACCTCCGGGCAAACAATTGCAGGCCGTGTCGCTCCTGAGTGGCGGCGAACGCGCCATGACGGCGGTCGCATTGCTGTTCGCGATCTACATGGTGCGACCGAGTCCATTCTGCATCCTCGATGAAATCGACGCGCCGCTGGACGAGAGCAATATCAACCGGTTTGTGCGGATGCTGGATCGATTCGTCGGACAAAGCCAGTTCATCATCATCACCCACAACAAACGCACCATCGCCAAGGCCGACATCCTTTACGGCGTGACCATGGAAGAGCGCGGCATCAGCAAGCTGGTCGGGATGAAATTAAGCGGGCCGCGTGAAGTCCCGACCGAACCAGCCTCCAACGGCAACGGACACGGCGAGGTCGCCACGCAACGTCATCTCTCAATCGCCGGAAGGTAAGCGTAGCACAGGCATCTTGCCTGTGGGGCCGGCGGGCGTCTCGTTTGCCGAAAGGTTACCTCCACTACGATTCAGCAGGCGAGACGCCCACTCTACCCACAGGCAGGATGCCTGTGCTACAAAATCTTTGCGCACGGTTCTTAATCCTGCGTAAAATTGCCGGATGCTTCAAACGGCGCAGGGCAAAGGGAAGAAATCGGCCACCAAATCTGCGCCGGGAAAAACGGGGAAGAAATCACAGCCGCATGAGCGTTTCGTGGAAGCCTTTCGCTGGATGCTTCTCGCCCGTGTGCTCGAGGACAAGCTTGCCAGCCTTTACCGCGGCGGCATGATCACGGGCGGCGTTTATCTCGGCAAAGGACAGGAAGCGGTGAGCGCAGCGTGCGGCATGTTTTTGCAAAAGGGAGATGTCTTCGCCCCACTCATTCGCGATCAGGCGGGACGCTCGGCGTTCGGTGAGCCATTGCTCGACGTAGTCCGCACTTATCTTGGGTCGCGACTCGGTCCAATGCGGGGACGGGACGGTAACATTCACCGGGGGCGGCCGCTCGATAATCAGCTGGCCATGATCAGCCATCTCGGCGCGATGATTCCGGTCATAACCGGAAAGCTTCTGGCCAAACGAATGAAGGGTGAAAAGGAATTCGTTGGCCTGACAACGATCGGTGAAGGTGGAATGCAAACCGGTGCGACACACGAAGGATTAAACATCGCCGCTGTCGAACAAGTGCCCCTGGTGGTTGTTGTTACCAATAATCATTTTGCCTATTCGACGTCTAACGACCGCGAGTTCGCCTGCGCTGACCTGGTGGATCGAGCCAAAGGCTACGGGTACGAAGGCCATAGCGTGGACGGCACCGATCTCAATGCGTGCCTCGAAGTCGTCGAAACGGCGGTAAAACGCGCTCGCGCCGGACGCCCGCCTCAGATGGTTGTTGCCACCACTTTGAGATTGGCCGGACACGGCGAACATGACGACGCCAGCTATGTTCCGCCGGAGATGAAAAACGAGCCGTTTGCCCAGGATCCGGTACAAAGGACGGAAACATTTATGCTCGAACAAAACCTGCTCGATTCTGCAGCGTTGAGCCAAATGCGCGCCGAAATCGCGAAGGAAGTCGACGAAGCTGTTGCCACCGCACAGCAGGAAGACGCTCCGAGCGCGAGCGAAGAAGATTGGTCCGCGCTGTCGACGCGCGATCTGATCGATAAGGCGGAATCGGAAGCATGAAGCACCGAAGTGATTCGTTAAATGGTTACAAAGGTTATATCGGCAATGGCCAGTCCGGCATCGGACCGCTTCAACGCTTCAACAATTCAGCGATTTAACGCGACGAAGCCATGAGCGTTACCTATCTGGAAGCTATCCGCGAGGCGCAGAGAAAATTGCTGCGCGAAGACGAGCGCGTTTTCATTTACGGCCAGGATATTGGTGGGAAGTTTGGCGGAGCTTTCAAAGCCACGAAAGGATTGGCGGAAGAATTTCCCGGACGCGTGCTCAACACGCCGATCAGCGAAGACGCGATGGTAGGCACGGCGATCGGCGCAGCGTTGGAAGGCATGCGACCGATCGTCGAAATGCAGTTCGCCGATTTCTCGAGTGTCGCGCTGAACCAAATTCTAAATAACGCGGGAACGCATTATTATCGGACGAACGTTCCGGTGCCGATCACTGTGCGGTTGCCTTCCGGAGGGACAAAGGGAAGCGGCCCATTTCACAGTCAGAGCATGGAAGGGCTCTATTCGCATTATCCGGGAGTCATTGTGGTAACGCCCGCCACGGTGGAAGACGCCTACACAATGTTGATCGACGCAGTGGCGATCGACGACCCGGTTGTTTACTGCGAGCACAAGTATCTTTATTACCATCTTAAGGCCGACGCCCTGCCGAAGGAGAAGCTACCAATCGGAAAGGCGCGAATCGTTAGGCCAGGCCGCGACCTCACGATCGTGACCTACAGCGCGATGGTCCACGAAGCTCTCGCCGTGGCTAACGAGTTAGCGAGGGATGGATTCGAAGTGGAGGTGGTCGACCTTCGGACCATTAAGCCGCTGGACACGAGCACGGTATTGGCGTCCGTCGCCCGGACCGGCCGGTTGTTGTGCGTCGGTGAGGCATTTCCATGGGGCGGTGTCACCGCGGAAGTGATCGCGCGTGTAACTTGCGAAGGGTTTCATTTGCTCGATGCCGCCCCCCAACGAATCAACGCGAAAGACACGCCGATCCCCTATCACCCGAACCTATGGAGCGCGCACCGGCCGAACGCTAAAACGATTGCAGCCAAGGCTCGCCAGGTTCTCGCCGAGTAACATTTATGCCCCAAGTTCCAATCATTATGCCGCAACTCGGCGAATCGATGGCCGAGGCTACGATCGTCGCAATCAAGGTCCAGCTGGGTGACAAAGTTTCCGTGGACCAGGAAATTATCGAAGTCGAAACGGACAAGGCGGTAATGGGTGTGACGACACCCTGCGCCGGTGAGATCGCGAAGATCGATGCCGAGATCAAAGGCACCTACGCGGTCGGTACGGTGCTCGGTTATGTCGAAGCGAGTGAAGCGGACGCGGCTCGTTTCCAGAAGCGCGCGCCTCAGCAACCGAAAGGCGACGTGGCGGAAGAAATTCCGGGACGCGAAGAAGAAACTGCCGGGACGGATTCGGCCCAAAACGGAAGCGGCTCACATTTCCAAGTCGATCAGGCTGGCCTACCGCCGGTCGCGACTGGTTCACATTTCCAAGTCGATCAGGCTGGCCTTCTGCCAGTGCCGGCTGCGGCGAAAGGCGCGGGGTTCCTTTCACCAAGAGTTCGCGCGCGAATGGCTGAGCTGCAACTGACACAGGCTGATCTCGCGGGCGTCGCCGGGACCGGAACCGCCGGTCGGGTAACGATCAAAGATCTGGAAACATTCCTCAGCGGAATCGAGTCGCAGCCGGCGGAGAAACCGAGCGCGATTCGAACCGGTGTCGCTGACGCGATGCGTCGAAGTTGGACGCGACCACTCGCAACCGTCGGCCTTTCGATTTGTCTCGATCCAGTTCTGCAAGACCGCGCTAAGCGAGACCCGAAACCTGGCCCCGCTCTGTATGTTTTACGCGCGCTTGCGCTCGCTCTGGCCGAACAACCAAACGCCGCGGCGCGTTTGATCGGTGGCCGCGTGGTGCAATCGAACTCAATCGACATCGGCGTCGCAGTTGAAGCCGGAGAAGGCATTATGGTCCCGGTTATCCGCAATGTTGATAAGACTCCTCTATCCGACCTAACGAGTCATTACGATGAGATTGTCGATCTAGCCCGCCGCCGCCGCTTAACCCCGGAAATGACTTCCGGCGGCATCGCTTCGGTCTCGAACTTCGGCACGTTCGGTCTCGACTGGGGCACGCCCATTCCCCTGCCCGACCAAACGCTTCTGCTCGGGCTTGGCGCCGGCAAGAAGGCGCCGGTCTGGAGCGAGGAAAGCCAGCAGTTCGTGCCGAGAACTCAGGCTGAACTCACATTGAGTTTCGATCATCGCAGTCTCGACGGTGGCGGCGCGGGCCGATTACTGAAGCGCGTCGTCGAGTTGCTTGAGGATCCGTCGAAGCTTTGATTTGTAGGCCGTCTCTGTGAGATGGCAATTAATCTAAAGGCGTCTGACACAGACGCCCTACAATTTTGAAAGAAACGCTTCGATCATGAGCCGTCCGCCGCGCATTCCCAATTGGCTCCCGTGGGAGCAACGCACTACTTATTTCCTTACGTTTTGTGTGAAGGATCACCAGCCGGTACTTGCCAATCAACAAGCTTGGCAAACATGCCGTTCCACTTTCAATAGACTGAACAAATGGGCGATCCTCGCTACCGTTGCGATGCCAGATCACTTACATTTGCTGGCAGCACCGACTGTTGATCGTAATGCTTCGGTAACTGCGTTCAGCAAATGGTTTAAACGCTGGTTCAACGAGGCGTTCTGGAAAGATTGTAGCCGTCTGTGTCAGACGGCACGAGCAAGAGATGGGAATGGCAGGAAGGATGTTTGATCGCTTACTTAGGTCGGACGAGTCCCTTTCTGAAAAGTGGGAATATCTCCGCCAGAACCCGGTTCGTGCCGGATTGGTCCGCGATCCCAGTGATTGGCCATTTCAATTTCAATTTACTGACGATTTGACGTGACCCGAGAGGCGTCTGACACAAACTACAATCTGTCCTGCTGCCCCTAGAGGCGTCTGACACAGACGCCCTACAATCTCTGCAGCTTGCAGTTGCGACCGCTGGGCTTAATTTGAGTGACACTCATTATATATATATGCACGAGAACACTGAATTTAGTCTGAGCCGCGATTGCGAGGTGATCCTGATTCCGAGTGGCACGAGTTTTACCGTCCCTGCCGGGACGAAGGGCGTGATTACGCAAACCCTCGGCGGAAGCTATACCATCGCCACTTCTTACGGACTCTCCCGCGTGGCGGAGAAAGACATCGACGCGCTCGGTATCGAGAAGCCGGCCGCCAAAACCGAAGCGAAAGCCAATGGTGCGAAGACCGACGGCGAGGTTTCGGAGGCAGCGGTCTGGAGCCAGCTCAAGCAATGTTTTGACCCGGAAATTCCGGTGAACATTGTCGATCTTGGTCTGGTATACGATTGCCGGCTCAGCAAGAAAGACGATGGGGGCACGAAGGTGGAAGTGAAAATGACCCTGACCGCGCCCGGCTGCGGGATGGGGCCGGCCATCGCCCACGATGCGCAGAGTAAGATTTTGACGATCGACGGTGTTGATGAAGCAGATGTGCAGCTCGTTTGGGACCCGCCATGGAACCAAAACATGATCAGCGAAGCGGGCCGGATGAAGCTCGGAATGATCTGACGGATGCGGCCGACACGGCCGCCGCTACAGGGGGGAGGAAGATTTATTTTCGGCGCGGCGTTGACACTGCGCGGTGTGCTTTTATACTCGTGGCCCCTCGCTCACCGTTGGAAAATTCCTTGAGCGCGGCTTAAAAGACATGCCTTTAACGAAAATAATTTTGACTGAGAACATCCCTGGTCTGGGAGCCGAAGCCGACGTGGTAAAGGTGCGCCGCGGTTACGCGCGGAATTTTTTACTGCCGCACGGCAAAGCCTACGAAGTCACCCCGGCGGCGATGCGCCAGCTCGACAATTTGAAGAAGAAGCGGGCCGAGCGTGAAGCACGCGAGCTGAACGAATCCGAAGATCTGGCCCGGCGAATCGGGAAATTGCGGCCAACGTTTACCCTCGCGACCGGCGAAACTGGAAAAGCTTTCGGATCAGTGACCACCCAGGACATCGTCAACCGGCTTAAGAACGAGATCGGAGTGGAGATCGATCGGCACAAGATCGTCCTGGAGCGGCCTGTCAAAGATACAGGCGAGCACGAAGTGCAAATCAAATTGCATCACGACGTGAGCGCGACGTTGAATTTTGTGGTGAAGTCGACAGAAGAACCAAAGCCCGAGGAAGCTGCAGCGGAGCCTGAGAAGAAGGGCCGCTCCTTTTTCCGGAGAAAAACAGAAGAGACGAAGGAAGAAAAATAGTTCATGGCGACTCAACCGTCCTCTCCTTGGAGCGGTGGGAAGCCTCGTAAATCAGCAAACGGTGCTGGCCGAGGTTCGGCGGCACGAAGCGGCGAGAATGTTATTCCCATCTCGCCAACAGGTTCTTCGCAGGATATTCACCGAACTCCGCCCCACAGCGTGGAAGCGGAGCAAGGCGTTCTCGGCTCCATGCTCATCTCCCCCCGCGAAGCGATCGGGGAATGCGTGGAAAAGATCAACGAAGAGTATTTCTACATTCCAGCGCATCAGGCCGTCTACACCGTTCTGGTCGAGCTTTGGAATGCCGGCCAGGCAATCGACCTGATCACGTTTACCCAGGTATTGCGCGACCGGAATTTGCTCGAGCCGCTTGGCGGCGCGGCGTTCGTGACGAGCCTGTTCACTTTCGTCCCAACGGCGGCGAACGTCGAGTACTACATCGAGATCGTTCGCGATAAATACATTTTGCGGCAAATCATCGCCGCCTCCACCGAAAGCGTCCGACGCGCCTACGAGGAACAAGACGAGGTGAGCAATCTGCTCGATGAAGTAGAGCAGAAAATTTTCGCGGTGGGCGAAGACCGGTTCAAAGGACAGATGCTGTCGATGAAGGACCAGGTAATGGAAGCGATCGAGTCCATCGAGAAATTGTATGAGCGCAAGGGCGGCATTACCGGCATCTCAACGGGGTTCATCGAGTTCGATCGCATGACCAGTGGGTTGCACCCGGCCGAAATGATCGTGATCGCAGCGCGGCCAAGCATGGGAAAGACTGCGCTGGTGATGAACATCGCCGAGCATGTCGCAGTGAACGATAAACACCCCGTCGGTGTGTTTAGTCTTGAAATGAGCAGCCAGCAATTGGTGCAACGTCTGCTTTGCTCACGCGCCCGGGTGAACTTGCAAAAAGTGCGCGACGGATTTCTGGCCGAGCGCGATTTTCCCAGCCTGACCGCGGCGGCATCGAAGCTGGCTGAAGCGAAAATTTTTATCGATGACAGCGCCGGACTGAGCATTCTGGAGCTGCGAGCGAAAGCGCGGCGATTGAAGGCACAACACGATGTGCAACTCATCGTCATCGATTATCTGCAATTGATAAGATCGACATCGCGCCGGGCCCAGGACAACCGGCAGCTCGAGATCTCGGAAATTTCCGCCGGGCTCAAAGGCCTGGCCAAGGAACTTAAGATTCCGGTGATCGTGGTGGCGCAGTTAAATCGCCAGCCGGAACAACGAACCGGCGGTAAGCCGCGACTGAGCGATTTGCGCGAATCCGGTTCGATCGAGCAGGATGCGGATCTGGTCGGGCTTCTCGTTCGTCCGGAGATGTACGAGGAAGACGACGAAGCGCGTCAGGAAAAAGCCGGCGAAGCGGAACTGATCATCGCGAAGCAGCGCAATGGTCCGGTGGGTGAGATTCCCCTCACCTTCCTGAAGGAATTCACCCGGTTCGAAGATCGCGCGCGGAACGTGACCGAGCCTGACGAAGCGTTCTAGATCGGCTTCCGGGGAGCACAGGCTGCCAGCCGCTGGTGGAAGGGCAACATCTTCGAATCGTCCCTAACTCAGCGACTTCGCCGCTTCGACGACGTGTTGCGCATCGATGCCGAATTCTTTCATTACTTCGGCGCCGGGACCGCTCAATCCGAAGCGATGCAGGCCGATGACTTTTCCATCGAGCCCGACGTATTGATACCAAATCTGGGGCACGCCGGCTTCGATCGCGACGCGTTTGCGGCATGACTTTGGCAAAACTTCTTCGCGATACTTCTCCGATTCGCGGTTGAACCGCTCAAAGCACGGCATAGAAACGACGCGAACACCGTCGCCGAGTTCTTTTGCCGCGGCAATGGCATGTTGCAACTCGCTGCCGCACGACATGAGGATGATCTCGAGTTTTCCTTTTTCCTTGATCGCAATGTAACCGCCCCGGGCCACACCTTCGCGCCGCAACTTCACATCGACATCGTTCAGCATCGGAACGGCCTGGCGCGTCAAAGCGAGAAACGTCGGGCCATCGATGTGTTGCGCGGCAGCGGCGAATGCGCCGGCCGTCTCTTCGGGATCAGCCGGACGAATGACATCGATCTGCGGCATCACCCGGACGCTGCTCACCGTTTCCACCGGTTCATGGGTCGGGCCATCTTCGCCCACACCGATTGAATCGTGAGTAAAGATGTAGATATTCGGCAGCTTCGATAATGCCGCGAGCCGGATCGATGCCCGGCAATAGTCGGTAAAGACGAGGAACGTCGCGCCCGACGCGCGGAAAATTCCGTGATAAGAAACACCGTTCATGATTGCGCACATGCCATGTTCGCGAATGCCGAAATGGATGTTGCGACCCTTGGGCGTCTCGCGGGTGAAATCGCCGCCGTCCTTGATGTAATTCAAAGTCGAGCCGTGGAGATCGGCGCTGCCGCTGATAAGGAACGGCATCGCCTGCGCGAGCGGTTGCAGCGCTTCGCTGCCCGCTTTGCGTGTCGCGATCTTGGCGTCTTTGGGAAACTCTGGAATCTTCGACAGGAGATCGCCATCCACTTTTCGATCGATCGCGGCATCGAGCAACTTGGCGTTCTCCGCGTTTTTCTTTCGCCAGTCATCGTACGTTTTTTCCCAGCGATCGTACTCAGCGAGCAATTCCTTTTTATGGGCCGCGAAATAATCGTAGGTCTCCTTTGAAACGAAATAACGTTCGTCCGGCAATCCAAGCCCTTTGCGCGCGGCATCGATAAACTTCGCCCCGGCTTCGCCGTGTGCCTTGAAGGTGCCGGCCACTTCCGGAATCCCCTTCCCGATCAGGGTGTGGGCGATGATGAACTTCGGCTTGCCATTGTTGTTCTCTTTCGCGGTGCTGAGCGCGTCGAGAAACGCCTGCATGTCCTGGCCGTTGATTTCCTGAACATCGAAGCCGTATGCCTTGTAGCGCATGGCGGTGTCTTCGCTCTGGGTAGCGGTCGCCGGCGCGTCCAGTGTGACGGCGTTGGAATCGTAAATCAGGATCAAATTATCGAGGCCGAAATGTCCGGCGAACGCGCTTGCTTCCGCAGACACGCCTTCCTGCAAACAACCGTCACCGGCGAGGCAGATGCAATGCTGATCGAAAATACGGTGCTCGCTGGTATTGAATCGGGCCGCGGCCATTTTCATCGCCACGGCAATGCCGACGGCGTTGCCGACTCCCTGACCTAACGGACCGGTGGTGCATTCGACTCCCGGTGTTTCAAAAAATTCCGGATGCCCCGGCGTTTTCGAATGCAATTGCCGGAAACGTTTGATCTCCGACATCGGCAAATCGTAGCCGCTCATGTGCAGCCAGGCGTAAAGAAACATGCTGCCATGACCGGCCGAGAGAACAAAATAATCACGGCCGATCCAGCGCGGTTTGTCCGGATTATATTTGAGCACGTACCCGTAAAGAACCGCTCCCATCTCGGCACAGCCCAGCGGAAGCCCGAGGTGACCGGATTGCGATGCTTGAACCGCATCCATGCACAAGCCACGCGCTTCGGTCGCCGCGCGCGAGAGCGCTTCGATATTCAAACTCATGCAATCCTTATAAATGGAGTTTTGCCGAATTGGAAACGATGAATTCGCGCGCGTGCTTTTTGGCCAGATCGAAGTATGAATTACGAAGCACGAATGGCGAATATCGAAGGAATGATTAAGCACGAATTTCCCAAATGAATCAGCCGGTGCTTCTTCACATTGTTGAACGCCTCGAAGGGTTTGTGGGCAAACTCCCCGAAACCATTCGTAACCCGATCTTGAGCGAATTGACGCCGCTGAAGGAGTTGTTCCTGCAACAGCGACCACCGCGATTCCTCTTCCTCGGCTCCAGTGCAATGCCGATGCCGCAATTGATCAGCGCGCTGTTTCCGCCAGATGCGGAGGAACAACTGAGCATGGCCGTGACGCCGGTGCACCGCTGGACGGACTGGAATCTTGTGGGTCGCGGAACAATCGCGGTATTGGACGCCAGAGAGGCTACTGATTCGGCCAAGAGCGATGTCGACGAAGAACTCCAGCGTCAGCCGGCCGACGTCGCCTTTATCATCGGGAAAGACTTGGAGAAATTCGCCGCAATCGCGCCCGCCAATACAAAGATTATCGGAGTGTTGGTTGGCCCTGAAAACGGGGCGGCACCGCGCAAAGATCACCCGGCCCTCGGCGATCGTCTGCTTCAAATGATCCGACTGGAATCTGCCGAGATGCCCGGATGGATGCCGGTATTGACCGAACAGCTGCCCAATGAAGCGAAGATCGAGATGATCCGTATTTCGCGAGACCGCGAGGCGCAGCAGCACGTAGCCCAGGTCCTGGTAAAATCGACCACCGCGATTTGCACCGCGATCGGAACACAGCCGATCCCTTTAGCCGACATGCCGATTCTAACCACGCTTCAGCTGGTTATGGTCTCGGGGATCATGTACCTGAGCGGCCGGGAGCGGAGTCTGCGGGCCGCGACGGAGTTCGTTGGGGCGCTCGGCGCCAATGTCGGAGTAGGGATGGTCCTGCGCGAAGGCGCCCGCGCCATCCTGAAGTTTTTCCCCGGCTGGGGCAATGTGGTTTGCGGCATGGTGGCGGGAGCCGGCACCTATGCAATCGGACGGGCTGCGATCGCTTACTTCCTGGAGGGTGCTTCCTTGAAAGATGCCCGACGGACCTACCTGGCAAGCCGGAAACGGCGGAGGCGAGCTGCCTTGAGAGAGCCCAAACGGGTCAAAACACTGCAACCAAGGGAGGGCAAGCGCCTGGCCGAGTGAGAGGCTTTCAACGTGTTGAATAACTTGTGAATAAGATCATCCCCACGGGGTATTTTGTTCACACAATTTTGTGAACAAACGTGCGGCTTCATCGATCGCTAAACGGCCATTGCCGATCCTGACATGAAGCTCTCTCAGATCACCGAGACCCTTCGCACAATTCAGGTCTCACCGGTCAAAACTCTCGGACAGAATTTTCTTCACGACCAGAATCTGGCTCGCTGGATTGTCGATCAAGCGGAAATAGCTCCAGACGATTTTGTTGTGGAAATCGGACCGGGCCTGGGAGCACTTACCGAGTTGATTCTAGAGAAGGGCGCGCGCGTTCTTGCCATCGAGAAAGATACGCGTCTGGCGAATTTTTTGCGGGAGCGACTCAGTGATGAGCGGCTCGACGTGGTCAATGCGGACGCGCTCGATTTCGATGTGCCAACGCTCTGGACGAAGCCACGGGTGAAATTGCTAGGGAACCTTCCGTACAAGATTTCAAGTCAGCTCCTGTTAAAGTTCCTCGAATATCCAAGTTCTATATCCTTGTGGTTGTTTATGTTACAAAGAGAAATGGCGGCGCGTCTTTCCGCTTCTCCATCAACCAAGGATTACGGCGCGCTTACGTTACTGGTGCAATTGCATTATCGCGTAGAATATTTGCGGACAATTCCTCGGACGGTTTTCCTGCCGGAGCCGGGTGTCGACTCTGCGATGGTGCGAATTACTCCGCGCGATGCGGGGGAGTTGCCGCCACGAGACAACGATTTGTTTGCCACGCTGGTTCGCTCTGGTTTTTCTCAAAGACGAAAGCAGTTACAGAAATTGCTACGAGAACACTTTCCCCAGTTCGAACGCGTCGCCGCTTTCCTCGGTTTCGCACCAAAGGCAAGAGCTGAAGAGCTCTCGCTGCTCCAGTGGATCGGCCTTACCAATCTGGCCGCGCCGCCGCCTCCGGCAGATACGCGTTTCCTTCAGAACGAGCGCTTCCCGGTAGTGGACGAAGTAGACCGGATTCTGCGATACGCTTACCGAGCGGAGGTGCATGGGAATAACTTGCGCCACCGGGCAGTTCATATCCTGATTTTCGACCCCGCCGGGAGGGTTTACCTGCAGAAGCGCTGCCGGGAGAAGGATCGATATCCCTTGCGGTGGGACTCGAGCACCGGAGGGCACGTTTCAGCCGGGGAAGGCTACGACGAGGCGGCAGAACGCGAGCTCCAGGAAGAGATCGGCATCAAAGTTCCGCTGGAAAAGATAGCCAAGCTCCCGGCCTGCGAGCAGACCGACAACGAGTTCATCTGGCTTTATCGCGGCGAGCATCAGGGTGAAGTTCACCCCAATCCAGGCGAGATCGAAACCGGCGCGTTCTTCGCGCCGGAAATCGTCGATGGCTGGATCGCGAACCGGACAGGCGATTTCACCCCTGCATTCCTGGAATGCTGGAAAACGTATGGTGAAACCAAGCGCGCCAAAGCGCCTAACGCCTAACGAGAGCCGCCGGATCTCTTCCGTGGCAACTTGCGCAAGACGGTCTTCTTGAACTTCCGCGCGGAGCGGCGGGCCCCCTCTTTTCCGCCGTGCATGCTGTCGCTGAACATCTTCGTTACAACTTGTTTACCGCGCAGAAAGTGGACTTGAAAGCCGTGCGTCTGTTTCTTTGCGCGAGGTTTCGTGTCGATCCGACGAATATTTTCTTCCGAATCAGGATTAGGACGTTTTCGCATCGGAATTACTAGAATGCTCCGGACAGGATGCAAGTGATGATTAACTAAGGATGCAACAAAATGTTGTCGGAGGCCGGCAGGCCCCAAATTTGCCGTTTGCCCTCATATTCAGCGGCGGGCAATAGCGCGTAACAGGGATGGCGCCCGGCGCGGAGCCACTTGATCATCTTCACCAGTTCGTCTTCGGCCATGGTCGTGCAACCAGACGTAGGCCGGCTCACTCCCCGGCGAATGTGGAAAAAGATCGCGCTCCCCGCGCCCGGCGCGGGCGGATCGGAATTATGCCGGATCTCGACCAGCCAGCGATAGGCGAAATCGTTGTGCCTCATTTTTTGCTTTTCGAACCAGGGCGGCGGATGCGCGGGATCGTCAATGGTCACAAAACGGTTGTAATCAGGGCTCGTTACATCATCGATCCACGCGTCGGCCGTGGTCACCTGATGAAACGGATAATCGGCTCCTTGGGGTAATTGAGCATCGTAAGTGTAAATCTTTCCTATCCGGAAAATGCCGGCCGGCGCGCGACCGTCGCGCTCTTTCTTATGGAGGCCGGCTTCACCTTGACCCGCCAGGCCGGAACCCCAGGCAATTCCATTTTTGCCGAACAAGACGGGGAGCGGTCCCGCAACGCGTTTCCAATTCCCGCCGAGAGCCCGCTCGAATAATTGAATCTTTCCGCGCATCGAGTTCGCGTTTGGCGCGATGCCGAGAATAAGCTGGGTGCAGTCATCAGGCACGCCATCGGCACAGGCATTGCTCCCCCCGAAGGCTAACGAGCAGATCAGCGCAACCCATTTCATAGCCCAATTTCAATCTGCTTCATAAGCGAATCCGTCATTCCGAGCGAAGTTAAGGAATCCCGTGACGATAGTCTGCATTGGTTCTGCGGGATCCTTCGACTTCGCTCAGGATGACAATAATGTCTATTGATCTTGTCCACCTTCTTTTCGCAATGAAGAAAATTGTCGCCATTTTCCTGATTGTTGCGGCGGTGTCGCTGAGCTACGCGCCGGCGGCACAGGACGGTTTCGTTTGGGACGACACCGCCCTGATTCTGCGCGATCCGCTGATCCGAAGCTGGCTGCTAATCCCGGAGGGTTTCAATCATTTTGCGTTCACCGACGCCACGGCCTCGGATTTTTACCGGCCGATCCAGCGTCTCGTTTACACGTTCGAGTACGCCGCGTTCGCTTTGAATCCCGCGCCTTATCACTTGGTAAGCATTCTTTGTCATGCAGGGGCAGCGGTTGCCCTCTTTATTTTCGCTGAGGAGCTTCTTCTGCTGTTCGGGATGGAGCCGAAGAAGCGCCGGCTCATCGCGCTGGCCTCCGCGCTGGTTTGGGCGATTCACCCGGTTCACAGTGCCGCTGTCGTCTACATTTCCGGCCGGGCCGATCCGCTCGCGGCTGCGTTCGGTTTCCTCGGATTGTATTTCGTGCTGCGAAGCAGCCAGGCAACACCAAAAAACGGTCTCTTCTTCCTCATTGTAGCGACTGTCGCATTTTTTCTGAGCGCGCTAAGCAAGGAGAGCGGTCTGATTTTCCCTCTGCTCGCCATCGCATTGCTAGCCCTTCGAAAGGATTGGCCAGGGATGCTCAAAACGCTCGGCATCGCGGTTTTCGTCGCCATTGTCTATCTGAGTTTGCGGCTGCCTGCGGAACACATTCCCCCGCCCGTCTCACATTCGCCGGCACCCGCGCTGGTTCGTCCAATCATCGTGGTACGGGCCGTTGCCGAATATGCCGGGCTCATTTTGCTTCCGCTCAACCTGCACATGGATCGCGGTGTCGAAACTCATCCAAGTGGTTTTAGCAACGCGAGTTTAAACGTCACGGCGATGCGCGAGCTACAAACCCTCCTGGGGATCGTGTTGATCGCGGGACTCATTTACTGGATGGTCCGCGCCCGCCGGCGAAACCCAAAGGTGTTCGCTTGCCTGATGCTTGCCGTGATTAGCTATTTGCCGGTGAGCGGGATCGTGGCTTTGAACGCTTCGGTGGCGGAACACTGGCTCTATATTCCGACAACATTCCTATTTCTGGCCGCCGCGATTTCGTTAACGGATTTTTTTCAGAACAAAGCATCGATCATACGTTTCGCTGCAATCGGGAGCGTGGCGGTGTGGGCTCTTTTTCTCGGGACGCGGACATTTCTTCGGACCTTCGATTGGAAAGACCAGCGAACTTTTCTGGAGAGAACCATCGCCAGCGGCGGAAATTCCACACGAATGCTGATTAATCTGGGCGGGCTGGAAATAACCGAAGGCAACCTCGAAAACGCAGCGTTGCATTTGCACGCCGCGCTGGAGAAATCGCCGGATCACCCATTGGCTGTGCTGAACCTTGCCGTGGCTGCATTGAAACAGAATGACTTCAAATTAACGCGCGAGCTGCTCAATCGCGCCACTGGCATGCCTGCGGTGGCGGCGCGAGCGCACGAACTCCTCGCCGTCCTCGAAAGCAAAGAAAACGGGCAGGTCGATTTCTTGCGCATGCGGCTGGCGGCGCGAACGGGACCTCCGAATTGGTCGATCGAAAAACGATATATTAAGATGCTGGATGAGACGGGCGCGACCGCTCAGGCCATTGGCGAACTGGAAAGCTGCCTCCGGACCGAATGGTATCGCGCAGAAAGTTGGCAATTTCTCAGCCAGTTGCTGGCCAAATCCGGGCGACCCAAGCCAGCGGCGGACGCACTCGCCATGGCGCACGATTACGACGTCCATCTCGATCTTCACGCGAGTCCTTAAAGGCGTTCGTAGTGGCGTGCGACGGCGACTGCTTCTAAGAATCCTGCGGACAACAGTTCGAGCAACGGTTTCAGCGCGAAGCCGCTTCGACCGCAGTTGTGTCCGCATCGAGATATTTCCTTCCGAGTAACCAGATTAGACCGGAAACAAGCATCATCGCGGATACCACCAGAAAGGCCACGTTCAGGTTACTATGGCCGGCAACGAATCCGAGCAACGGCGGAGCAATGGCATCCCCGAGCGCGTGGATGACCAGAATATTCAACGCGAAAGCAGTCGCTCGTACTGAGGGAGGGGAGACATTTGCCAGAGCGGTATTCGACGGTCCGGTATTGAAAAAGATAAAAAAAAGCGCCAGGAAAATCAAAATCCAGGCATAGGGAAAAGGGGTGTAAAGCATGGCCACCATGAACGGAAAGCCAATTAACATTCCGATGCCGGAAACGAGAAAGTAGGACCCTCGAACACGCGCCCGCAGATAATCGGCCAAAAAACCGCCTACCAAAGTCGAGACCAGTCCGGCCAATGCAAGGATTCCTCCGAAAATTGCCGGCGCAGAAGGCGATTGGTGCCGATACTCGATAAGATACGCCGACGCCCAAAAGGCCAGGCCGCCCAAAGCAAAGGTCATGGCCGTCTGAGCGAAGACGTTGAACACATAGGAACGGGTTCTCACCAACTTCAGATAGTCCTCGCGGGTTGCTTTTTTTCGGCGCTCTCCTAAAGAATCATGCACGCGGGGATCCTTCTGCAGAAAGCATAGCCAGCCGAGAATAAGACCCGGTGGCGTCACCAGATAGAATGCCCATCGCCACCCCAGATGAACATTGATTAATCCCCCGAGCGCGTAGCCTAGGGCGCTACCTACCGGAATTGCCGCAAAAAAAATCGCCAGGACTCGACCGCGCGTCGCCAGCGGAAATAAGTCGGAAATGATTGGTGGCGCCGCTGGTCCATAACCACCTTCCCCAATGCCCACGAAAACACGGGTAAGAAGGAGTACCCCGATACTCCCAGCCAATCCCGACGCGCCACTGGCCAGGCTCCAAAGGAGAACCGAGACACCTATAATAATCCAACGAGAAAAACGATCGGCCAACCAACCAAGAGCTGGCGCCGCAATCATGTAACTTACGATGAAGGCGGTGCCGAGCACGCCGGTAACGGCCATCGCGTTAGGATCGTTCGGCGCGAAGAAAGTGGAGCGAATCGACGGCTCAACGGTGTTGAGGATATAACGATCAATGTAGTTAAAGAGGTTGATGCCAAGGAGGAGCAAAAGCGCAGTGCGTGCACCGGGGAGACTCTTTTCGGACTTTGCCATCACCAATTGCCCATTGCAGTTGGATGCAGCCTGATTGTAAATGATAAAACTGTAATGACCTCTTCCCGACGCGAACAAGCGCTTTATTTCGTTGGACTAACGATTGGAAAATTAATCTATCGCGTAACCACTTTCGGGCGGGAGCACTTGCCGGCGGGCGGCTTCCTGCTTTTGCCTAACCACATCACGTGGGTGGACGCAATCGTGCTGCAGCTCGCCTGCCCGCGACCTATCCGGTTCATCGTCGACCAGGAGTTCTACAATAAGCCGCGCCTGCGTCCGTTCTTACACGCCGCGGGTTGCATCCCGATCGACACCCGCCAATCGCGTTCTGCTATTCGCGCGGCCACGGAAAAACTGGCGGAGGGCGAAGTGGTCTGCCTATTTCCCGAAGGCCAGCTCGAGCGCGGCGGGACATTGTTGCGCTTGCGCCGAGGTTACGAACTCATCGCCCGCCATGCCAATGCTCCGGTCGTTCCGGTGTGGCTCGATCAGCTCTGGGGATCGATTTTCTCATTCCATGGGGGCCGCTTCTTCACCAAGCTGCCTGGACGAATTCCGTATCGAGTCACGGTTGCGTTCGGCAAACCGCTCGAAGCTGCGGCCGCCGATATTTCAAGTTTGCGCGAACAGCTTCTGAAGCTTGGCGAGTTTTGCTTCAGCGCGCGCCCGTCTTTGGATCGACATCTGGCCGAGGCCTGCGTTCGCGGACTAAAAAAACACCCGTTCGAAACCGCCGTCGTCGATGGAATCGATCACAGCGTTTTGAGCAAATCCAAATTGCTCGGCGCTGCCGCCGCCCTGAGCCGTTACCTCCGAAAAGAATTCTCCGACGAGCGAATCGCGATCGTGTTGCCAGCCGGCAAAGGGTCGATGGTAGCAAATCTTGCCGTAATCCTGGCCGGGAAAATTCCGGTCGATCTTAACTTTACAATGGGCCGCGCGGCGAACGAATCGTGTTGCAGGCGCGCCGACCTGCGCGTCGTCATCTCGGCCACGCAATTCATGGACCGAGTTAAGGATTTCCCATGGCCGGAACAACTCTTGAAACTGGACACTCTCCTGCCGAGTTTGAAGGGAAAAATCATTTTCTGGTGGATACTGTCGATTCTCACGCCCACGCGACTGCTCTTGAGGATTCTGCGTATTCCCAAAAAGGGCGGACACGCCGAAGCGAGCTTGCTGTTCACGAGCGGAAGCACCGGCGAGCCAAAGGGTGTCGTGCTCAGCCATCGCAACATTGTCGGAAATGTTTCGCAATTCTGTGAACTCCTTAATTTGAAAAAAGGTGACGCAATTCTCGCGTCGCTGCCCTTTTTCCACAGCTTTGGATCGACGGTCACACTCTGGTATCCGCTGATCGAAGGCGTTCGCATCGTCACCTATCCCAGTCCCCTGGAAGCGGCGAAAAACGCGGCCATCATCAAGCGTTATCAGTTAACGGTTTTGCTTGCCACACCCACTTTCCTGCGCGGTTACCTGCGGAAAGCCGAGCCGGATCAACTCCGCAGTCTGCGACTCGTCATCACCGGTGCGGAAAAACTGCCGGTTGATCTGGCCAGGACTTTCGAAGAACGATTCCAGCAGCGAGTCCTTGAAGGGTACGGCCTCACCGAAACCTCACCGGTGGTGAGCGTAAATCTTCCCGATCCGCAGCCGAGACGGCCAGGCGAACAAGTGCAGCCATCGAGCCGGTTGGGATCGGTTGGAAGAATGGCCCCCGGAATCGCGGCGGAAATTCGCGAACCGGAAACGGATCGCAAGCTCTCTCTGCATGAGCCCGGAATGCTTTGGCTCCGCGGGCCGAACATTTTTGAAGGGTACCTTCACGACCCGGAGCGGACGGCGGAAGTCATTCGAGACGGCTGGTTGAAAACGGGTGACATCGGCCGGTTCGATGAAGACGGCTTCCTCTACATCGAGGGGAGGCTGTCGCGCTTTTCCAAAATTGGCGGTGAAATGGTTCCGCACGAAGCGATCGAACAAAAAATCATCGACCTACTCGGATTATCTGGAAGAGACGAACGCCCCTTCGCCATCATGGGAGTGCCAGATGAAGCCAAAGGGGAAGCGCTCGTACTCTTGAGCGCGGTAGATGTCGATCTTGCCCAGTTACGCGATCAACTTCGCGACACCGGCGTTCCAAACCTATGGATCCCGAAGCGAGTCCAACGTGTCGACGCAATCCCGGTGCTGGCTTCGGGCAAGCTCGATCTCAAGAGATCCAAAGAACTCGCCACGGAAAATTCGTAACCGGATGACGCGCAGGATATATCGTTGGCTGGGGAACCGCATTGCATCTCGATCGATGAGACTGGCGTTTCGCTGTGTCTCGCGCGTTCATATCTTGCGGCGGGAAAACGCGAACCATGAGGGCGCGTTTCTTTTGGCGGCAAATCATATCAGCCATTTCGATCCCGTTATCCTTTCGGCATTCGCGCCCCGTAAGATCGATTGGATGGCGATGGCGGAATTTTTTCCGGTACCGGGGCTGGGGCATTTCCTGCGAGCGGTCGATGCTTTTCCCGCAGATCGACATCGGGCCGACCGCAAGACGATTCGAACTGCAATCGAGCGATTAAAGGATAGACGCATTGTCGGAGTTTTTCCGGAAGGCGGCATCCGCGATGGTGCACGGTCGCTCCTCGAAGGCGCGCCGCTGCGGCCCGGTGCTTACACGCTGGCACAAATGGCCGGCGTGCCGATCCTGCCGTGCGTCATTCTTGGGAGCGACCGTTTTTATGCCAAACAGAGCTGGCTTCCGCTTCGCAGGACGGAGATTTGGATCGCATTCGGTGAGCTAATTCCAACCTCACCGAAGCGGGATAAATCTGAAACGCGCGAACGTATTGGACGCGAATTGGCTGCCGCTTTTCAAAAACTTTACCTGGAATTGCGTGAAACATTTTCGCTGACGCCGGACGATTTGCCGCATTCGCCCCAGGAACGAATGGGCAAAAAAATGCCAGTCCGACCCCTTGAGACGAGTTCGCGGGATTCGTCGACTTCTCTCGCAAAAGCGGAATCCGCTCAGATTGACAGATTACGGCGCCTGAAGGCGAAAACTGCCGATGCCCTCATGTGTGGGTCGATGAATCTGCTTCAATCGCGGCATCGATTGCACGCGCGCAGCCGCGAAGAGATGGAGCGCTACGTTTCGGAATGCGAAAAATTAACGGCGCACGAGTTCTACGCAACGCCGCCGGACGGCGAAATTGCCGGCAAGATCGACAATGGCGCGGGCACAATCTCATGGCGAAGTCCCATCCAGACGAAGTTCGCCGCTAACAACACTGCGCACGCGGATTTATTTCCGTCCCCGCGTGGATGGCGTGCGCCAACGGTGATTATGTTGCACTCGCTCATGTCGGCGACCCGGGTCGGCTATCGGCGATGGGCGGCCCATTTCAATGAACTGGGATGGAACGCATGCTTTCTGCATTTACCGTATCACTATTCGCGTGTGCCTCGCGGTTATTGGAACGGAGAGCTCGCGATCACCGCGGACCTTGTTCGAAATGCCGAAGGATTACGCCAGGGCGTAATGGAAGTGCGACAATTGATGGCCGCCCTGCGCCAAAGGGGTTGCGAGGAGTTCGCAATTCTCGGCACCAGTTACGGAGGCTGGATTGGCGCGTTGCTCGCCATGGTGGAACGCGATTTTCGCTTCGTCGCTCTGATGGCGCCGATCGTGAACGTAGAGCATGCGGTCTGGCAGAACCCAGGCAGCGTGGCCATGTCCCGAAAGCTGCGCCGGTCGAATATTGAGCCATCGCTCGTCGCGCGGCATTTTCATCTTAGCTCCCCGCTTCACAACGATCCACTTTGCGATGCCGAGCGTGTTCTATTCGTGGCCGGTGAATTCGATTCGATCGCGCGCCCGAGCGATATCGAGGCAATTCACAAAAAATGGCGCGGCTCGGAATTGCTTCATGTGCCACAAGGACATTTCGGCTACCGAATGATGCGGGATACGGTCGCCTATTTGGAAAAGCGAGGGTTGTAGAGAGCGCGATTCATCAGTCGAGCCAATCCATTTCGGCTAGTACCCGGCGAAAATCCGGGTCGTCAACCGAGAGCGGCGGCAACCATTCACCGATCAATTCGCGTTTCCACCATCCTTTCTCACCCAACGGTGCGAATTGATAACGATAATGCCGCGCACGGATGTAGTGCGGCGGCACGTTAGGAAATGGATTCTTTCCGATGAGCGAGAGCGTCCCGCGATCGTTGTGCAAAAGTTTCCACACGAAATGGAATGTCCAGGGATATTCCCCGGGCGATGCCATGGCCGCGAACCAGATTTGCCAGTCAATGCGCGGCTGATATGGCGCAACAAATGGCGGCCGGCGGCTCGGATTGCCCGGTTTCGCTTTGAATTCGTATTCCCTCCATTCCGCGCCGGCGAGAGAAAGGCTTTCTGTTCCTTCGAAAATAATCTCGTCGCGTTCGCGGCCAACCGTTCCGAATGCGCCGTAGGTGTTCACAAGATCGAGCGCGGTGAACGACGTATTCATAATCTGCCGCCCGGAAGCGAGATTGAGCACGGGCCCGATGCTTAAATAAGCAACGAGGATCGACAATGCGACGCTGATCGCAGTGCCGACATGAGACGGTTGCTGCGATCCCCGGGCAGCCTGCTCGGCGCGCTCCACGAGTGCCTTTGGTAAAATACGTCGAAAGAATGTGTCATCGAAGCAGGCAAGGAGCGGAACGATCGTAAGGTAATTTAGAAACGAAAGATTCCCGCTGATAATGAGAAACATTTGAAATGTGACGAGCAGGATGCCGGCAATGTGCCGGACAGGGCGCGGCCCAAAAGAAAACCAGGGAACAATTACCTCAACAAAATGGTTCCAGGCAGTTTCGATATTGTGAAACCAGTGCGGCGCGAAGTGAATGTAGCGGCTGATCGGGTTGGGAATCGGCTGGGTTTCGTAATGATAATAGAGACAGGTCAAATCGCGCCAGCACGTGTCGCCGCGTAATTTGATCAGGCCGGCGCCGATCATGATCCGAAAGCCGAGCCACCGAAAAAGCCAGATGACCAGGATCGGCGGCCGATATTGGGGAAATGGGCGGCCGTCGAGCAATGGACAGAGAAAGATCGACAGAAATCCGGTTTCCAGAAGTTGGATTTCCCAACCGTAGCCGTACCAAATTTGACCGATGTGGACGATCGACATGTACATCGCCCAGAGAAGCGCGAGTATGATTGAATTGGCGTAGCCGGCCAACACAACAAGCGACAATGCGAAACCGACCCAGGAGAACATTGCCAACGCTTGATCAGAACTTCCAAACCAGAACAGGGTCGGCAGATGCGATATCGCCGAATACCCCGAACCATAACGATCTTGAACCAGCTTAAAAAGATGAGTAGCCGGGGTGAGCCCATGTCCGCCGATGAGCGGGACCAGCTGGTTGGCGGCGACCAGAAAGGCGACCGCGTAAATAAATCCGAGCAGCCG
>JBDTZF010000119.1:0-7946 GCA_040005265.1 Verrucomicrobiota bacterium
GTTCGCCCCCGTCATTTGTGCACCAGCAATTTAACGATCCCGACAGAAACCGCGAATGAGATGAATCTTAGCCGATTTCAAGCGACTGGACGTTCGCAAAGAAAGAGGAGGCCTGGGGAAAGGCCGGGCAGGCAACGCCCGAACCAAGCATCAATACGTGCGGGCGCACTCTTGCGGTTCATCCTAAACAGTCTCGCAGTCCAGAAGCAGACCCGTGCCCAAAAATAGCCATTCATTCGAAATGAGACGCCACGTACATCGCAGACCTTGAAACCTTCCTCCTCCAAAAGAACGGACATGGACTTTATGGTGTAAAAACGGATGTGACCCGTTTCGACGGTATCGGGTGAGGGATAATGAAGCCACCGGACGGTCTTCCCGAAGGGTATCGCGCATCTCACGAAGAGCGGAACGGCATTCGGCACGGTGACGATTAAGATGCCCCCAGGAATCAACGCTTTCTGCGCGACCCGGATGGCGTTTCTCGGATCCAACAGATGCTCGCATACCTCGCTCATTACAATCACGTTAAATTTCTCTGCGAAAGGCAGTGACTCGTCGTTATTCAAGTCCGCACGCTTCACGACGAGGCCCTGTCGAACACACGCTTCAACCGCATCGGCGGCAAAATCACAGCCATAAACGGTGTGGTAATCTCCCATGCGTTTCATTAGAGCGCCCCGACCGCAACCGATATCGCACATCATTCCTTTTGGAATCGCGCGGAGTAGCAACTCGAGCGTCATGAAGCGGGAGTCGGTCTCGAAATAATCCTGGTCGGGATCGAGATTGCTGGCCATGCAGGTATAAGTCTTCGTCAAGTAATCCATGCGAGGTCAATTAGGAGACATCCGGCTGGTCCCGGCCGATAAACGAGATGGGCAGCAATGAAGAGGAGTCAAGCTATGAGTTTTGTTTGAAATGCGTTGCCGCTGATTGCTGAATCTACATCTTCGCTCGCTTGTTCTCATAGACGTGCAGATTTTTTGAGGCCGCAGGAGCGAAAGGCTCGTCGCCATTCATGAAAGCGGACGCGATAGTAGTACGGGCTCAACGCTAGCTTATCTCTCCATGAATGGCCCAGTTGTTCTTGATCAAGATAATTTTCTGCGGTCGTCGCCATCGCCAGATCCTCCAAAGTGTTTGGATTCTCATATCCGCCGACCGCTGCCTCTAAAGCGCCTTCCATTCGATCCGTAGATGCGACCGGATCGGCAAGTTGTCGGATGTGGAATTGCGCGTTGCGCCCCAGTTTGGCCCGAAGACCGACATCGTTCGCCAATTTCAAAATCGCCCGTGCCGTCGTTTGAGGAGTACTGGCAATGAATCCACATTCGCCGTCTCGGACCAACTCGATCTGCGCCTGATCTTGCCAAGGTGTGGAGTTTGCGATCACGGGCTTGCCGTAATTCATCGCTTCAGCAATTCCATATCCAAAACTTTCGCCGATGCTGGAACCATGTAGTACTGCATCGAGACTGGCAATCGTGAGGGCTAATTCTGCTGAATCTGATGTTGCAGGTAGGATGATGAACTGGTCGCGATCTGCGCCTTGCTCCAGCGCGCGTTTGACCTCTGGCGGCGGTTCTCGGAGCAAGAGCTTCATGTCGGGATTTTGCCGCAGTCCGATTCGAAAAGCTTCTACCGGCATGTTAGTCCATTTGTTTGGTTCCGGTCGCGCAAGACGTCCGAAAAGAACTTCGTGCGCGCGAATGCCGTGTTCTTGTCTAAAATCCTGGACTTCCGAAGATGCAGGGCCATCGCTTGGAACGACCGGATAAACCGCCACGCTGGAATGACGAAAGAAATCGTTGTCGAGTAGCATGAAAGAACGTCGCGCTGCTTGAACGCAGCTTGTCCACGAAATAAACAATCGGAAGTCTGTCCAGGCATTCTCTCTCGGATTATCGAAACGGCCGAAAACATTTGTTTGGACGACAGGGATCTTCGGCATCCGCGACAGCGCTTCTCCAAGCACATCGCCTTGGTGTGGATGCCCTGGCGCATGGGCATGTATGACATCGGGCCGGAGGTCGCTGAGCAGTTGCTGGACCGACGTCGGTTGTGGCGCCGGAATCTGCACAGCAATTCCTGACGCTTCGAGCTGCGTGCGACGGGGGCCGTCTGCCAAACTAATCAAACATATCTCGTGCCCACGCTTTTTGAGCTCGCAAGCCCAAATACACGCAGCTTTCTCCGAGCCACCAAATCCAAGTTGGTTTATGAAAACGACGACTTTCACCCTTAGAGAGGTTTACGGGCAACCGCATAGCAGTTATAGCGCAAGACTTCGTCGGAAACGTTTTTCATTGAGCGCGACGTTTCCAAAATGGCGGCGCCCCGCTTTTCAAGCCACCAAACGATGTCTTTCAATCGTGGCAGGTGAACCGCGTCGGCATCAACTGAATACTCCGCTCCGTGAAGGATGCGGGGCATCAGATTGATCCAGAAAGCTCCCGGTGATGCTGCGCGAGCACGCGATTTCCACACCGGCGCGTGCCAGGCTAAATCGAGCAAATGCAGGAATGCGTCGGCTAAAGCGAAGGAGAAAAGTTTTTCCCGAAACCGTCGTGGGGTTTTCCCAAAGAAAAAGCTCGGCGGGAAACCGTCACCATCTACAAAATCTGGACAAATGATTGCGATGAGTCCTCCCGGTTTGCAAAAGTCCCACATGCTTTCCAAATAGGAGCGCGGATCGACGATGTGTTCGAGGGTGTAAAGGCTTGCCACGATATCAACTTGGTCGGCGAGCTCGGTTCCGATTGTAAGAAACCGGGCGCGCGGAAATCGCTCACGATTATTCTTCAGTAACGTGTCGCTGTAATCCATTCCTGTGTAAGAGCCTCCAGCCGCTTCAACAAAAAGACACAGGTGCGCTGAACCGCATCCGAGTTCCAATAACGACATGCCAGACTCAACACGGCTTACGAGATCGCAATGGAATGGCACAATATCTGGGGCGTATCGCCCAGCTACCTGATTCGCCAACTGATAGTAAAACCCAGAGAGATTCGAGTAATACTCAGTTAAGCGCTCAATCAGAACGGATTTTTCGCCAGCCGACAATGCAGCGGATTTGACAACCGGTATCATAATTGTGCACGCACCTTCACTGCCGGAGAGCGATTAACCAGACTGCAAGATCCTTGCGAACGAGCCACGCAGCCACCGCGCCACCATGAAGAAGCGCAAAACAAACCTGCATGGCGAAAGGGACAGAAGCTGTCCTCAAGAGCAACGAAAAAACCCCGCCGAAGGCGACTTGAACAGCGACGTGAAACCATCGCGTTGCATCCAGCCAACCACGCGCCTCTATCAACCGAATGACGAACAGATCTTGAACAATAAAGGCAATGCGACTTACTAGGAATCCGTACGCGACTCCAATAATTCCCGCCCATCGCCATCCAACATAGACGCAGATTCCGACCAGGATGCCGGCGAAAATATGAATGACCAGGCCGGTGCCCACGCGGTTAAGCGGGCCCAATTGCGCCCCGGAAACATTCGCGATTGAGGTGATGCAATAAGCGAGAATAATCGGCGCTAAAAGCGGCTCCACGAGAGCTCCCAAGTCCTTTCCCAGCCAAAGTTGAAGGATAGTATGCTTCCATACAATGGACCAGACCGAGATGAGAACCAGCCATCCAAAAATGAGATCGAAGGCTTCTTCATAAATCGCGGCCGCTTTCGACTCGCCACCGGCGCCCACAGCCCGGCTACTTTGGCCGAAGATGGGTCCCATGATGGAAGCGCTCAACCCGCTGATCCTGATTCCCGCGTTGCTGCAAATCGCATAATGCGCAAAATCCGCCGCAGGTGCTAATTTTCCCAAAGCGAGTCGATCAAGTCCACCGAGTACGTTATTTACCAGCAAAGTGAGGAAGGTTTTCATCGTGAATCCTGCCATCTCAACTGCGTGCGCAAACCTGGCGAATCGCCAGTGAATTCCGAAGCCATACGTGCCGTTGGCATGGAGCATCAAAATGATCAATTGAGCGATACTTAGTAAACTAGTCCACGCCAGAAGGGCTGAGGGGTTTCGTGTCCAGAAGGCGATTACCAGTGCTCCGCCGACTTGGATAATACTCAGAAAAACGCGCGTGACGGCGACGAACTTAAAATCGAGGTGGACTTGAGCGAGTATGTTCCAGAATTGACCATAGAAAGCGAAAAACATCCCGATTCCTGCGGCAACGAACGACGCTTTCAACATTGGAACTTCGTCGGGGCTGACATTGAACCAGCGCGGCCCGAAGACTGCCCCAACAATCGCGAATGCGATAGCCATAAATCCCAGTAAAGGAATCGCGACGACGTTTCCAGTTCCCCAATACCCACGTGCGGCGTCGATATCTCCGCGGCCGAGTTCGACCCCGACATATCTGCCAACGGCCACCCCAAGACCGAGATCGGCAAAACCGAAAGCGCCACTCACGCTCAATACATAGAACCAAAGCGCGTATCTCTCCGGCCCAAGAAACCGGTAGAAGAGTGGAACCGAGACAAGGTTAACTACGCTGACCACCAGCAAGGGGGCCATGCTCCAGAGAGTCTGCTTCTTTAGGCTCATCGCGTTCGTTCTTCCTAAGAAGTCTTACCAACGGAAAGGCAACCGAGGATAATCGTCAGCGCTTTTTTCCGCGGCTCCGATGCTCGGATGTCCCTCCGGTCGGGCGCGGTTAAAGAAATCGTTTTTTACTTCCGAGTTTAGTCGGCCCGCGTTCAATGCCAGGCTTCCATCTCGAAGGCGAAAATCACCCATACTCGGCATCGCAAAATACGGATCGCCCTCGCGCGAATGCTGGTCTTGCTTGCTTACCCGCTGCCATTCAGAGATCGAAAATACTGTCTCTCCTGCCCAGCCGCTCTTGGCGACGATCGATCCGACAGCTAGAAGGAGATTGTAGTCCGACGAATTTCCGGTTGTGTCCGGGTCGATTCCGTTTTTTCGGAGGATCAATTGCGGTCCTTTGTTGTAAACACTGATGTTGTTCGCCACTCGGCAATCACGAGTGGACATCGGATTACCGCTTGATTGTCTAATGGGTCCCTCAATAGTGATTCCGCCACCTTCGTTAAGATAACAGGTGTTGTTATAAACGCGTGAGCCGGGAGCTGATGAAATGAAAATCCCTACGCCCGCGCCGCCTTGATACAGCAGCGTCGACTGCGTTCGGTCATTAGACATTTTCGGCCGGAAAATATTCGCCCCTGGTTTGGCAGGATCCGGACTCCCCAATAAAAATTCGGCTGCTGGCGGGTTGCGATTGGCTACGCAGATATTGTTAACTACGACATTGCCCGACGAAATTTCGACCATAATGCCCGGGCCTTCGTTGTCATGGCAATAGTTTCGATCCACCTGATTGCCGTTGCAGCTCTCATCCAACCAAAGACCAGGACCAATGTTGAAGGCAAACTCGTTGTCGATGATTCGTCCGCCCGTGAACTGTGGAACCAGTTTCGCGCCGCCGCAATGCCAGCCAGGATCGTATCGGTCGATGTTGTTATAAACGACGCGACAGCCTTCGATCAAATGACCCTCTCCAGTTCCGCCAATGCCAGAATTGCCGTGACAGGCGATGACGCAGTGCACAAGTGCGTGCCCTTTACCGCTCACGCTCACGCCTGCGAAATCGCCCCAGGTAATCGAGCAATTCTCCAGGCGCGAGCCTTCGCCGTACAAATTGCAAGCCGGCCAATCGGCGATTGCCATCGTGCTGGCGTGGCGCATCTGCACGCCACGGATGGTAATGTGGCTGCCTATTGCTTTTAACCAGGCGGCGCGGACCGCCACCTCGACTTTGCATTTGCTAGGATCGCTGGAATCCGGCAACCAGACATAAAGCGTCGAGTTCGTAGAGTCGTGGAAGAAACTACCAGGCTGAAGCTTCTCTTTGGTAGTTAGCCGGCGGAGGTGGATCGCGTCGAGTAACACACCGTCGCGGATGAATACTCGATGAATCTCGTTCGCGTTCCAGAACGATGGGTCGTTGCCGTCCGTGGAACGCGGCGGCATTTTGGGCAGCTTGGCTTTCCAAATCGCATCGTGATCAAGCGTCCAGTCGCTGATCACGTCGGAGCCTTTGATGACTACGGTTTCGCCGGACGCGGATTCAATGACGATAGGCGCGGCCTCCGTTCCAGAGGCCTTGATGATGACGACCTCCCGATATTCACCCGCGTGAATGATCACTTTGTCGCCGGCGTGAACTCTTGAAACCGCGGACGAGATCGTTTTGAGAGGTTTCTTTGGCGTGCCTGGGTTTCGATCCGAGGCAGCACGGTCATTCTGATTCACAATGAACTCTCTTCCATGCGCAGATGAGACGATTAACGCCGTCAGCGTGATCGAGGAGAGAAGGCGACAGAGCATGGAAGGTTGAGCAGTTGAGCAGTTGAGCAGTTGAGACGGTGATCAGGAAATGCGCGCGCGTTGGCTGCGGTGCAGGGCGTTCAGTTGAGGCGATATGTCCTCGATTGATCGGCGTAAGACGCCCTCGTCGTTCTGAGATAGGACGCCCACGTCCTTCGCAAGTATTAACAAACACGCCAGCTCCATCAACGAGCTATAAGCAATTTCGGAAAAGTGTGCTTGATCCTTGCGGCTTTGCCGCGAACTACCTTCGGCAAGATTCGCTGCGACTGAAACGGCTGCTCGGTTGCATTGGCTTGTTAACCCGTAGATTTCGTGCTGCGGGAATCGGGATGTCGCTAAATACACGGTCTTCGACAGCTCGCGCGCTGCTTGCCAAACACGGAGCTTTTCAAACGGATATTCAGTTCTTGTCTTCATTCGCTGAGTCTTCCTCAACTTCTCAACCCTCTCAACGACTCAACTCTCTTTGCAGTCGCTCAAATTCAGCAAGCGCCATTCCGACTACCTGGTCCATGTTGTAATAGCGATAGGTGGCAAGGCGGCCGACGAAACTTACATTTTTCTCGTCATCAGCGCGCGCGGCGTATTTTGAATACAATGCTTTCGCGTCGGGAGCGGGGATTGGATAATACGGCTCGCGGCCGGGGCCGAAATCCTGGGGGTATTCGCGCACAATCGTTGTCGATCCTATTTTTTGTCCCGTGGCGTGTTTGATCTCGACGATCCGCGTGTAGTCGTGGTCGTTCGGATAGTTTATCTGCATGACAGGTTGAAAAAATTCCTGCGCCAGAGTCTCCGGCTCGAACCGAATTGAACGATACGGCAAACGGCCAAAGCAATGATCGTAGTATTCGTCGATCGGTCCGGTAAAAACGAGATGCTTGAATTCCACCTGGTCGCGCGCGTCACGGAAATCGGTGTTGAGGCGGATGTCGATCCTCGGATGATCGAGCATTCGCTCAAACATCTTGGTGTAGCCGTCGCGCGGCAACGCCTGGAAATTCTCGGACAAATATCGATCGTCGCGATTGGTGCGGATCGGGATGCGTCCGCAAACGCTCGGATCGAGGTCCTTCGCGTCGCGCTGCCATTGTTTGCGCGTGTAATTCTTGAAAAACATTTCGTACAACTCCCAGCCCACCTGCGAGACAATTACTTCCTCGGAGTTTTTCGGATTGTCGATCTTCACCCGCCACTTGGTGAGCTGCTCCTCCATCTCGTCGCTTGTCGATGGCTTGCCGATGAATTGCTCGAACGTGTTTAAGTTTATCGGAAATTGCCAAAAACGTCCGTGCGTCCAGGAAAGGATCTTATAATCCACCGGGTGCCATTCGGTAAATTGGCTCAGGTAATCGATGATGCGCTGCGAGTTGGTGCGAAAATAGTGCGGACCATAATTATGCACGAGCACGCCCGCTTCATCGTGATGGTCGTAGGCGTTGCCTGCGATATGATTGCGTCGTTCGACCAGGAGACAAGTCTTGCCTAGCTGGCTTGCAATCCTTTCCGCTAACACTGCGCCGGCGAAGCCTGCGCCGACGATCAAGAAATCAAATTTCTCCAC
>JBDTZF010000120.1:0-7938 GCA_040005265.1 Verrucomicrobiota bacterium
CGCGCGCACCAGGGCAACGGTCCGGCGCTGATCGTTTGCCCGACCTCGCTGGTGACGAACTGGCAGAACGAGGCCCAGAAGTTTACACCTGAATTGAAGACACTCGTGCTCGAAGGAGCGAACCGCGCGGCCCTCTTCAGTTCCATCAAAGCCGCGGATATGGTCATCACGAGTTATGCGCTGCTTCGTCGCGACATCGACGACCTGCGCAAGTTTCAGTTTTCTACCGCCGTGCTCGACGAAGCACAGCACATCAAAAATCCCGAGACGCAAAATGCGCAGTCCGCCTTCGCGCTGCGAGCGAAGCACCGTTTCGTTCTGACCGGCACGCCGATGGAAAATTCGGTGCGCGATCTCTGGTCGATCATGAATTTTTCTCTCCCTGGATACCTCGGACCGCACAAGGATTTCCGCGAACGCTACGAGCTGCCGCTGGCGCGCGGTGTCGCGCCCGAAGTGCAACGACGATTATCTCGCCGTTTACAACCGTTTCTGCTGCGACGCCGAAAACGCGACGTCGCGAAAGACCTGCCAGAGAAGATCGAACAGATCGTGCCGTGTAACCTAACGAGCAGTCAACGGAGCGCCTACGATGCCCTTTTGCGCGAGATCCAGGGCGGACTGGGAAGCGTCGCGAAAAAAGGCGCGAACGCCGGCGCGCAGCGGATGAAAATGCTGACCGGACTGCTGCGATTACGCCAGGTCTGTTGCGATCTCCGCCTCGTCGGCCTCGAGAAAGAAGATCCCTCCGCCAAGCTCGAACTGCTCGACGAACTGCTGGGCGAAGCGATCGACGGCGAGCATCGTGTCCTCGTCTTCAGCCAGTTCGTTTCGATGCTTCACCTCATGCGCGATCGCCTGGAAGAACGCAAACTCGCCTATTGCTACCTCGACGGTTCGACCAAGCATCGACAGGAAGTGGTGAACCGTTTCCAGGACGATCCCGCCATCCCAATCTTCCTGATCAGCCTGAAAGCCGGCGGCGTCGGCCTCAATCTTGCCGCCGCCGACACCGTGATCCACTTCGATCCATGGTGGAATCCGGCGGTGGAAGCGCAGGCCACCGACCGCGCGCACCGCATCGGCCAGACGCGGGTAGTGACCGCTTACAAACTCATCACGCGCGACACGGTCGAGGAAAAAATCCTTAAGCTGCAGGAGAAGAAACGCGCTGCGATCGACGCGGCGCTCGACAGCGAAGAGCCATTAATGAATGGCCTGACGACGGACGAGCTCGAAGAGCTGTTGAGCTGAGGGGGTTGAAGCGTTGAAGCAGGGAGAGGAATGCCACGGATTGACACAGATTTCCACGGATCCGGATGGGGACCGGGACGCGAACGAACCAGTTTCTTTTTTACAGAAGATAACGAAGGAAACGAAGGGCCGGACGCGCAGAAGCGCGTCCCTCCGAACCTTCAACTCTCAACTATAAACTCTCAACCTTTTCAGATAGCCACGGATTGACACAGATTTTCACGGATTGGGCAGAAGCAGGAATTTCTGAATCTGTGTTTCATCTGTGGCGAAAATTGACCTGCTCATGAGCGCAGGTTAAGGCTAGCATCGCCCGGCGGAGCGGCCGATCCACCACAGGAGGAGTCGGACGACACGGAGGTCGTCCCTCCAATTCGGAAAGACCTAAGGCTTGGGCGCCGTCGCCGGCTTCTGTGCTTTAATCCATCCCATTACGCGCTCCTGCAGCAGATCGAGCGGCATCGCGCCGCCGTTCAGGATTTCATCATGGAATGATTTGATGTCGAACTTCGTCCCGAGCTGCGCTTTGGCATCGTCGCGCAGTTTGCGAATGGTTAGCTGACCCATCTTATAAGCGAGCGCCTGGCCGGGCCACGCGATATAACGGTCGGCCTCGGTCTGCGCCATCGCGTCGTTCAAGTCGTTGGCGTGCATGTAATCAATCACTTTTTCACGACTCCAGTTCTTGTCGTGAATGCCCGTATCCACGACCAGCCGAACGGCACGGAACAGTTCCGAGTTCAGCCGGCCATAGTCGGACACCGGATCCGTATAAAAGCCGATCTCCTTGCCGAGCTCCTCCGAATAAAGTGCCCAACCCTCCGCATAGGAGGAGTAAAAGCCGTGCAGCCGGAACTTCGGCACGTCCGATAACGTCTGGGCGATGCTGATCTGCAGGTGATGGCCCGGAACGCCTTCGTGGTAGGCGATAGCTTCGTCGTCGATCAGCGTGCGCTTGGTCGGGTCGGAGACGGCGACGACTACGCGCCCGGGCCGTTTCCCATCCGGCGTGCCGGCGACATAATGCGTGGCCGCGGCCTTGTTGAATTCCGGGATCGGCTCCACGGTCACCGGCGCTTTCGGAAGGAGCCCGAACAGTTCCGGCAGCTTCGGCTCCATCTGATGGATGTACTTCGCGTAATCATCCAAAATCTGCTGCTCGTTCTTGGGCGTCCACTTCGGGTCGGTGTTGATTTTCTCCCGGAAGCCGGCAAGATCCTTGTATCCGTTCGCGAGAGCCAGCTTGGTCATCTCCGCTGTGATGCGTTCCACTTCTTTCAGCCCGATCTCGTGTACTTCCGCGGGGGTGACGTTCAGAGTGGTCATCATCTTGACGGCTTCGGCATAGCGCCGTTTACCGTCCGGCAAACTTTCGATCGAGAGCGCGGTGCGTCCCTTGGGGTCGTATTCACTCCGCAAAAATTCTGCAAACTTCTTGTAAGCGGGAAGAACGTCGTCGTTCGCCGCCTTGGTGATCTCGTCGGTGAGCCGCTTCTTGTCCGCGTCGGAAAACTCCGCTGGAAACTTTTTCGTGGGCATCACGAATGGGTTCGCCGCGACAATGCCGTCGCATTGGCCGGGTAGCTTATCGAGCACGAGCTTGGGCGGCATCAGTCCGTCCTTTTCGCCCTGCTTCATCACCTCAGTCGTCTGATCCAACACGCGCGGGATCTGGTGCAGCCGTGAAATGTAATCCTGGTAATGCGGCACGGAATCGAAGGGCACACTGAGTGGCAAATCGGCGAGCCGGGTGTGGACGCCATTCTGCTGGTTCACCGGCATTTCGAAATTCTTGAGACCGTAGTTCACGTCGTCCCGCTCCAGCTGATTCTGTAGCACCCGATGGCTCAGCAGATCTTTGTCGCTCATGCCGTCGGTCGGGATCGCTTGCAGCCGCTTTAGAAAATCATCGGCTTGCGCATGTTGGCGGGCGATCTCGGCCAGCGAATACTGACCCAGCAGCGAGTTGTAACGATAATCGCCATACGAAGTGGCCCGCTCGGGCGCGTTCTTGAGGCCCGTCTCATAAAACTCGTCGAACAACGCATTCTGCTTTGCCACGCGATCGGCCAACGGCGCCATTTGCGCAAAGGCGGAGAATGCCAGGGCCACCAAGAAAATAGGAATGGAGCGAATGGGATGAGCGACATAGAAGGTAAAGCTGCGAGGGTAGCAGCGAGCGAGCGCGGGCAGCGAGTGAGTCTCAATCAGGAAGGATGAATTAGGAAACGGCGAACGTGTCATCATTTTTATTCGGTTATTCTTTGCGCTACGCAGGAAATTCTGGTGGGCGGCGCGCACCATGCCAGAAATGAAGGATGTTTACAACGAAAGCCGTTTCATCACACACGTAAAAGATAAGAAAAGGCGACAGCGGCATTTTGCGAATTCCGCGGCGCTTATCGTGGAAAGGAAAGCGTTGCGGCAGAGTGGCCAAACTCAACGCGTGCGTCGCAAGCTTTTGACCTAAACGCATTGCCGCCTCGGAATTATCCTCCGCCACAAATTCGACGATCTCCTTGAGGTCAGCGATGGCGCTGTCGGCGATCAGGACTTTGAAGTCCATCGCGGAATCATTGCTTTTACTTCTTCAACCGAATGCACCCGGCCGGCTTCGACATCTTTCAAACCACGCTCCAACGCGGCTTCCAGCGCAGCTTCATCCGGCTCAGTGTTAATCGCGAACAATTCGGCCGCAAGCAGCGCCTTATCATGCGCGTTCAGATTCGCGATGGCCGATTTGATTTCTTGCAGCGTGCTCACTTCATCCGATCGAAGGTCTTTTGTAACAATTGAAGATCACTGGCGTTGCCGGTTTTTTCTCGCGAGGTCTCGATCCACTTTTTCTCGAGCGCGTTCTTGGTGGGGCGATCGTTCTGGTAAAACACGCCGAAGACTCCGGGGAATGGTAGTTGCGCTAATTTATACGCGGCGAGTTCATCGGTGACGTCGTGGCGCATTTCGTCCTCGGGTGTGTTGTCCCATTTCTTTTCCTGGATCAGTTCGAAGCTGCCGCCTTTCCTCGGGTCGGCGGGGTCGAAGACATCGGGGAAAAATTCTACGCACTCACTTAAACACTCGATGACAGCAAACCCCGGGTGATCCATGGCGCGCTCGATCATTTCCATCATGTGTTTGACCTGGGTGGCATGGGTCCGGGCGACGAATGTGGCCCCGGCACTGATCAATTGTTTCATCGGGTTGACCGGCATGTCGATCGCTCCGGTCGGGTCGGTCTTTGACTTGAATCCGATGGGCGATGTGGGCGAGGTCTGCTTCTTGGTCAGGCCATAGACGAAGTTGTCCATGATGAAGTAGACCAGGTTGATGTTCTTGCGCGCGCCGTGATTGAGATGGTTGCCGCCGATGGAGAACCCGTCGCCGTCGCCGCCGAACAGGAACACGTGCAGGTCGGGCCGCGCGAGGCTGATTCCGCTGGCCAGCGGGACGGCTCTCCCGTGAATGAAATGGGCGCCGTGGCCGTTAACGAAATAGGGAAACCGCGATGAACAACCGATCCCGGCCAGGGTCACGATCTTTTCGTGATCGAGCTGGCGTTTCTCGAGCACTTTATAAAAGGAAGCGAGCACGGCGAAGTCGCCGCAGCCTGGACACCAGGTCGGATGGTCGGCCGTTATTGCCTTTTTTGTTAACTTCTCGCGTTCTGGCTCCGTAGCCGGAGTGGCAGTCATTGTGTTTTCGCTCATATCTGGAATCGTTGAGAAGTTGAGATGTTGAGTCGTTGAGAAAAGTTCTCGCTTCGCTCGCGAAAATCAGAGATCCCTCGACTTCGCTCGGGATGACAGCAAGTAGCATCGCCCGACGGAGCGGCCGATCCACCATCCAGCATCAAGGATCTGGTATCCAGAATCGCTTCGTTACCTTCGTTGCCTTCTGTAAAATTCATTCCCTTTTGTTTGCGATTTGAGCTTGGTGTTTCCCTGGGGTTTGGTGATTGGGTATTGGGATTTTAGCGAAGCGATTAGCCCGCGCCTTGCGGCACCACTTCTTTTAATGATTTCACGTTCTCGGGGGCGGTATCCAGGTGAACAGTGGCCGGGCCTTCCCGCGGAATGTTTCTCGCTGCGCTGAACGATTTTCCTTTAAACACGCCCTCCAAAATTTCTCTTATTCGGAACGTCAGGCCGTCGGTCTTGGTGAAGCTCTCGATCTTCGGTTCGCAGTACCGGGCCCTCAGGATCGTGGCCAGCTGACCGAATCCGTAAACGCCCTGGTCGTTCATCTCGACGGTGACGATGCGTTTGAAGTTCTTGAAGATTTTCTCAAGGCCGTTCGGCAACGGATGGATATGGCGAAGGTGCAGTGCACCCATTTCTTCTCCCTGTTCGCGACCGAGTTTCACGGCGTCGTGGACTGGACCGTAGGTCGATCCCCAGCCAACCAGGAGGGTGTCGCCGCTCTGATCGCCGTAAACTTCTGGTACCGGAATCTCTTCGGCCAGTTTGCGTAATTTATTACGACGTTTGGCCGTCATGGCCATGTGCATCTTCGGGCTGCCGGTGGGATGTCCCATCTCGTCGTGCTCGAGCCCGGACATCAACGGATATTTCCCATCGAGGATCCGCGTGCCCGGTGGCACGTGCTGCGTGATTTGATCGATCGGATACGGCTTGAATGTTGCCCGCGGGGTCAGGTTCGGTTTCGGGTCGATCATCAGCTTGGAAAGATCCGGTTCGTCGAACGCCTCGATGCGGGTGGCGAGTGAGGTATCGCTCAAGATGAATACCGGCGTGCTGTATTTTCGCGCGATCCGGGCGGCTTCGATGGCGATATAAAAGCAATCTTCCACCGTCGCAGCGGCGAGCACGACCCGCGGACTGTCACCGTGTCCGCCATAAATCGCCTGGTGCAGATCGCTCTGCTCGACGTTGGTAGGCAACCCGGTGCTCGGGCCGCCCCGTTGAATATTACAAATGATGAGCGGCATCTCCGCCATCGACGCCCAGCCGATCGCTTCGGTCTTGAGCGAAATTCCCGGGCCGGCGCTGCCGGTAATGGCGAGATATCCGGAGTAAGACATTCCGAGCGCCAATGAGACTGCGCCGAGTTCGTCCTCGGCCTGCACAAAAATTCCGCCGTATTTCGGCAGCTCGGTCCGGAGGATTTCCATGATCGACGACCAGGGCGTGATCGGATAACCGGCACCGTAGCGCACACCGGCGGCGATCAAGCCGTAAGCGATTGCCTGGTTGCCATCCATTGTGATCTGGGCGGGCGCGCCCGGTTTTTTAACGACCTTCTCGAATTGATATTGGTTAGTCAGCACTTTGCCGACCGGATAGGCGTACCCGGCGGTAAACGCCATGATCGCGGTGTTGACGATGCTTTGGTCTTTGCCGGCGAACCGTTCGGTGATCAGTTTTTGCAGTTTCTCGACATCGAGATTGAAAATCTTCGAGATCAGCCCGAGCACGAAAATGTTTTTGCCTTTGTCTTTGGCGGTGCCGCCGAGCGCTTCCACGGTGAGCCCGGTAATGGGGACGCCGACGTACACGAAACGTTTGTCGTCGAGGTTCGGTTCGACATTGTCGGAATCGTAAAGGAGCACACCGCCCTCTTTGAGAAACTCGATGTTGTCCTGATAACTGTGCTGATAAAATGCGACGAGAAAATCGGCTTCATCGCCGGACGAGAGCACTTCGCCGGTACCCATCCGGACTTGGAAAAGTGAAGGGCCACCGGAAATGGTTGCCGGGATGGTCATATAGGTCATGACGTCCTGGTCGCTGCGCCCAGCCAAACGGGCGAGAAAAGCGCCGGCGGACTGAATGCCATCCTGGGAATTGCCGGCCAGGCGGATTACGGCGTCATTAATGTTTTCCGGGCGAAGATCGGCTCTTTCAGGGCCCGGTGCAGCGGGTCCGTCCGTGGGCGGACCGGACTGGCCGTTTGGGGGCGCAATAAGGTTCGACCCTGCCTTGGCCAGGGCTGCATTCGGGGTGCTAGGATTTTCGTTCACGCGGGATAGAACTGTAACAAAATTGCGGCTCGAATCCAGCATGCATTATTCCAACGGGGGGATGAAGAAAACGGTCCGAAGGTGTGGTGGCGGGCGTGTCGCCCGCAATTAACTTAGCCTTGCGGCCGACACGGCCGCCTCTACACCGTTTCGCGGGGTCGTCGATCATGATTATGAGCAGGAATGATTCGTCGGTGGATCGGCCGCTCCGTCGGGCGATGTTAATTCTACTCGGCTTCGCCAACATTATTAATGCTTCGGCGCACCATCTAATACTGTCCGCTTTGCGGATATTGTTAACATCGAGCAAGGGACTGCTCGATCCACCTGTGCGATATTCCCAACATGAAAGCTTTGCTATACGCGCTTGTTTTGTTGCCGGTGGTTGCTGCGGCGGAAGATGTTTACAAATTCATAAACGAAATCCCGATCGGCGGTGAAGGCGGCTGGGATATTCTCACTGTCGATTCACCGGCGCATCGCCTTTACCTGTCGCACGCGACGAAGGTCGTCGTGGTCGATCTCGAGAAGAATGCCGTAGCCGGCGAGATCGGCGATATGCCGGGCGTTCATGGATTCGTCGTCGCGGCAAATGTGGACCGCGGATTTTCTTCAAATGGCAAGGAAGCGAAAAGCAGCGTTGTCGATCTAAAGACACTCAAAACGACTTCGAAGATTCCGACAGGCGAGAATCCGGATGCGCT
>JBDTZF010000121.1:0-7827 GCA_040005265.1 Verrucomicrobiota bacterium
GGACGACACACATTCGACTTCGCTCAGTGCAGGCTCCGGTCGTCCCTCCAGCACCGAATCTGCTCAGCTATGCTCTGTGAAGTTTCTCGCCGCCATTCTGGCCATCACCGCGGCTTGCCTTGCTTACTGGTACCTGCATCGCCCGATCACCTATCCTCCAGGCGTGCTGATTGCCGATGAGCCAAGTCAGATCAATCTGCCGGCGGACACGCCCGCCTTTCAGCAGGGCGCATTTCGCTTAAAGCCGCTGGCCGTTTTCTCCATAGATGCGCGCGTGCTGCATCGAAAAATCTATCGGTCCGACAAACAATCGGCCCTCGTTCCAGTCGATCTCGCATTGGGATGGGGACCCATGTCGGATCAACATGTGCTCGATCAATTAAAAATCAGCCAGAGCGCCCGGTTTTATTGGTACGAGTATGAGCATCCGCCGATTGCAAAGGAGGAAATCATTTCCCACAGCACGAACATCCACATTATTCCGGCCACGCCCGAGATTGCCGCCCGTTGCAAATCGTTGCGCGCCGGCACGCTCGTTCATTTGAACGGCGATCTGGTTGAGGCGAGCGGACCTGCAATCGGGAGCTGGCGCAGCTCGCTCACACGAACCGACACTGGTAATGGCGCGTGCGAATTGATGTGGGTTAACGACCTGTCGATTTTGTCGGAAGGCCAGACGCAGGATCAATCATCGATCGTCAGGCAGTGACGAGCGCTGCGTCACTCTTCGTTTTCGCCGACAAACCGAAGCGATCACAATAGGCAGCGAAGCCGTTAGCCGAATCCAGACCGAATTGGGAAGGAAGATAACGGTGGTTGCCGTACTCCATTCGCGATTGGCCCGCCAGCAGGGCGCGCATCCGAGCCTCTGCTTCGGGCGAGAACGGCCAGCCGAAGTATTCATAGATGCCGTAAGCGGCTGCGATTGGGTCGCGCTGAATATCTGTGTAATTCAAATCAAAAACCCGTTCGGAGGGAAGTCGATCGCGTTCGCGTAAGAAAATATCGATTGCCATCAACCAGTATTCCATCGCGTCGCGACCCACCTGCACGGGATCGACCGCATCGCTGAACACGCTGCGCAAAATACAGACAAGACTGGAAACTGAGGCGACGGCTTCAATGGGATTCCGATGCGTCTGCACAAATCGCGCATCAGGGTAGATCGATAGCAACGACTGGGCGCCGAACATGTGGGCGGGCGCTTTTAAAACCCAACGCTGTCTGCAATCTCGTTGCTGCAAATGCTGAAGAAATCGCCGGTGAAATTCGTAGGCGGGCCGAAAGTCCTGCCTCAAATACCAGGTGCGATACGTCGGCATGTTGTACATGGTATCGAACTGATCGCTCATGAAACTCGGGCTCATCAGCGAAACGCACTCCTGCGGCAATTCTGCCCCGACGGTGTGAACGCGCTCGAACGTCGGCGCCAGCCAGCGCAATGACGCGAGACTTTGGGCCGCGTGGCGGATCCGGCGGTCCCGGTTTTGGTCTGTCGGCGGAGATGGCGTCATCGCCTCCCAGGTAAGCGGCACCCGGTGTGCCGGATCAGCTGCGAGCAATGTATGCAGCAGCGTTGTGCCGCTTCGCGGCAGACCCACGATGAAAAGCGGTTCGCGGATTTCCTGCCGGGCAATTCCCGGGTGCAGTTGTCGATCTTGCTGCATCAAGAGGCGATTGCACAACGTGCGAGTAACATCGGCACGCAGAGCAATCCTGCCGATGACATTGAGCTGCGCTTCACGCTGACACGATTCCAGCAAGCGTGAGAGCGGTTCGAGAAATTCGGTGCCGCCAAAATCGGTCAGGCCGGTGCGGCGTTGCGCGACCTCGATCAACTCCTCCGGACGCACAGTGGTCGGGCGAATTTTCCCGATCAGGGCGCCGCATCTATTCAAGGCCCGTATCGGAATGCGCGAGCGAGTTTGCGCAAGAGTAGTGAGTTCGGCCATGCCAAGGAGATGTTGTCGTCCTCACGTCGCAACGCAAGCTTCAAGTCATCCGGGTTGCACGGGTCGGGCAGTCGTTCCATTGTCCGGCATGACAGAAAAAGCAACATTCGGCGCGGGCTGTTTCTGGGGAGTCGAATCCAATTTCCGGCAAATCAAAGGCGTGACCGATGCCAGCGTCGGATACGCAGGGGGAACGAAAGAGAATCCGAGCTACCAGGATGTTTGTACGGATGAGACTGGTCACGCCGAAGTGGTGGAAGTGGAATTCGATCCGGCGCAGGTGAAATACGAGGACCTGCTCGATGTTTTTTGGTCGAACCACAATCCCACGACGCGGAATCGTCAGGGGCCGGATGTCGGGGCACAATATCGCTCAGTCATTTTTTACCATTCGCCGGAGCAAAAGGCGGCAGCCGAAGCCTCGAAAGAAAAACTGGCCAAGAGCGGCCGATTTAATCAGCCGATCGTGACCCAGATCGAGCCGGCGCCGAAGTTTTGGCGGGCGGAGGAGTATCATCAGCGCTATCTCGAGAAGCGCGGCCAAACGCATTGCGCAATTTAATTAAAGTGGGAGGGGCCTCAGTGCCCCGGGTCGTCCTATGAGCTGCGAAGTTTTTCGGACGAAGAATTTTGTGGCGGACGCGGCCAATTACGTTGTCGATCAGGCGCACAAGGCGATTGGCGAACGAAAGGAGTTCCGGCTCGCCCTTTCGGGCGGGAACACCCCGCGGCCGGTTTATGCGGAACTCGCCCGAACGATGCGCGATTTTCCGTGGGAAAAAATCTTGATCACGTTCGGCGACGAACGTTGTGTGCCACCCGACGATGATCAAAGTAATTACCGCATGGCGCGCGAGTCGCTCCTCGCTCCGGCAGGTGTTCCCGATAAATCGGTTATCAGAATGCGCGGTGAAATCGATCCACAGCTCGCCGCGCAGGAATGCCAGGATCAACTCGGTCTTCTCGCCACGCAGCGCGGCGAACAAATTTATCGGCACGATCTGATTCTGCTAGGCCTGGGCGATGATGGGCACACCGTGTCGCTGTTTCCGGGAACGGCTGCGCTGGAGGAGACAAACAGGCGCGTGGTCGCGAATTTTGTCCCAAAGTTGGATACCTGGCGTCTGACTTTTACCCTTCCGCTGATCAATCAGGCGCGCCACGTTTGCTTTTTGGTGAACGCGGCAAAGCACGCCGATTTGGTTGAAAGCGTGCTCAAAGGCGATCAACAATTTCCAGCCTCGCGGGTCAATCCATCCGCAGGAGATCTGACATGGATAATTGGGCAATAGTAGCACGGCCATCTTGGCTGTGGGTAGGACGGGCGTCTCGCCTGTCGTTTCGCTATTCGGCAGGCGAGACGCCCGCCCTACCCACAGGCAGGATGCCTGTGCTACGGTGACATCGTGCGTACGATCATTGTCACAGGCTCTGCAGGCCTGATCGGTTCGGAAACGGTGAAGAGATTCGCCGGCGATGGCGCGCAGGTGGTTGGAATCGATAACGACATGCGCGCGCAGTTTTTCGGCGCGGAAGCTTCAACCAAGAAAACACGCGATGATTTAATCAAGAATGTGCGCGGTTACGAACATCACAACATCGACATCCGGGATGCCGCCGCCGTCGACGGGTTATTCAAGCAACATGGCGGCAAGATCGATGCGATCGTGCACACTGCTTCCCAGCCTTCGCATGATTGGGCCGCGCGCGATCCCCAAACGGATTTCACGGTCAACGCCAACGGCACACTGAATTTGCTGGAGGCGACGCGAAAATTTTGCCCGGAAGCGCCGTTCATCTTTACATCGACGAACAAGGTTTACGGCGATACGCCGAATCGGTTGCCGCTCCGCGAACTTGAAAAGCGCTGGGAGATCGAGCCAGGCCACGAATACGAGCCGGGAATCTCTGAAGCGATGAGTATCGATCACACAAAGCATTCGCTTTTTGGCGCATCGAAGGTGGCGGCGGACATCCTCGTTCAGGAATACGGCCGTTATTTCGGAATGCCCACAGTGTCGTTCCGTGGCGGTTGCCTTACCGGACCGGCCCACGCCGGCACCGAACTGCACGGTTTTCTTTCCTACCTGATGATTTGTACGGTAACCGGCCGGCCCTATCGTGTTTTCGGTTACAAAGGGAAGCAGGTGCGCGACAACATCCACAGCTTCGATCTGGTGGAGGCGTTTGCGGAATTCATCCGGGCGCCCCGGTCCGGTGAAGTTTATAACATCGGCGGCAGCCGACACAGCAATTGTTCGATGCTGGAGGCGATCGAAATGTGTGAAACGATCAGCGGCAAGAAGCTAAGTTGGAACTACGACGAAACGAATCGCGTCGGCGATCATATCTGGTGGGTTAGCGATGTCCGAAAGTTTCAATCGCATTATCCAAAGTGGAAGTTCCGCTACGGAATGCGCCAGATTCTGGAAGAAATACACAGCGCCGTCTCTTAACTGTAGCGGCGCTCTGTGAGCGTCGCACTTCGTCCCTGGGAGGGACATGCTCCCGCATGTCAGGACGTGCAGAAGCACGTCTCTCCGAATCGGTTAATTGCCGCGTTGTTTGCTGTCCCTAACTTCGCCATTTATCCTCGAAGTCGATGATCGACTCATTCCGTAAAGCAAAGGCGTGGACAATCCTGCCAATCTTCTTGGTCATCGGTGGTTCGCCGTTGTCCGCTGCCCCAGGCCGTCCAGCGACATTTTGGAAATCAATCGTCGAACATCAGTTCGAAGTGCCCGCAAATGAATCGGCCGGTGCGCTGGCGCTCGAAGTCGCCGATCTAGCCGCTTCGACCGATCCGGCGCTGCGCGATGGCTGTGGCTACGACATCCTGGCAAGATGGATTTATCAGGATCACCGGCTCGGACCGGCCGAACTGGAAGTGTTGCGAAAGAAATTGATTCCCGCGATGACGGGGCACATCGGCGAATTCGGCAATGATTCAATATTCAGCCGGTCATTCTCCGGGCTCTACATGTCACTCCTGGCAGCGGAAGATTTACAGAAGCCGTTCATGTCGCCGGACGCGTTCAAGGAAACATTGGCGACCGGGTTGCGCTGTTACGCCGGGGAAAAAGATCTGCGCGGCTACGTGCCGGTAAAGGGATGGGCGCACGCCACCGCGCACGTTGCCGACCTGCTAAAATTTCTCTCCAGGAACGAAAAGCTCTCGGTTGAGCAGCAAAATCAAATCGTCGCCGCCATTATGCAGCGCTGCCGCACAACCGGTCTGGTTTTCACGTGGGGAGAAGACGCCAGAATGGCGGCTGCATTGCTATCACTTGTTAATCGGAAGGACTTTGACGCCTCCAGCTTTGAAAAATGGTTTCAGTCGCTTCCCGACGAGAATAAGGCGCTCTGGAGCGCGCCCGCCATCGATCCCAAAGTTTACGCGAGTGTCCGAGCGCAGGGAAATGTCCTTACCCATTTGGCCGCGAAGATCGCTGCGCAAAAAGAGAGCAATGTTCCGGCAGCATTTCGCGACGCTCTGACTGCGACGCTCGCGCAGGTTAACTAATTTCGCAGGCGGCTACGCGTGCGGCGTTCTTAGTACTGCTCGCCTTCGTCGGCGGTCGGCACGACGCGATCTTCAGCAGCCCAGGCATGGATCATGACGCCGATCCAATAAAAAACCAGGATTCCGATTCCAAAACCAGCGGAAGCGATGGCGGCCAAAAATCCGAACACGATCGCAAGGGGTGTAATGAGAAATAAGAGAACGCAGCCCAATAGGCGATGCCCTTTGTAAATGTGACCGAGCCCGGGAACGATGCTTAGCAAGATCGCCATCGCGTCGCTTGCCTTTGGCTCCGCCGGTTTCGTCGATTCAGCAGTCCAATCGCAACGCGTGCACGCCGTGGCGTCGAGCGGCAGGATCGCGCCGCAATAAGGGCACGCCTTCGTCCCGGGGCTGAGCTCTTCAGATTCCTGCGTCGGAGCGTCTGTGTATTCTATTTCCATTTGGATCGACAATCGAAACGTCCCAAGAAGCGCTGATTTCGTCAAGCAAACTCGCGCTACCGTCTGGAGGGACACGCTCCGTCGTGTCCCTAATATTGGGGCGCCGACGGCGCGGACGCCCTCCATTGAGGCTTTCAATTGAACGACGAGGCGTTCATAAATCGTGTCAGCCGATCACATGAATTACGCTTTTCTTTTTCTCGTCCTAACCGCGCAAACGCTCTGCGCCGGTCTCGAGAAGTATTCGCAACTCGTTGTGGAGGATTCTTCGCCCAACGCATCGCGCCACGGCATTCGCGTGACTTATCTCGGAACTAACGGATTCGAGTTCCAATCGGGAAATCACACGCTCTTGGTTGATCCATACTTTTCCCGGATCAATTTTTCCCGCACGGCGTTTGGCGGCCAAGTCCAACCGGACATGGACCGCATTGATAAAGGAATGAAACATCTCGCGTCCAGAGCTGACGCGATCGTGGTCACGCATGGACATGTCGACCATTTGCTCGATGCCCCAGTTGTTATGCGGAAAACCGGAGCGCGTCTCATAGCATCCCGGACTGCCGTGGAGCTGGCCAAACGGGCCGGCGCACCGGCGGCACGCTGTGATGTTGTGACCGCGGGCAGTGTCCGCCATGTGGGTCCCTGGAAGATTCGCACACTGACCGCGACGCATGACCGGCTTTTTTCCAACGTGCCGTTTCCCGGTGAAACCCATGGGAAGGTTCCGCCACGGCGCGCCTCCGATTGGGTGTGCGGCGAACCACTCGCGTTTCTCATCGAAATTCACGGACTGCGCATTTATGTCGATTCAGGCGGAACGCCCGCAGTGTTGCCGCCGGCGAATATTGCGCCTGTCGATCTGGCCATTCTGGGTGTCGCCCTTCCCGATTCGCGCGCCCGATTTTCGGGCTTCGTCCGGGGATTGCAGCCGCGTTACGTATTCCCAAGTCATCAGGATGATTTTTTCCGGCCGCTTAATGCGGGGTTTCACTTCGGGCTTCTTACCGACTCACCACGTATCGTCCGCGATTACCAGGGCGGCTCGCTTCCGGGCCGCTTAATTCTACTGGATTATTTCCGCCCCTGGACGCTCGACAAGAAATGAAAGGTCCGCATTCTCTCGGCGAAATCGTTGCCTATGCCAACGACTATCTGCGCATTCCCCTGATCGGCGATTGGCCGAATGCGATGAACGGTCTGCAGATCCAAAGTTCCGGGCGCGTCACGAAAATTGGAGCAGCCGTAGATGTGTCGTCACGCAGCCTGACAGAAGCCGCCAGCAAAGATGTCGATCTTCTTGTGGTGCATCACGGTTTGTTCTGGCCTGGTTTGCAATCGGTGACCGGCTCATTGCATAAACAATTGGGCATCGCATTCCAAGACGACATAGCGCTCTACAGCGCGCATTTGCCTCTCGATGTGCATCCGAAAATTGGGAACAACGCCCTGCTCGCCGCCGCGCTTGAAATACGATCGACAACAGCGTTCCTGGAAGAGAAGGGCCAACTTGTCGGGTTGAAGGCGCGCGCGTCGACTATGCGAGACGAACTCGCCGGGAAATTTCGAAGCGCAGTGGGCGGCCCGGTCAAGACGTTCAACTTTGGCCCCAAAAAGACGAACACGATCGGGATCGTTACCGGCGGAGCCGGCTCGGAAATTTACAGGGTGGCGGCCCAAGGCGTCGATACCTTCATCACCGGCGAAGCCCCGCACTGGGCCGCCATCGCTGCGGAGGAAATTGGAATCAATCTCTTGCTCGGCGGCCATTACGCGACCGAAACGTTCGGCGTAAAAGCATTGGCCGCGCATTTGGCGAAGCGATTCAAGCTGCCATGGGAATTTCTCGATTTCCCGACTGGGCTTTGAAGTTTTCACTTTCGTAAACCCAGGGACACTGTTCTTTGTT
>JBDTZF010000122.1:0-7771 GCA_040005265.1 Verrucomicrobiota bacterium
TCCGAAGCCCGACCGAGACAACCGCGCGCGAAATGACGCGCAAGTTTATTCGTTTGGTATCTCAGGGCAAAAACGATAACGGCGACAAATTGACGGCACTTGATGCAGCGTTCAAGCGTCACAAGATTCAAGACATTTGCCGATTGGCTGTTGAGCATGACGGCTTTTTCCCGTTACATGGAGGGCAGTAGCCTTGATTTTGGGACCTTGGGCATAACGCTATTCGCGTTGCTTGGGTTCCTTTACCTGCCGGTAAATCAAATACAGGGCGTTATCGATCCGGCCCTCCGGCAGGCGGCAGCGATCTTCCTCGGCGGATATGCGGTTCTGCTGGTGATCGGGCAGATCATGAAACAACAAAACATCGTCGGGTGGACGATCTTGGCGCTGGCAACGATCGAGCTTGTTTATTTCGATGGAATCACTGTTTCCAATCATCCCACCGTCACCAAGCAGCAACTAAGGGAACGAGTCGGCTATAACGATAAAACGGTTGATGTGATTCGCGAGCTCCAAGCGAACGACAGACCCTTCTATCGGATCAGGAAGGTGTGGCCGTCGACTCCTTCCGTCCTTATCAGTTACAACGATGCGATGGTCTTTGGCTATTACGGGACATCGTCCTACAGCTCCTTCAACAGCCTCAACTACATCAAATTCCTGATGGCCGTCGATGCGATTTCTAAAGATCACGACGTTTCGGAGACGATCTGGTGCAGGGGCTTGATCGCCCACCCGTTGCTTTCCACCTTCGCCTGTGAAAAATACGTGCTGACAAAGCAACCGGAACCTTTCAAGGCCGCGGACTATTACGAATTCGTTCGGTCGTACGGAAACATTTATCTATTCCGAAATCAGCTCTTCCTGCCGTTCGGACTAGCGTTCCATCAATACATTTCGGAAGATACATTTCTTCAACTGCCAAGTGATTGGGCGAAGCCGCTGGCACTCATGCACTCCGTCGTGCTTTCGGATAAGAACGTCGCCAACGGGCGAGGTCTCTCGCATCTCAGTGGCGAGGAGTTAAAGCGGAGGATGATCGAAACGGCACTTCCCGACATTGTTGCGAGCCGACGCGCCACTGCTTTCACGATCCGGTCGTTTAGCCAGACCCGAATCACAGGTACGGCGCGCACTGATGGGAAGAGTATTCTGGTGCTGCAGATGCCATTCGATCCCGGCTGGCATGCCCACGTGGACGGGCGAGTGGCATCAACCTTTAGGGTAGACGTTGGACTGCTCGGCATCGCCTTGGAAGGCGGCGAGCATGATGTAAGACTGCACTATAGACCTCCCCTCTTGTACGCCGGTGCCACCCTCTCATTACTATCCCTGTGCGTTCTTTTCTGGAGCCTTTCGAAATATCCGCGAATCCGCCTGCCCGGTGAGATTTGCGCCGACACGTAGCTGGGGATACGAATCCTTTCCGTATGCGATCCGAGCTCGTTTCTATAATCCTCCCAGTCCACAACGAGGCTGAGAACCTGAGAATGTTGCTTCCGGCGGTATTTGAGAATCTCAGCGTCCTGGACCTGCACTACGAAGTGGTGGTGGTTGACGACGGGAGTATCGATGCCACCGCTGATGTTTTGAGGGAGCTCAACCGGACGCAGCTTCGAGTGATTCAACTGAGGCGTAACAGTGGCCAAACCGCGGCGTTAATGGCTGGCATTCGGTTTTCCAAAGGTGAAATCCTGATCTCTATGGATGGCGACCTCCAGAATGATCCCGCGGACATTCGGCAACTGCTGGATAAGCTCGACGAGGGTTTCGATGTCGTGTCCGGTTGGCGACAAGATCGACAAGATGCACCGTTGCGCAGAAATCTGCCCAGCCGCTTGGCTAACAAGTTCATTTCGGCTGCTTCTGGGATCCACCTGCACGATTACGGTTGTGCATTGAAAGCATATCGCCGCAGTGCACTCGAAGGCGTGCAGTTGTATGGCGAGATGCACAGGTTCATTCCCATTTATGCCTACTGGAACGGCGCGCGGGTAACCGAGGTCCCCGTCCGGCATCATCCGCGTCGTCACGGCGCTTCCCATTACGGTCTCAAGCGAATTCCAAAAGTCCTACTGGATCTTATGGTGGTCGTCTTTCTGCATCGCTTCGGGCAGCGGCCAATGTATGTCTTTGGAACGGTTGGCCTCTTCAGTGTGGCGATGGGCGGGGTGGCAGGGGCAGCCGCTCTTTACTACAAGTTTTCCGGAGAGAAATCATTTATCCAAACTCCGTTGCCGCTGCTTTTTGTGATGGCGATGATCACTGGCGCAATGTGTTTTCTAATGGGTCTTCTGGCCGAGTTGCTCGTCCGTACCTATTACGAATCACAGAACAAGCCAACCTACTCAACGGTTAACGACACTGAGACTCACTCGCCACCGCGTTCGCCATAAACTGGTTGCTCGAAGAAGATGTGCGGTATTTGTGGATTCCTCGGCTCCGGATCGGCCACCGATCTAGCTCGGATGAGTGCTTTTCTAGTGCATCGCGGACCGGATGATTCCGGAACGTGGAGCTCGGTCGACCCACCAGTTCATTTGGCCAATCGGCGACTTGCTGTTGTTGATCTGCCGGGTGGCCATCAGCCAATGCGCACCGTCGACGGCGACCTTGTGATCACTTTCAACGGAGAAATTTACAATCACCGCGAACTGCGCGCCGATCTGCAGAAGCTCGGCCACAAATTCCAAAGTGATCACTCCGACACCGAAGTGCTACTGCTTGGCTATCGCGAATGGGGAACTGGATTGCCGGCGCGTCTCAATGGTATGTGGGCGTTCGCGCTCTACGACGCAAAGCGCGGACAACTATTTTGCAGCCGGGATCGATTCGGGAAAAAGCCGTTCTACTATGCGCGTCGAAATAACGGGCTTGTCTTCGCTTCCGAACTTACCGCGCTCACGGCGCATCCAAACGTTCCGCGAGATATTTCTCGTCGCGCGCTACAGAAATATTTCGCCTACGGATACATTCCATCGCCGATGTCGATCCTTGAGGGCGTGAAGAAATTGCCGGCCGGCTGCTCATTGATTATCGATGCCCGCTCGCTTGATTTTCGAATCGAGAAATATTGGGACCTCCTTCTCGAACCGTTTGAGAAGATTCCACGTCATCCGGAACAAGAGTGGGGCGAGCAGTTGCGAGAACTACTCGAGCGCGCAGTCAAACGCCGGTTAATTGTCGATGTTCCAGTTGGCGTCTTCCTGAGCGGAGGCATCGATTCGGCGGCGGTGACAGCATTTGCTTCGCGGCACGTCGGCGACGGCAAACTCAAAACTTTCAGCATCGGCTTTCACGAGAAAAGCTTTGACGAAACACAATTTGGAAAGCGCGTCAGCGCGAAATTCGGGACAGATCACCGGGCGGAAGCTTTATCGCCGGCTCGAGCGCGGGATTTGATCGACGAATGCCTGACCCAAATGGACGAGCCGCTTGGCGACAACTCTCTCCTGCCCACTTATCTCCTGAGCGGGTTTACCCGAAAACATGTAACTGTTGCTCTCGGTGGAGATGGTGGAGATGAATTATTTGCCGGCTACGATCCCTTCTTAGCACTAAAAGCGGCCGAAATGTACCGGGCCGTTTTTCCCCGGCCAGCCCACGCGGCCATCAAGGCGCTCTTTCAACGGTTACCAGTATCTCACGCGAGCATGTCATTTGACTTCAAAATGAAACGCACTCTGCGGGGACTCGATTATCCTTCACGATTCTGGCTGCCAGTTTGGATGGCGCCGCTTGATCGTAACGGACTGGAGGACCTGTTTAGCGAACCCATCGACTTCGAAGATGTTTACTCCGAGGCAATCGAGCAATGGGAGAATTGTCCGCAGCAGGATTTAGTCGACAAGACCCTGCAGTTCTACACCAAGCTTTATTTGCAGGACGACATCCTGATGAAAGTCGATCGTGCCAGCATGATGCATGGTTTGGAAGTGCGCGCACCGTTTCTCGATATCGATCTTGTCGATTTTGTCCGGCGCATCCCGAATCGCTACAAGTTTCGCAACGGCACGACGAAATATCTTCTCAAGAAAGCACTAACCGGCATTCTACCAGACGAAATTCTGTATCGCAGAAAAAAGGGATTCGGCACACCGGTAGGTGAGTGGTTTAAGACAGGCGATTTGCAAATTGAGGATACGGAATTTGAGTCACTAAATGCCCGATTCATTGAAAGGAAAATCGCAGCTCACCGTTCGGGCCGATCCGATGAAAAAGCATTCCTATGGAATTTCTACGCGCTCAGTAAGTGGCAGCAGGCCCGCAAGACGCGTTCTGCTTCGCGATCTAAATGAAAGACGACCAGACAACGGCCGAAGCCTTTGCGAAATCATGGACGCACCTTCCAACCGGTTCCATTTACACTTTCGAGCAATTCGAAGATTGGTTCGCTCCGATCACGCAGAAGGACATTGAAGGAAAATCTGTTCTCGAGTTGGGTTGCGGAAACGGGAGCCTGCTCGTTCACCTCACCAAGTGGAATCCATCTCAGATCACAGGGGTGGATCTTGGCCCGTCAACCGAAGCCGCACTGAAGAATATGCGCCAGACCGGTTATCGAAATTACTCGATCATTCGGGCGGATCTGACCGAATTCTCGGGTAGCACCTTTGATGTCGTTTACAGCATCGGCGTTCTTCACCATCTCAAACATCCGACCAAGGGTTTCGAATCACTCATTGCCAACGCCAAACCGGGAGGACGATTTCACTGCTGGGTTTACGCGCGTGAAGGCAATGACATAATCATCCGTATCGTTGATCCGATTCGGAGAATCACGTCCCGATTGCCGTGGATTCTAACCAAGTATCTAATCGCTGCGCCGCTAGCGGCCCTCTATTTCGTTTATGCAAAATCTTTGCAGAAAATGCGCGCCATAAAATCTCTTCACCAAGCGCCTCTTTTCGAATACAGCCTTTGGATCGCGCAGCGACCATTCTCATTCTTCCACCATGTCGCATTCGACCAACTCGTCGCCCCACGGACAGCGTACATAGACAAGCCCACCGTACAATCTTGGCTCACCCACCCAGGGGTGGCGCCGGAAAGCTCTTACATCGTGTTTCGAAACGGCAACTCCTGGAAATTCGGCGGACGCGTCCGGTGAAATTCCTCCTCGTGAACCATGAATATCCGCCGGTAGGCGGCGGAGCGGCAACGGCCAGCTACGAAACCGCACGCAGTCTCTCCGCCCTCGGCCACGATGTCTCGGTGCTAACCGGCCATTACGGAAAACTCCCACGCTCGACGACCGAAGATTCCGTGGTAGTTCGGCGGATCCGATGCATTCGCAAGCGACTCGATCGATCCAACATTTTCGAAATGCTGACTTTTATGATCGCAGCATTTTTCTTGCTGCCGTTTCTTCTGATCAAATGCCGTCCCCACGCGTTGATTGTGTTCTTTACGTTGCCTTCCGGTCCGATCGGTCTGGCGGCAAATATGTTTGCTGGTTTGCCGTATCTAGTCTCGCTGCGGGGGGGGGACGTACCTGGTTTGGTCCCGGAACTCGATGGCATACATAAGTTTATTGCTCCGCTTAGACGCCACATCTTAGAACAAGCTGCAGCGGTGGTGGCCAATTCCGAGGGCTTGCGCAGACTTTCAGAACAAGCCGACAAAATTCCGGTTCGAGTAATTCCAAACGGCGTCGATACAAATTTCTTTCGACCAAGTTCCGAACTTTCTTCGAATCGACTTCGCATTCTATTCGTTGGCCGATTTCAGGAACAGAAGAACCTTACGTTTCTGCTTAAGCAAATTGCGCGGCTTTCAGCCGGAACGTTCGAGTTGCATCTCGTAGGAGATGGCCCTCAGAGAGCGCACTTGCGCTCGCTTGCCCAAAAACTCGACATTGCCACGAAAGTTGTCTGGCACGGATGGCTCACGCGCGACCAGTTACTCCGTGTTTATCAGTCCGTCGATTGTCTCGTCAATCCGTCACTCTATGAAGGTATGCCGAATGTGGTGCTCGAAGCCATGGCCTGTGGTTTACCCGTGATTGCCAGCAATGTGCCCGGCAATAACGAACTTGTCCTTAGCGGTGAAACTGGATTGCTTTTCGATCTTCAACAGCCGGACTCATTCTTGGGAGCAATCGATCGCCTTCTCCATGAACGTTCGCAGCGCCTGCGAATGGGCTCAATGGCTCGCGAGCACGTAAGAGCTAACTACTCCTGGCGTAATGTCGCCCAAGGTCTTGAAACGTTGGTTCGCGAAACGATACCAGGCGTTGACTCCGAGCAAAGATCTTAAGGGTTGCTAGGCGGCCTACTCCCGCTATCACGATTCGAATCAAGACTCAATTCGGCTGAAGCTTCTGCCTGGTAGAGGAAAAAACCCCCGCCCTGTTCGAGAAGGCGCACGCTAACCTTTAGATATCCGGGACGTGTTTCCGGGACTCGATCGAAAAGGACGTAGACGCCATCGTTTGGTCGCTGAAGAAACTGGGCGAAATACATGAAGTTTCCCGGCTTCACGTAATAGTAAGGCCGAAGGTCTCTTGCAAAGTCGCCCGCGTGGATGACGGACTCCATAGGGACGCTGAGCACGCCGGGAATCTGGCTTTCCGCTCCAATCAGAATTCCCGAACCCGGATTATAAAAAAGAAGCTCGTCCTGCCAACTGCCATTCCCCTCGCGGGCGATCAAAGATTTCACTTCGGCATGGGGCTTGGCCCAAGCCAACAGCGGGAAAGCGGTAACTGCGCCCAGCAGAAGGATCGCGAATCCGAGAGCGCTCCGACGCCATAGCAGTGAATCGTGAAGAACGTCTTTGGACAAGATGCGCTCCTGGGCCCTCCGAGTCCACCGCAGCGCAAGAGGAAGGGCTGCGGCGGACATGCCCAGCTGAAATGGAAGCGTCGCCATGTAGGCTCGCCACCCCGCGTCAAACAGAAATGGCGCCGAAAACAAAACGCTTACGGCAATCCAAAATAAGAACGTCAACGGTCCGCCTCGGCCGAAGGCGCGCGGGAGGAGCAACATTAGCGCAATCAGAGCCAGGATCGCTGGAATCTCTGAAGGTATGAAAAGGACCAAACCAAAAAACACCGACGCGGGATGTTGTAACGCGATGCCAAACGCTCGAACAAGAGAAGAGAAGAAGAGAGCCGGATCAGCCGAAAACTGATGCCCGACCAGCGAGTAAACATATCGAGCGCGTTCTCCCTCGCTGGCGATCTGCATGATCTCCGGGTGCTGATCAAAGACATATTTCCAGCTTAGCCCCCCAGCTGCCAACCCATAAAGAGTGTAGGAAAGCTCGCCTTGAGATTCGCCTCCCGGAGAAATTTTCCGAACCAGGAGCGGACTCCAGCTCAACAGCAAAATGGCAACTAGCGAAACCATGGCGCCGTTTCGAAGAGCTTGGCGCCAAGTATTGCTAAAAGCGTAAATCAGATAGATGCCGAGGAGAGGAATTGCAAACATGGCGCCTGGGCGCGCGGATAAAGCAATGAGCAAAAGTCCAAACCCATACAAAGTCTGCACAAACGAGCGCCGACGAAAGCCCGCTAACAGAAACGCGAAACTCAACGACGCGAAGGTATAAGCGGGCGTCTCTGCCATAAACACGACCAGCCATTGGAGCATGACCAGATTGCAAAAGAACAGATAGAGAAGCGCCCCGGCAACGCCTGCCGTCAGCCAGAATTCGCGCGCGGCAAAAAATGTTGCGACACCCGCCAAGGAAGAAAGCAAGATCAGGGCGGTCTGATAATTCTGATTTCCGGCTCCAAGGGCTGCAGCGATCAAGCAGGTACCCATGG